>CBDUCB010000138.1:0-9468 GCA_965365545.1 uncultured Roseobacter sp. | reverse complement strand
CCGGTAATCCGCTGGGGCTTGCCTGGCATGTGGGCGGCTGGGGCCTCACGATGGGACAGATCCTGTCGCTGCAGATGATCCTCGCCGGGCTCTGGCTGATGGCACGGGCCCGGATCCGGCAATGACACTGCGCGACCTGCTCACGGCACGGATCGCGGAAAACGGGCCGGTTTCCGTCGCAGAGTATATGGCTGAGTGCCTGCTTCATCCCCGGTATGGTTATTATACCACGCGCGAACCGTTTGGCCGCGCGGGAGACTTTACCACGGCACCCGAAATCAGCCAGATGTTTGGCGAGCTGATCGGGCTTTGCATGGCACAGGCCTGGCTCGATCAGGGCCGCCCGTCACCCTTCACTCTGGCCGAGGCTGGTCCCGGCCGCGGCACCCTTATGGCCGATATCCTGCGGGCCACGGCCGGCGTGCCGGGCTTTCATGAGGCCGCGACGGTTACGCTTTTCGAAGTCTCAGAAAAACTGCGCGCGCTGCAGACGACGGCACTTGCACCGGTCAGACCGGTCTTTACCGATACCCTCGATGCCCTGCCGGATGCGCCTTTGTTTCTTGTTGCCAATGAATTTTTTGATGCGCTGCCCGTGCGCCAGTTTGTGCGCGCAGACAAACACTGGCGGGAACGCCAGGTCGGCCTGCAGAACGGCACGCTGTGTTTTGGTCTTGCACCTGAGTTGCCCCAACCGGCTCTGTCGCATCGTCTGGAAGATACGAGCCCCGGAGATATGGTCGAATACGCGCCTCAGGCCGGGCCACTGGCCGACGCAACGGGCCGCAGAATTGCAAAGGCCGGCGGGCTGGCGCTGATCATTGATTATGGAGAGTGGCGCAGCACCGGCGACACATTCCAGGCGGTAAAAGAGCATAAAAAGACCGGCGTCTTTGAGCAACCGGGACTTGCGGATCTGACCGCGCATGTGGATTTCGAAGGTCTCGCGCGGGCGGCTCCCTGTGCTGCAAGCAGGCTGACACCACAGGGGCTTTTTCTGGAAAGACTGGGCATCACAGAACGCGCGCGACGGCTTGCCACGGGTCTCAGCGGCACGGCGCTGGAAGAGCATATCGCTGCACATCGCCGCTTGACGCACCCTGACGAAATGGGAACTCTGTTCAAAGTGCTTGGTCTTTATCGCGATGCTGACGGACCGCCACCCGGATTGGAACGATGACACTTGAAATCCTGACCGCAGACAGTCTCGGACCATTAAGGCATGGGTTTTTCACCCGCCGCGGGGGCGCGTCATCGGGTGTGTTTGCCGGGCTTAACTGCGGGTCCGGGAGTTCTGATCAGTCCGAAATTGTCTCGATCAACCGTGCGCGCGTCGCACAAGCAATGGGCGTCGGCACTGATCATCTTTTGGGCGTACACCAGGTTCATTCGGCCGATGCGGTTACTGTAACGGGCCCGCTGGAAGAAAAGCCCAAAGCAGATGCGCTGGTCACAGATCAGCCCGGTGTCGCGCTGTCGGTCCTGACAGCAGACTGCCAGCCTGTGCTTTTTGCCGATCATGAGGCCGGCGTCATAGGTGCGGCTCACGCCGGATGGAAAGGCGCTCTGAACGGCGTGCTGGAAGCGACGATTGAGGCCATGCTCGGTCTGGGCGCAGCGCGCGGCAACATCCATGCTGTTATCGGACCTTCTATTTCGCAGGCCGCCTATGAAGTCGGTCCGGAATTTTTTGATACCTTCAGCGCCGAGGATCCGGAGTACACGCGGTTTTTTGCAGGCGGCACCGGTGACCGGATGATGTTCGATCTGCCCGCCTTCGGGCTCTACCGTCTGCGCGAGGCAGGCATCGCATCAGCCGAATGGACGCGGCATTGTACATACGCGGATGCAGACCGGTTCTATTCTTACCGGCGCAGCACCCATAAAAAAGAAGCCGACTACGGGCGGCTGATCGCGGCCATCACACTGTGAAATCGAACCAAAGGCGGCAGAAAACCGGCGAAACCTGGCCCGGCACGGCCGCATTTGCCGTGAACAATGCTGCATTCTGTGCCCCATTGTCTCCTGCGCCAGTGAATTTCTGCCCCGTTTAACCATAAAAACAACGAAAAATCGCAGGGCACCCAAAATCGGGCAATTCGTTCAAAATTGCAGCAAATTTTCTGTAAAATTAATTCAGATTTATTGTTTCCCGCCCCAAACCTGCCCGAATGGTCGGGCAATTTGATGATCAACGAGAGGCAAATGCCCCGGAGCAGACAAAAAAAGAGCAGGATAAGACCATGAAAACCAACAAACGCTTTATCCGGTCCGTCATAAAGACCGCCGATACGTCAAAAACCGAAATGCCCTGGCGACGGGGTGAGCGTCGCGCGGCCTTCATCGCAAAGCGCGCCGGTAAAGAGCAACCGGTCGCCAGATCTGCCTGAATCATTCCCTCCAGAGTGACGGCCCCGGCAGAGGCCATATCCCTGACCCTTCCGCGACGAATCGCGGGAGGGTTTTTTGCTGCGGCAAATGTGACGGGCCGGCTCAGGCTGGAGAAACAAACCAGCCGGATTGTCAGGATTGATCCCGTGATCAGGTCGAATGACACGGGACCTTTGACAGACCCGCAGGCCGTCGCACATTCTCTGCGTACCCAAGACACGAAAGAACATGTACCTGTCCTTTCCGTGCTCGTCGGTGGGGCCGACACGGGATGTGACCAGCTTTAAAAGGTGATCGCATGACCCTCACGCCGCCCGCATCCGCACTGCCTGCATCCGTATCCGCATCTGCTAACAGCCCCGCGTCCCGCATCAACTGTGCGGTCCGGATTGCGGACATCGCCGCCCTGAGATCAGACCGCAGCACGATCATCGGGCAGCGCCGGATTCCGGCCCTGCCGCTTTTCGACAGGGCGTTTTCAGCCTTCGCGCGCGGCACGCTCGTGCACACGCCGCACGGCCCCGTGGCCGTAGAAGATCTGCACCCCGGCGACAAGGTCGCAACCTCCGGCGGCACCGGTGAAATCACATGGATCGGATCAGCGTCTTACGCGCCCGCTGATGACGCGGCCCGTATGCCGCTTACCCGCATCATGGCTGACAGCTTTGGTGTGAACCGGCCAGACAGTTTTGTCAGCCTCGGGGCTGCGGCATGTTTGCTGCAAACACCCGCGCATCTTCGTGCAAGCTGTGAAGGTCGGCAAATCATGACCCCGGCGAGGAATTTTGTGGATGGCGTGAATGTAATCGAAGTAACACCGCCGACCCCGGTGCGGCTCTTTCATATCGCCCTGCGCCAGCACGACGCGATCATTGCGGGCGGTCTTGAGGTTGAGAGCTTCCACCCTGATGCGGCGGCCCTGCGGGATACATCGCATACGCTGCGCGATGTTTATATGTCGCTCTTTCCGCACATCGATTCGCTCAGCGAGTTCGGGCCGGTGGCCTTTGAACGGTTGCCGTCGGACGCGTCAGATCAGACAGCAGCCTAACCGGCAGCACTCAGTCGCGCTTCGAGCACATCAAAAGGCACGCCCGGGTCATCTTTGGCACAGCGGATCACCAGCGATGTCTTGACGCTGGCCACATTCGGTGTGGTCAGCAATTCGCCGGTAAGAAATTTCTGAAAACCGGAAAGGTCGGGCGCTGCGCATTTCAGGATGAAATCCACCTCGCCGTTGAGCATATGACACTCGCGCACAAGTGGCCAGGCCCGGCAGCGGTTTTCAAAGGCGGTCAGATCGGCTTCAGCCTGGCTGGCCAGGCCAACCATCGCAAAAACCTGTACTTCAAAGCCAAGCTCGCGGGCGTCAACTTCTGCGTGGTACCCTGTGATATAGCCCGACTCTTCCAGAGTTCTGACCCGCCGCAGGCAGGGCGGCGCCGAAATGCCCACCCGTCGCGCGAGCTCGACATTGGTCATCCGACCATCTGCCTGCAACTCAGCCAGGATCTTCCGGTCAATCGGATCCAGACGTGTTCCTGCCATATAGCCCCCCTGATTTTGCAGAAGTTATAGCACCGCCACAGTGGTGCGCAATATTATTTCTCAATTGCGCAATAATCTTTCCGGGTTTCCCCAAACCAGCAATGCCGGTATGCACTGCGCGCCTTCATTCGAGGGGTTTAAGCCCTGCCGCCGCCGCTATATATCGGGGGCTGCTGCAACCAGATCAGACGGGGATTATCATGGGTGACACACGTAAAACGCGCGTACTTATAATTGGCTCAGGCCCTGCCGGGTATACCGCCGGCGTCTATGCCAGCCGCGCGATGCTGGACCCCATCCTGGTGCAGGGTATAGAACCGGGCGGGCAGCTGACAACCACCACCGAAGTCGAAAACTGGCCTGGCGATACCGAAGTGCAGGGGCCCGACCTGATGGTGCGCATGGAAGCCCATGCCAAAGCGATGGGTACCGAGATCATCGGCGATATCATCACGGATCTGAACCTTGAGAAACGCCCGTTTATCGCCACGGGGGACAGTGGCACGACCTATGTGGCCGATGCTGTGATCCTCGCGACCGGCGCGCGGGCAAAATGGCTCGGACTGCCTTCCGAGGAGAAATTTAAAGGTTTCGGTGTCTCGGCCTGTGCGACCTGTGACGGCTTTTTCTACCGGGGTCAGGAAATTGTCGTGATCGGCGGCGGCAATACGGCCGTGGGAGAGGCGCTGTTCCTGACGAATTTCGCCTCAAAGGTCACTCTGATCCACCGCCGCGATGAATTGCGCGCGGAAAAGATACTCATCGACCGGCTGATGAAAAACCCCAAAATTGAGCCTCTGTGGTTTCATGAGCTCGAAGAGGTCGTGGGCACGGATACTCCACTCGGTGTCGAAGCGGTGCGGGTAAAGAGCACAAAAACCGGCGAAATCACAGAAATCCCGGCCAAAGGTGTCTTTGTCGCCATTGGCCACGCGCCTGCCAACGAGCTCGTGAAGGACGTGCTTGAGACGCATATGGGCGGCTATGTCGTCACGAAACCTGACAGCACCGAGACATCGGTCCCCGGTGTGTTCGCCGCAGGCGATCTGACCGATCACAAGTACCGGCAGGCGGTCACATCTGCCGGCATGGGTTGCATGGCGGCTCTGGAGGCGGAGCGCTTTCTGGCAGAGAACGAGGGCGAAGAGACCTCCCTGCCCCTCGGCTATGGTGCCGAGGTCTCAGAGAGTGCTGCGGAATAGAACGCAGACCGGGGGCCCCGTGCGGGTGTTGCCTGCGTACGGTGGGTTAAGCCGGTAAACACGAGACATATGGATAACGCCAGACGTGCCCTGACCGGAGACCGGTCTGAACCGTTGCAAGCGAGGTCCATATGCCCACACGTGCCGCCCTGTCCCATATCCCCGGCCCGCCCCTGCCGCCGCTCGTCGGCCATACGCTGACGATCGCCCGCGACAGCTATGGCACACAACAGGAGTATATTCGTCGCTATGGTCCTGTTTACAAAACGAAAATGCTGGGTATCTGGCGGGTAAATCTTTGCGGACCGGACGCGCTCGAACATGTGCTGCTGGATCAGGACAAGAATTTCTCGTCCGAAGGCGGCTGGGACGCGCTGCGCAAAATCTACCCGGGCGGACTCATTCTGCAGGATTTTGACAAACACCGTATGAACCGCAGGATCATGACGGCGGCCTTTCGCGCCTCTGCCATCCGGGAATACAGAGCGCGCATGGAGCAGACAATGAACGACCTGCTGCTCACATGGCCCCGCGAACATCCGTTTGATTTTTATGCCGCCATAAAGGATCTGACCCTTCGCATGGGTGGTGCTGTCTTCATGGGGCTGCCGCTGGATGGCGCGCTGGCGCAAAAGATCAATCGCGCCATAAAAAATGAAATCCGCGCCTCGGTCACGCCAGTCCGCCATGCCATTCCCTTTACGCCGATGTGGCACGGGGTGCGGGGGCGCGATTTTCTGCGTAACACCTTCCGGGATCTTATCGCTGAACGCAGGCTGTCGGGCGGCGATGATTTTTTCTCACAGATGTGCATTGCGACGGATGATGACGGTCATTCCTGGGATGAAGAGCAGATCGTCAACCAGTTCAATCTGCTGATCATGGCCGCACATGACACCACCGCCACCTCTCTGACCGTGATGATGTCTGCTCTTGGCTCTCACCCCGAATGGCAGCGCCGCCTGGTTCAGGAAGTGGCAGATCTGGGGGATGTAGCCCTCAATGAGGAAGCGCTGGCGAAGATGACGGAGACCGACAAGGTTTTCCGGGAAGCGCTGCGCCTTGTGCCGCCTGTGCCTTTTATTCCGCGTCTGGCGCTGCGTGATTTTCACTGGCAGGGCTTTGATATCCCCGCCGGGACGTCGCTGGCGCTCAATCCGGGCGTCACGATGCTGTCGCCGGACCTCTACACAAATCCCGACGCATTTGATCCCGACCGGTTCAGCCCTGAACGCGCCGAAGACCGCAGCCACCGTTTTGCGTGGACACCTTTTGGCGGCGGGGCGCATAAATGCATCGGCATGCATTTCGCCACCATGCAGGTAAAGCTCTTCGTGGCGACGCTGCTGCGCGCAAACCGGGTCGGGCTGCCTTATGGTGCACCGGAATGGCAACGGATGCCGATCCCGAAACCAAAAGGGGGTTTGCCGCTCGTGCTGCACCCCGCAAATTCTTTGCGCCGCGCCGCCTGACACTGGTCAGGGAAAATGCACAGTGCCTGACATCACGATGATGCCGTTGCCGCCAACTTCTACACCGGTGATGGCGTCGCGCGGGCCAAGCACGCTGACCTGCGCCTGACCGGGACGACCCATAGCGTGTCCCTGTTCGGCGACAAAGTCCGGTTCGCCGATCAGCCCGTGCGACCACAGATACGCCGCCATGGCGCCGGTCGCGGAGCCGGTGAAGGGGTCTTCTGCAGGGGACGGCGGCGCAAGCAGAAGGCGCGCGTAAGTATCACCGGCCTCTGTTGCCCCGTCCTGAACCACCCAGAAAGGCTCCATCAGGTCCGTTCCGGTCTGCCCCAGATGCGTGGCGAGCCGTTGCATGGCGGTATGATCAAATGTCAGCGCCTCAAGCGCTGCGCGATCACGCAGAACTGTGATGCAGAACGGCAGTCCTGTTGAGACAATCTGCGGTGGCGAGATGATCTGGTCGGGTGAAATGCTGCCCACTGCGGCGACGATACCGGGCGGTACCGTCTCGCCGAACTGCGGCGCGATCTGGGTCATCGTGACCCTTGTGCCGCTGACCGTGACCGGAACGATGCCCGCCCCTGTCTCAAGTGTCAGGGACCCGTCGCCCACCATGCCACGGGCCCGCATCGCAGCCACGGTCGCGATGGTGGGGTGGCCGGCAAAAGGGATCTCGCGGCTTGCGAGGAAGTATCTGACACGAATGTCCGCAACGTCCGACGGCCCGGTAAAAGTGCATTCCACCAGCGAGGTTTCGCGGACGTAAGCCATGCATAATTCCGCGGGCAGTGCCGCTCCGTCGTGCACGATCGCACAGCCGTTGCCGCCAAAGGCGCTTGCGGCAAAGGCATCCACCCAGTCGAACTGATACTCCATCGCCGGTCTCCCGAAGTAAAAAAGGGCCGCAGCTGTCTGCAGCCCTTCTTAATTCTTCAGCACGCCTCAGTCGGCGTCAATGCACCGCGACGGGCGCATAGTCATTCTGCCGCGCAAGACGGAACGCGAGGTTGCGGTCCGCGACAAGCGCCAGCTGCTGGCCCTCGCTGTCGTGCACAGCGTAGAGCTGTTCAATGCCTTCGATCTGGCCCTGCACCTCATCGGGCAGGTCAGTCACATCGATCGCTTTCACGTAAACGATGCGGCTGTCTGTCTGGTGTCCTTCAAACGGTTCGTGCATGGCTCACCCCTTTCTGATGTTGATTGTTTTGACAACGGTCTGCGGTTTTGCGCGCGTCAGATCGACGTGCAGCAGACCGTTTCCGATGATCGCTTCTCCCACGTCCACACCATCGGCGAGCACAAAGCTGCGCTGAAACTGGCGGGCCGCGATGCCACGGTGCAAAAATACGCGTCCTTCGCTGTCATCAGTCTGGCGACCGCGGATGACAAGCTGCCGGTCCTCGACAGTGATCGAGATGTCTTCTTCGGCAAAGCCTGCAACAGCCAGCGTGATCCGGTAGGAAAAATCGGATGTCTGTTCGATATTGAACGGAGGGTAGCCCTCATTGCCGGACTTCGCAGTGCGTTCCAGCAGGCGTTCAAGCTGTTCAAATCCCAGCATATGGGGATATGAACCAAGGGTCATTTTCGTCATGCGACACGTCCTTTTAGGTCAAGCGACAGTCAGTCAGGACCCCTTAACGGCGATCCCTGAGATGAATATGGGGAGCAGTCGCGCCGGAGACAAGGGCTATGCGATAAAGTCCCGAACGCTTATGATGGTACCGGTAACAGCTATGGAATCACGCTGCGATGAACGTTCAGTCTGACCTTTCGATGAAAACCGATGAGGTGCTGCGCGTGGAACTTGAGGTTTTTCGCCGCGAACACCGCGATCTGGACGAGGCGATTCACGCGCTGGCGGAAAAAGGCATGGGCGATCAGCTGACACTGCAGCGGCTGAAAAAACGCAAACTGCGCCTTAAGGATGTTATCGCGCAGATCGAAGACCGTCTGACCCCGGATATCATTGCCTGAACTTTTCTGACCGCATTGCCAGGCAGTACGATTCGACTATAGTTCCGGCTCGCGCGGGACAGGCTCAGGGAACCCTCACATATGACCACGCCGGTTGTTGGCATTATCATGGGCAGTCAGTCGGACTGGCCCACCATGAAAGAGGCAGCGGCGCTGCTGGACGAACTTGGCGTGGCTTATGAGACAAAAATTGTCTCGGCTCACCGCACCCCCGACCGTCTTTGGGACTATGGCAAATCGGCTGTGGGTCGCGGACTGCAGGTGATCATTGCCGGTGCCGGTGGTGCTGCGCATCTGCCCGGAATGATGGCGTCCAAGACCCGCGTGCCGGTCATCGGCGTGCCGGTGCAGACCCGCGCGCTGTCGGGCGTGGATTCTCTTTATTCCATTCTTCAGATGCCAAAGGGTTTCCCGGTGGCTACCATGGCGATCGGGTCTGCGGGTGCGGCCAATGCCGCGCTGATGGCTGCGGGTATTCTCGCTCTGAGCGACGAGGATCTGGCTGGCCGGCTTGAGGGCTGGCGCGCTGCCCTCTCGGCCTCAATTCCTGAGGAACCGGCAGATGACTGAGCCCCTGCGCACCGGCGCCACCATCGGTATCCTGGGCGGCGGACAGCTCGGACGGATGCTGAGCGTGGCGGCCTCTCGCCTTGGCCTGCTCTGTCACATATATGAGCCATCAGACAACCCGCCCGCCGGACAGGTCGCGGATGCCGTCACCACCGCCCCTTACGAAGATGCAGAAGCACTCAAACGCTTTGCGCAGAGTGTCGATGTAGTGACCTATGAGTTTGAAAATGTACCGACCGCGGCACTGGATATCATCGAAGAAATCGTCCCGATCCGGCCCGGCCGCGAGGCCCTTCGGATCAGGC
>CBDUCB010000137.1:0-9484 GCA_965365545.1 uncultured Roseobacter sp. | reverse complement strand
GCTGATGCGACGCACCAGGCCCGCCGTTGCGGCAGGACCGTAGGACGAAAGCGTGGGAGGCGTGGCGTGTTCTCCGAGAATGTCGCGTGCCAGTCTGGCAAACCAGAGTTTGTCATTGGTGCGACGACTGATCCGGGGAGACGGGCCGCTGACATGAACAGGGCATGACGACCGCTCGCCGATGGCTTGTGCCAGCCGCCATGTATGGCCTGTTGTCAGGTAGGACAGCAATGTCAGCCCCTCGTGCTGCCGTGCGATCCGGGCGAAATTATCCACATGCCGTGGCGTGGACCAGGCCTGTTTCGTCACGGGCAGGAGGTTTCCGGTATCGCACTGGTGGAAAATCACATCTGACAATCCCAGATAACCGGTCAGGTAGGCTTCGAAAGCCCGATTGCGATTATGCACCAGCATATGATCACCGGGACGTGACAGCAGCGCCATCCTGTACTCAAGCGTTGGTACGTAAGCGCGTGCAGACAGTGCAATTTCGGACAGATCACCGATCAGCAGCTTTGGCCCTGATCCCGTGCCCTGCCGGACATAATCGCCGAACCCCAACGCTGCGGAAAAAGCGGGCTCATCGCGCAAAAGTGTTTGTGCGATATTGTTTTCCTTGCGGCAGGTGGGTGCGGTCTGAGCAGGCATATGCGCGATGGTACAGCTCTGTCGCGCGATACATTGATCAATATCAGTCTGCTTATTCGGAAACCGATAATGTGGAGCTCACTGAGCCGGAGGGAACATGTGCCGCCTTTATGCCATGCATGCCAATGAACCCACCAGAGTCGAATGCGGTCTGGTGAAATCACAAAATGCGCTGATGGCTCAAAGCAGGTCGGACATGCAGGGCTATGCACACGGCCACGGCTGGGGCGTTGCGGATTATCCGAATGGCGTTCCGATGATAGAAAAACAGGTCTGGGCGGCGTTTCATGGCGAGCATTTCAGCCGCAAGGCGGCTCGTGTCTATGCGAAAACGGTTGTGGCCCATGTACGTCGTGCGACTGTCGGCGGCACCAGCATCGAAAACACGCATCCGTTTAATCACGGGAGATGGATTTTCGCGCATAACGGAACAGTGCCGAATTTTGATGAGGTTCGCTTGCGGTTACTGGAGCACATGGACCCGCTGCACCGCTCGCACATCAGCGGAACAACGGACAGCGAGCACATATTTCGCTACCTTCTCAGCCTTTTCCTGCGCCATCCGGAAGGTGGTCTGCTCAGAACACTTGCGGATGGGCTTTCCCATATTGTGCAGTGGTCTCAGGAGGTTGATCCTCAGGCACGGGTGGGGTTGAACATCATTCTGACCGACGGTGAGCATATGGTCGGATCGCGTCTGAACCGGTCCCTTCACTATCTGATACGGGATTGCATTTTTGATTGTCCGATCTGCGGGCAACCGCACGTGCATCATGATCCTCAGCGCCGGTACCGGGCCATCGAGATCGCATCAGAGCCGGTCACAGACGGAGAAGACTGGTATGAGGTACCGGAAAATTCGGTATTTCGCGTCGGGGAAGATTACCGGCTGGATATGATGCCTCTGATACAAAAGGCCTGACGCTCAGCCCGTGTGTGCCGTCAGATATAGCGTAAAGGCGTCAAAGCTGTGGAGTTTCCTATAGTCCGCCTCGGGTATTTCGGCACCTGTCTCTTTCGATACTGCCGTGACCAGGTTCAGAAAGTCCATTGAATCAATGTCGCATTCATCTCGCAGATCCGCGCCGCGGTTGATTTGTGACAGATCGATCTCCGGAGCGATCCTGTTGAGCGCCGACGTCAGCACAGTCTCAGCTTCCTGCGGGCTCATAGCTGCTCCGGTTCCTGCAGCAGCTTGTCAATGCGCCTGAGCAGGCGTGCACCACGGTGCCCGTCGCTCGCGCGGTGGTCGGCCGCCAGCGTCACACTCGCCATCAGACGTGGTGCAATCCCGCCATCGTACAGGGCAGGGCGCAGTCTGGGTGTGCCGATACCGATGATTGCGACCTGAGGCGGGTAGATGATGGGTGACAACTGATCGACGCCGCGATCTCCAAGGCTGGAAAGGGTGATTGTGGCCTCTGAAAGCTCTCGCGCGCGGTAGCGTCCCGCGCGTACGCGAGCCACCAGATCGCGCAGGGCATCCATCACTTCGTCAAGGCAAAGGTTGCTCACATCGAGCAAGGCGGGAGCCACCAGTCCGCCGGAGCGCAGATGAACGGCAAAACCTGTATGCACGTCCTTGCGCGGGTGAAACCGGTTCTTCGAATAATGACCGTTGAATTCGGGGAACTTTCTGAGAGCGACCGCTATCGCCCGGATATATACGGCGCCCGGGAGCAGCCGGACTTCGGGCGGGCGACCGGCGTTCTGATCCCTCAGAAAGGCATCTGTCGCTGTGAGATCAACCTCGTGTGTCAGATAGTAGTGCGGGATTTCGCGCTTTGCGCGCGACATGGCCGCCGCAATTGCATCGCGCATCTGGATGGCGGTCTTCTCGCGCAAAGGAGGCAGGCCGGTTGCCGCGGCGATCACGTCTGCGCGCGTAACAACCTCGTTTTCCTGACGCGGGATGCTGTCTATATCCACGTCGCGCCTGACTGCAAGGCGCCGGGCCGCAGGGGTTATGCGCCGGCGCTGAGCTTCGGGCGGCGGGATTTCGACTCCCGGTGTCTGAGGAATTTCCGGCTGGACGGGCGCGGGCACAGGGTCCGCCGGCGGTTGATCTTCCGGTGTTGCCGGTTCGGTCCCGGGATCAACGGGTTGTGGCGCTTCACGCGGTGCAGGCTCAGGTTCAGACGGTTCAGGCAAATCCGGCGTTTCCTGCCCGCCCGCATCGTGGATAACCGCGAGTGGCGTTCCCACGGGTACCGTGTCGCCGGGCTGCACCAGCCATTCCGCCAGTCTGCCATTTTCGAATACTTCGATCTCAATCACGCCTTTTTGGGTTTCTACCGCGGCGATGACGTCTCCTCGTCTGACCGTGTCACCGGCGGCCACCAGTTGCTCAACCATCGTTCCAGCCTCCATGTCGGCACCCAGCGAGGGCATCAGAAAATTGCTCAAGGCCTGGCCTCCATAAGCTCCTGCGCTGCTCTTACGATTTTGTCAGTTTGCGGAATTGCCGCCTGTTCGAGGTGCCGGGCATAGGGGATCGGAACCTCTTCGCTGCAGACGCGTGCAACCGGTGCGTCGAGGTCAAAAAAAGATTCCTCGACAAGTCGCATTCCGATTTCGGCGGCAAGGCTTCCACTTTTCCATCCCTCGTCAATCACAAGGGCACGGTTTGTTTTTGCGACCGAGGTCTTTATCGTGTCCATGTCCAGCGGCCGCAGGCTGCGCAGGTCGATCACATCGGCTGACACGCCTTTTTGTGCAAGGATTTCGGCGGCTTCCAGCGTCTTGTAGAGCGACCCGCCGTAAGTAATCAGGCTGATATCTGTGCCCGGGCGGCGAGTGGCCGCCTGGTCGATACCGACGGGGCCTGCGTTTTCGGCCAGCATGCCTTCGCGGTTATACAGCATGACATTCTCGAAAATCAGGACAGGGTCGGGGTCCTGCAAGGCAGTCCAGAGCATCCCGCGGGCATCTTCCGGCGTGGCAGGGGTCAGAACACGAAGCCCTGGTATATGCGCATACCAACCTTCAAGGCTGTGCGAATGCTGCGCGGCCAGCTGCCTGCCTGCGCCGGTTGCCATGCGGATCACCAGCGGCACACCGAACTGATTGTTAGACATATGCCTGATCGTCGCGGCAGTATTCAGAATCTGGTCAAGCGCCAGCAGCGAGAAATTCACTGTCATCAGCTCAACGATCGGGCGCAGACCTGCGATGGCAGCACCGATCCCCGCGCCGGTGAAACCTGACTCCGATAGCGGCGTGTCACGGATGCGCGCGGCACCGAATTCCGCCCGTCCGCCCTTGCTTCCCGCATAGCAGCCGCCGTAATGACCGACGTCTTCCCCCATCAGAAACACCCGTTGGTCGCGGGACATCGCATCGGCGATGCCGGCGCGAACTGCTTCGCGGTATGTGGTCGTGACCATTTTCGACGGCGGCGACACTGAGGGTGCGGCGGGGCGATCGGGCGCGAGAACAAATCGCGTTAACTGCTCGGTCGGCTCATCCGTGCCGTTTTCTGCAAAGCTGACTGCTTCGGCGATCTCTGCATCTATCCCGGCTGTGATTTCCGCCACTTCGGGCGCGCGCAGTAAACCAGCATCGTTTAACCAGGTCTGAAACCGGACTACAGGGCCTTTCTCTCGCCACTCAGCTACTTCTGCGCTGGACCGGTAGAGCTGTGCGTCGAACATGGAATGGGCGCGGAAGCGATATGTTTTACATTCCAGAAACCGGGGTTTACCCGTTTCGGAAATGGCGTTCAGCGCTTTGCGCGCGGCCACTTCGACGGCGACGACATCCATGCCATCGACTGACTCTGCATCAATACCATAGCTGCGCGCCTTCGCGGTGATATCGGTCTGTGCTTCTGTCAGTTCGAGAGCCGAACCCATTGCATAGCCGTTGTTCTCACATACGAAAAGCACCGGCAGGTTCCACAAGGCCGCAAGGTTCAGGCTTTCGTGGAATTCTCCTTCGGCCACGGCACCTTCGCCAAAGAAACAGACGGTCGTGCACCCGCTGGAAGACATGCGGTCCGCGAGGCCAAGACCGACAGCCAGGGGCAACCCCCCCCCGACTATCGCATTGCCGCCATAAAAGTTATGGTCGCGGCTGAAAAGATGCATCGATCCGCCGCGCCCCCCGGCACAGCCCTCGGCTTTGCCGTACATTTCCGCCAGAACGGCTCCCATGGGCACACCGCGCGCCAGTGCATGCCCGTGCTCACGGTAGGTGGCGACAACACGATCCGAGCCCGACAACAGCGGTATGACCCCCGCAGCAACTGCTTCTTCGCCGTCATAGAGATGCAGAAATCCGCGTATTTTCTGTTGCGTGTAAAGCTCGGCACATTTGTCCTCAAAGCGACGGATACGGATCATGTGCCACAACAGGTTGCGCAGGTGCGCGTGATCAAGGCGGGGCTTATCTGCGCTGCGGGTCATGTCCCGTCACTTTCAAGCGTTGATACATCGCCCTCCGGCAAGCCGAGCGCGCGCGCCCTGAGAAGTCGCCGCATGATCTTGCCGCTGCGGGTTTTTGGCAGGTTTTCACGGAATACGATCTCGCGCGGGGCAATGGCCGGACCAACCCGCTTGCGCGCATGCCCGGTCAGTTCCAGTCGCAAATCATCGGTTGGCGCGTGTCCGGGTTTGAGAGCGACATATGCAGTGACGACCTCGCCCATGGTGTCATCGGGCAGGCCGATCACGCCCGCTTCGGCGACCGCGGGATGTTCCATCAGCGCGCTTTCAACCTCAAAGGGTCCGATCAGGTGGCCTGCACTTTTGATGAGGTCCTTGCTGCGTCCGACAAACCAGAAATACCCATCCGCATCGCGCGTTGCCAGATCGCCGCTGAGATACCAGCCGTCGCGAAAACATTCCTTGTAGCGCGTTTCTTCACGCAGATAGCCGCGCATCATCGACGGCCAGCCAGGGCGCAGCGCAATCTCGCCGACGGCCCCGGATTCTGTCAGAACGCGGACCGGATCTGCACCGGTATCCAGAATGGCAGCCTCGATACCGGGGACGGGCTTGCCCATTGATCCCGGTTTGACATCCATGGCCGCAAAATTGGCAATCATGATAGCGCCGGTTTCAGTCTGCCACCAGTTGTCATGAAACGGCATGCCGAACGCATCGTTGCTCCAGAGCACGGCCTCCGGATTGAGGGGTTCTCCGACGCTGGCCATGAAGCGCAATGCCGGAAAATCGTGTTGTCGCACTGCTTCCAGACCCGCTTTCATGAGCATTCGAACGGCCGTTGGTGCCGTGTACCAGACGTTGACCGCCTCGCGCGACAGGGTGTCGTACCAGCGTTCTCTGTCGAATTCCGCCTCATCCACGATCATGGTGACGCGATTGGTCAACGGGGCGATGACGCCGTAAGACATTCCGGTTACCCAGCCTGGATCAGCCGTACACCAATAGGTGTCGCCCGGTCGCAGGTCGAGCGCCAGTCGTCCGGTGCTGTGATGCGCTGCTACAGCGCCGTGCACGTGAAGCACACCCTTGGGCTTGCCGGTCGTGCCAGAGGTGAAGTGCAATAGAGCAGCGTCTTCGGAGGTTGTTTTCGCAATATCAAAGGTATCAGCTGCCGCCTCCATCAGGGACGGCAGATTGGCAGCACCCGCATCGTCGCCATCGATCAGGAAGACTTCTGGCGGGGCTGCGTGCTTTTCAAAGCGTCGTTTGTAAAGGCGCGCCGAAGTGACAAGCGCGCGCGCCGCACCGATCTCCATACGTGCACGAATGGGCTCGGGTCCGAACGCCGAAAACAGGGGGCAAAAGACAGCCCCGGCCTTAAACGGGCCAAGTGCCTTAAAAAAAAGCGCGGGAACCCGCCCCAGCAGGCTGAACACGGTGTCGCCGCCCCTTATGCCGCGAGCGCGCAGTACGTTGGCAAAGCGGTTGGACCTGCGACTGAGTTCAGCATAGGAAAACTCTTTGCGCGCACCGGATTTTGCGATCCACCGCAACGCGACCTGATCCCCGTGACCTGCCGCGACGTGTCTGTCTACGGCTTCATGCGCGATGTTCAGCCCGCCACCGGGCAAACCGGCAAGGTCATCCCGCGATTGCTGCCACGTGAAAGACCTGCAGGCGGCGGCATAGTCGGCCAGATTGGCAGATTGCTTTGTGTGATGATCCTTTACGATCAGCTTGCAAGTCAAACGAGCCCCTCCTCGCCACGGCACCCTGAAGCGAGTTTAATCAGGCGCAAAACCGGTAAACTGACGAAGATCAATCCGGCCCATGATGCTGCCGGCGCAACGCGCGGCGGCAGCCACTAACGAATGCACTGCTGTTGACTACGGCCTGCGTGAACCTGACAGCGGTCTGGCAGAAACGGTGCCGGATGGTGTGCCCGGTGCGCCATCCGGACGTGCTGACGGGAGGCTGGCTGAGATCGGTGACGGTGGTAAGGACGGCGCATCTTCGGACCAATTGCGCCTCGTGTGGCAAACCGATGTCGCGTCCGGGGCATTGCAGGCGACAGACCGCGGTGGGAAAGATTTGATGGCTATTTTATAGCAGAAAGCGCGAGCACCGGGACCGACGTCAGTGTCAGAGCAAAGTGTGATCAGCCCGGATGGTCCGATAAACGGATCCGGCAGCTGAGATCAGGTTCAGATGGATAATGCATCCGGACAGGGTCATCGCTCAGATGAAACACAGGCGGCATTACCTCTTGCGCCCTTCGACCACTAAGGCGAGGTGCCGGAAGCGGTCATTGCGAGAGGCCGATACAAGATGGCCGCCTTGAGCTTCCGCAGGATACTGATGACGCGTCGTGGTTTCGACGAAAAAATCGTGACAGACCGTCGGGCATCCAACAAAATGGCGCTGCAGGAACCCGGTGCGCCCGACAGGCAAAAGACGGGCAGGTGGCTCAACAACTGCGTCGGGATTTCGCGACGCCCGTTCCGATGACCAGAGTGCGCCGTTCAACGCTTTGAGCCTGAACGAAGTTTGCAGAAACGCGCGGTCTGTCATCCTTCCGTCCGCAAGAACTTCAACCGAGAAAACCGCTCATCAGCAAAGACACCCCCGGTGCGGCACAAAGGGCAGTTTAACCGGCCTGGCCGCGACGATTTTGAGTGCGTCTGACAGCACTTTCTCAGTGATCCGATGCGGGATTGCAGAGGATGCCTGCGCGACTGGCGACGAAACCCGGCGGGTCTGTGCAAGGATATTTACGCCCTCATTTCCTGAAATCAGTGCGGCGGGGTCTGCTCTTTCCGGTCAGGTATTGACCAGCATCAACCCACCCGGTGCGCCGGTCCGTATGGTCGGACGGGAAAGGAAAGTTTCAGATGTGCTGGAGCATGGAAGCATCGATCGGGATGGTTGCAGCCGGCACCGGTGCGACCGCTTTCACCTTTGCGCGCGGCGCGCCACCTGCAATCTGGCTGACACTGGGGTATTTTGCGATAATGGAGGCGTTACAGGTCGCCGGATACGCTGTTGTCGATCAGTGCGGGACAGCTGCCAACCGGTCCGTAACTGTGCTGTCCTATCTGCATATTGTGTTTCAGCCGTTTTTTATCAATGCCTTCGCGCTTGAGCTTGTCCCCGTAGTGATCAGACGTCGTGCGCGGGTTGCTGTATTTTCAGTCTGCGCCGTTTCGTCATTGGTGATGCTCGCTCAGATCATACCCGCACCATGGCTTGGGGTCTGCCAGCCTGGGAGCGTGCTCTGCGCGGAACGGTGGTGTACTGTGTCAGGGGACTGGCATATTGCATGGGATGTCCCCTACAACGGCCTGATGCTGCGCGCAGAGCAGATATTTGGCACGCAATCGGGCTTCCCGAGCTACATGATCGCCGCGTTTATCCTGCCTCTGGTCTATGGCGCCTGGCGTTTTGTCATCGTTCACGCGGTCGCAGGGCCGCTGCTGGCGGCCAATCTGACATCAGACCCGAACGAGATGCCCGCGATCTGGTGCCTTTTTTCGATTGCGATTCTTGTGATCGGTCTGAGCCCCTTTGTCAGGCAATCGGTTTCGACCACGCGGTGGTGGGGGCGGCGCGTGGATGCAGCTTAGCAGCGTCCCTGGCGCGCGGGCAGAGTTCCTGTTTCATGGGTCGGTGATCCGGCCGTCCCTGATCCCGTCCCTGATCAGGGATATTCACCAGTTGCAATTGAGGCTGGCATGCCTTGTGATGCCAGAACTGCAGAGGTCGAACGTAGTATACGGTCTCAGCCCTCAGACGACTTTCCCGGACTTGCGCTCACCGTGACATGCGCCGGTCGGATCAGCCGTTGTCCCAGAACGAACCCCGGACGATGAAGGACAAGAACCTGACCCGGCCCGGACTTTTCGGTCTCCTGCATCTGTATTGCTTCATGGAGCACCGGATCAAAGGGCGTGTTTTCCGGCTTCAGAGTTCTGACACCCAGGGCTTTCAGTGCTGTCTCGAAGGCGGTCCTGGTTCTTTTGAGACCTTCCAGATGTGCGGTGATCGCGGGCGTATCAGCGTCCGGGCTTGCGCGTGCTGCATCAATCGCCAGACAGATATCATCGTAGACAGGGGCGAGGGCCTCTACGGCAATGGCTACGCCGTGTTGCCGCCCGTCCGCATGGGCCGCGTCAGCGCGTTTGCGGGCGTTTTCCGCCTCCGCAAGCGCGCGCTTCCATTTGTCGGTGAGTACCTCCAGTTCCATATCCTTATCCCGGGCGGCGTCTGCGCGTTTTTCGAGTTCCGGCTTGTCGGTGGTCTGATCAGTTTTTTCTTTGCTCTTGTCCATATTGCGTTCCTTTTTCTGGTTTCTGGCATCAGCGGACGACGAGAAATATGCGGGCAGAGCCGCGCTGAACCATCATGGCGACCGCTCCGTCGATGGATGCAAGTTCCTGGCGCAAGCCTGC
>CBDUCB010000136.1:0-9510 GCA_965365545.1 uncultured Roseobacter sp. | reverse complement strand
GGAACCGCGGCGGGATCGACGCCCGATCCGGCAGCCCAGCCGTAAAGGGCGTAATACGCATTTGCACCACCAACCGGCGACAGCATTGTGACAATTTCAGCGTCTTCGTCCTGAGTTTCTCGATAGTCTTTCAGCGACAGATCGTCGATGCGCCCTCCGAGCAGAGAAATTGACCCGCTCAACCGGTCAGTTTCGACACGCACGCGTGGCGCTTCACTGAGGGTTTCTTCACGGGTTGCCGCATCGGCGGGAACGCCCTGGCTGGCACCTGCGGGAGCTGAGGGCACCGAGGCTGTCGATGTTTCAGGCGTCAGCGTGCCGGCGGTTTCCGGATCAACCGGAGCGGGTGGCTCGGGCGGAGGAAACAGAACAAACCATACCAGAATCACAAGGAAACTGAGCGCTGTTGCCAGAATGAGGTTCTTGTTCTGATCGTCCATAGGGACTGCCACCTGATCTCATTGATATCAGCGTGGTTCAACAGAGTACGGGCCCAAAGGTCAAGCGGATTCCGGTCACGAATCGTCATCGCTACCGGCGCAAAAGGTCAAAGTCCCGGCAAATGCGCTTGCTGCACCTGCGCACCGGTCAACCGGAGCGATTTCCGAGGATGCGTGGCGCGTCGCCCAGTTTCGCGGTGTGGGCAGCAATCCACTCAAGGGTCTGATCGAAGGGCATCGGCTTCCCGATTCCGAACCCCTGGACATGGTCGCACCCCAGTTGCGCCAGCAGAGCATGTTCGCCCGCACTTTCGACACCTTCCGCAAGGGTCTCAACCCCGAGCCGCTCAGCCATAGTAAGAATTGCACTGACCATGCGCTGCTGTTCAGGGTCTTTATCGGATTTTATCACAAAGGAGCGGTCGATTTTAATGCGGCTTACCGCAAAACGCCGGATGGAGGCGATGGAGGCATGCCCGGTGCCAAAATCATCGAGATCAATCTGGCATCCAAGCGCATTCAGTGAGCTGATGTTGCGTGTCACCATGTCATCGGGCGCGCGCGCCACGACTGTTTCAAGGACCTCAACTGCGAGCCGGTCCGGAGAGAGATTGAAGCGGTCGAGTTCCCATTTCACTTTTTCAACAAGGCCCGGATTGTTCAGCTCCGGACCCGCAAAATTCACGCCGACACGCGGAACAGATACACCATTGGTGTCCCAGGCCCGCAGAGCGGTGAAGGCATGATACATCATTACCTCAGCCAGGCGTTCCAGTAGTCCCGCCTGTTCGATTGCCGGCAAAAACTCTGACGGGGGGATCAGGCCCCGTTGCGGGTGTTCCCAGCGGGCCAGGGCCTCGAAACCGGAAACCAGGCCGGTGTCTGTTGAAATCTGTGGCTGAAACCATGCGCGTATCTCGCCTTTTTCAAGCGCCAGAGTCACCTCTTCACGCAGGCCGGCCCGGGTTTCGGACTGCCGGCGCAAATCAGCGGAAAATGCCCGGATGGCGTTCGGTCCGTTACTTTTTGCTTCGGCGAGCGCGAGATCGGCAGCCTCATTCCAGGTTTCCGCGTCGCGTCTGAGCATGCGCGCACTCTGACAAAAACCCACACAGGCTGTCACGTAAATCGCACTGCCGTCAACGGACACTGGTTCTTCTACGGCACTCTGAAGGCGCCCGGCAATCTGAATGCAACGTTCCAGGTCGAGGTGGCGCACCGGCGCGAGACAAATTTCAAACCGGAAATCGGATGTTTGCGCAATCACATCATTGTCCCGCAGCACGCAGGCAAGGCGGGAAGAAATCTTATCAAGAAGTTCTGTAGTTGCACTTTGTCCGTAGCGGTCGACAAGCACATCGCTTTCATCGATTTCGATGGCGAACAATGCCGACATCTGTCCCAGATCGCGCGACTGTACGAATGACTGCCCGACAATAGTGAGATAGTCTTCACGCCGGATCAGACCGCGCGTTGCCGGTTTAGCAATCGATCTGGCTGTCAGTGCATTAGCACCCCCGAGAAGCATATAGAGCGCCGGAAACAGCAAAGCAGCACCCATAAGTGTCGTCTCGCCGCCAATCCAGTACCCGCCGAGCAGCGCGGCCGGAAGCAGAGCAAGCAAAACGGGTCTGATCATGAAGGCCGCGATCCTGCCGCGTAAATTCAGCAGTCGTTGTGCTGTGCTGTCTGCCATGCGCCTTCCCTTCCGGACAAGCGCAGAAAAGCGCTTTGACAGCAAACTAACCGCTTGAAAGTGTTGGACGTGTTAACATCCGGCATCCCGATCGTACAAAATTACATAAAATTGTACTTACCTGACAGATAGTCCTGCGAAATCAAAAAGTTCAGGGTCAAGAAGATGCGACGGGCGCGCGTTCATCAGGGCGCGAAACATCACCTGCCGGCGTCCGGGGCTGTTCGCCTCCCACTGATCAAGGATCGCTTTGACCTGCTGACGTTGCAGCCCGTCCTGGCTGCCGCAAAGATCACAGGGGATAATCGGATACCGCATTGCAGCAGCGAATTTCGCGCAATCCTCTTCAGCGACGTGGGCCAGTGGTCGATAGAGAAAAAGGTCCCCTTCCTCGTTTACCAGTTTTGGCGGCATAGTTGCCAGCCGGCCGCCGTGAAAAAGGTTCATAAAGAAGGTTTCAAGAATGTCGTCCCGGTGATGGCCCAGAACGACCGCAGAACACCCTTCCTCCCGCGCAATCCGGTAGAGATTTCCGCGCCGCAGACGGGAGCATAGCGCACAAAATGTGCGGCCTTGCGGAATTTTATCCATGACGATGGAATACGTGTCCTGATATTCGATGCGATGTGGCACCGTCATCCGCTCCAGAAACTCGGGCAGGACCGCTCCCGGGAACCCCGGTTGCCCCTGATCGAGGTTGCAGGCCAGAAGATCAACCGGCAGCAACCCCCGCCATTTCAGCTCATAAAGCACAGCAAGCAGCGTATAGCTGTCTTTGCCGCCTGACAGACACACCAGCCAGCGCGCGCCGGGGTCGATCATGCCGTATTGCTCAATGGCCTCGCGCACGGACCGCACCAGCCGTTTGCGCAATTTGCGGAATTCGGTTGTTTTCGGCGCGCCTTCAAAGAGGGGATGGATGTCGTCGGACGTATCAAGCATGGGCGGGTTCCTGAATGCGATGACCTCTCTATAACGCCGGCGCGGCTGAACCAAAAGCCCGGGCTGCGCGTAGTATTTACTGAAAACAGGAGAATATGATGATCAGGCTGATGGCGGCACTGGGGTTTCTGGCGGCGCTGGCCGCCTGTACGGGCAAGCCCGCGCTGGACGATCCGAAACTTTCGGACGCGGCGTTCAACCTTGAAGAATTCTTTGACGGGCGCGTGCTCGCTAAAGGCCAGTTTCAGGACGTTTTCGGTACTGTGCGGCGACGCTTTGACGTCGAGGTGAACGGTACATGGGACGGTGAGACGCTGACCCTCGTGGAGGATTTCGTCTACGAGGATAAGTCGACCGAGCAGCGGATTTGGACCTTGCAGAAAACCGGACCCGAGACCGCGTCGCAAACATGGCGCGGTTCAGCAGACGGGGTGATCGGCGAGGCCACCGGTGAAGAGCGCGGTGACACGTTCAACTGGCAGTACCTGATTGATCTGCCGGTGCCGGAGGGCACATTGCGGGTCCGCTTCGATGACTGGATGTGGCAGCTCAGTGAAACCCGTGTGCTCAATCGCGCCTATATGAAGAAGTATGGCGTGGACATCGGCGAAGTGATCATCACCTTCGAAAAACAGCCCTGAGGCTCAGTCATCGCCAGGCACCGGATCATAGCCCGACTGCCCCCAGGGGTGACATCTTGCGATCCGTCGGCAGGTCAGCCATGCGCCGCGCCATGCACCGTGACGCTGCAGCGCTTCGAGGGCATAGGCGCTGCAGGTCGGCTGGTAACGGCAGTTGTGCCCCACCCAGGGGCTGAAAATCAGCCGGTAGGCGCGTACCGGCAGCGCCAGAAGGCGGGCGGCCGGGCTCATCGGCTCTCGCGGTGCAGCACATCCAGAGCTGCATGGAAATCGTGCAGAAGCCGGTCAAAGGGCAGGGTGGCCGTGGTTTCGCGCCGTCCGATCAGCACGTAATCCGCCCCGTCCAGTCCGCGATCGGGCAGGGTCAGACGCGCGATTTCGCGCAGTCGGCGCTTGGCACGGTTGCGCGCGACGGCATTGCCAACCTTCTTTGAGCAGGTAAATCCCACACGGATGCCACCGGCTTCTTCAGGCGTGCGCCTGCGCATCTGCACGATAAAGCCGGGCTTTGCCGCGCGTCGGGCGCGGGCAGCGCGCTGAAAATCCAGACGTTTTGTCAGGGTCTCAACAGAACGCACAGAAACCGCCGCAGGCGCGTTCCCGTCGGATGACTGATCCGGAGGGGCGGCTTGCGGCGGTTCCATTATAACGGTACCGGCAAAAACAGCGGTATCAGGCGCTCAGAGACTTCCGTCCCTGCGCACGGCGTGCGTTCAGGATCTTGCGGCCGGCTTTGGTGGCCATGCGCGCGCGGAAACCGTGGCGCCGTTTGCGCACGAGGTTCGAGGGTTGATAGGTGCGTTTCATCGCTCCGTCTCCAATACTGCTTCGGGCTCTGCGCGGAATCGCTTCCGCGCCTGAGGTCATCAGAAGCCTGTGTCCTAATGCCACCTCGGCCCCAAGTCAAACCCCGCACCAGCGAAATTCGCGGGTTTTTTGCAATAATTACCCTTTGGAACGGGGCAGATGTTACATCAGGGGGGCCAGGGGGGCTGCGGGAGCCACCAAAATGTCACGGGCCATCAAGCACGCGTGATACCCCTGTCACCGGTCCCGCCGAGGCGTCATGTAGGTGTCAATTGCAACGCACCCGCAGAAAGGCGACACATATGTCAGATATGACCCAGGATCCGAAACCGGGCGCGTTGCGCCATCTGCCGTTGCTGGTGATCCTTGTGGTGGCGGCAGTGGGTGCCTTTACGCTGCGCGACTACCTCAGTTTTGATGCACTGCGCGACAATCGCGAGGCGCTGATCGCCTTCCGGGATGCGAATTTCATACTGACGATACTGGGATTTGTAGCTGCCTATATCGTTATTGTGGCCTTCTCGCTGCCCGGCGCGCTCATTGCAACGCTGACGGGCGGGTTTCTCTTTGGCACGCTGGGAGGGTCAGCTCTGAGCGTGACCGGGGCGACCATCGGCGCTGTGATCATTTTTCTGGCAGCGCGTTACGGGCTCGGCGAAAAGCTCAAGGCGCGGATGGATACCTCCCAGGGGACCGTCAGAAAGGTCAAAGAGGGCATCGACGAAAACCAGTGGTCAATGCTGTTTTTTCTGCGTCTGGTACCGGTGGTGCCGTTCTTCGTCGCAAACCTGGTGCCGGCCTTTCTGGCTGTTCCCCTGTACCGGTTTGCGATCTCGACCTTTTTCGGGATCATCCCCGGATCGCTGGTTTATTCCTCTGTTGGCGCGGGACTTGGCACAGTTTTTGAGCGGGGCGACACTCCGGACCTCGGGCTCATTTTTGAGCCGCATATCCTGCTGCCGATCCTCGGTCTGAGTGCGCTGTCACTGATGCCGGTTGTTGTCAAAGCCATCACGGGCCGGAAGACCCTGTAGATATGGACCGGATCAAAACTGACATTCTGATCATCGGCGCCGGGTCGGGCGGCTTGTCCGTTGCGGCGGGCGCCGTGCAGATGGGGGCCGATGTGACCCTTCTGGAAGGGCACAGGATGGGCGGCGATTGCCTCAACTATGGCTGCGTGCCGTCCAAGGCGCTGATTGCCAGCGGTAAAGCCGCCTGGGCACAACGCCATTCGGAGAAATACGGTGTGGCGGACGCGGCGGGAAACGCCGATTACGCCGCGGCCAAAGATCACGTTCACGGTGTGATCGCGCAGATCGAACCGGTGGACAGTCAGGAGCGGTTCGAAGGCCTGGGCGTCAGGGTGATCCGCGAATTCGGCCATTTCGTATCTCCGACCGAAGTGCAGGCCGGTGACACTGTGATCACCGCACGCCGGATTATTATTGCCACCGGCTCTTCGCCGCTGGTTCCCCCGATCCCGGGGCTCGACAAGGTGCCTTATGAAACAAACGAAACGCTCTGGGATCTGCGCGAAAAGCCGGAACACCTGCTGATTGTGGGCGGCGGGCCGATCGGGATGGAAATGGCTCAGGCGCATATCCGGCTGGGCAGCAGGGTTACGGTGATTGAAGGCGAAAAAGCGCTGGGCAAAGACGATCCCGAGTTAGCCGCAGTGGTCCTGAAACAGCTCCGTGATGAAGGTGTGGTGATCGAAGAAGGAGCCACGGCCGACGAGATAAAAGGCAAAGCAGGCGCCATAGAGGTTGTCACAAAAGACGGGCGTTCGGTTAAAGGCAGCCACCTGCTTATGGCGGTTGGCCGGCGCACGAACACAGAGAAGCTTAACCTTGAGGCCGCAGGTATTGAAACGACGAAAACAGGCGTAAAAGTGGATGCAGGTTTGCGCACAACCAACCGTAAGGTCTATGCCATCGGCGATGCGGCCGGTGGCATGCAGTTCACCCATGTTGCCGGGTATCATGCAGGCGTCATCATCCGCTCTGTGCTCTTCGCGTTACCTTCAAAGGCGAAGACCGCGCATATCCCCTGGGTAACCTATACCGACCCGGAGCTCGCTCAGGTCGGCATGACAGAAGCGCAGGCCCGCAAAGAGCACGGCAGCCGTCTTGAGGTCGTCCGGTTCGATTACGCGCATAATGACCGCGCCATTGCTGAGCGGAAAACCACCGGTTTTATCAAGGTTATGGTGTGCAAGGGCCGGCCTGTCGGGGCATCGATCGTTGGCCACCAGGCGGGGGAGCTTATCAGCCTCTGGGCGCTGGCACTGGCCAATAAGCTGAAGATGAGCCAGATTGCCGCCATGGTCGCCCCCTATCCGACCATCGGTGAAGTCAACAAACGCGCCGCCGGCGCCTATTTCAGCCCGCGTCTTTTTGAAAACCCGACGGTGAAAAAGATCGTGGGGCTTGTCCAGCGCTACATCCCGTGAAACGCTGAAGCATGTTCAACTCGCTTTCAGGCCGGCTGCTGATCCTCACGACCATCTTTGTGATGATCGCGGAGGTTCTGATCTTTGTGCCCTCGATTGCGCGGTTCAGAGAAGACTATATGATGAACCGGCTTGAACGTGCGCAGATCGCGTCGCTGGCGTTGCTGGCAGACGATATGATCGAAAGCGAGCTTGAGGCGGAACTTCTGGAGAACGCCGGTGTCTTCAACGTGGTGCTGCGCCGGGATTCCGCCCGGCAGCTTATACTTTCGTCTGATATGCCACAGCCCATCGCAGCTACTTATGACATGCGCGACAATACGGCGGTGGTTCTGATCCGGGACGCTCTTGTGCGTCTCGTGACAAGCGAAAACCAGGTCATCAGGGTGATCGGGGCGCCGGTTCGCGACGCGGGTTTGCTGATTGAGGTGACGATGGACACCCGCGGGTTGCGTGACGCAATGATCGATTATGGTATCCGCATTCTGATCCTGTCGGCGGTGATCTCGGTAATCACTGCGTTTTTACTGTTTCTTGCCATGCGGGCGCTTCTGCTCAAGCCAATCAAAGGTGTGGTGGGACAGATGCTGCATTACGCGGCCGCACCCGAGGACGCGCGCCGGATTATTGTGCCGACTGCAAGTGTTACTGAGCTGCATGAAGCGGAAGTGGCACTGCGCAAGCTGGAGACAGATCTTACGCAGGCTCTGCGCCAGAAAGAGCGGCTTGCGCAGCTGGGCAGTGCGGTGAGTAAAATCAGTCATGACCTGCGGAATATCCTGACTTCGGCACAGCTTTTCACCGACCGCATCGAAATGAGCGAAGACCCCACCGTCAAACGCATGGCGCCTAAACTGGTGAGTTCAATCACGCGTGCCGTACACCTGTGCGAGAGCACGCTTGCTTTCGGAAAGGCGGAAGAGCCAAGCCCGACGCTGACGCTTGTGTCGCTCACGCAGGTGGTGGACGAAGTGATCGAGGGCGAACGCCTCGCCGCAGAGGGCACGGGCATCACATTTGCCTCTGACGTGCCGGGTGATCTGATGGTGCGTGCAGACCCGGAACAGCTTTATCGTGTACTGGCCAATCTGGTGCGCAATGCGCGTCAGGCTCTGGTGACATCCGGTGAAGACGGCAAGGTCGAAGTCGTCGGCTACGAGGATATGTCGGCCTGGTGGATTGAGGTGACGGATACCGGACCCGGCCTGCCAGCTAATGCCCGCGAGCATCTTTTTGCGCCGTTTCAGGGCAGCGCCAGCAAGGGTGGATCAGGTCTTGGCCTCGCGATCTCTGCCGAACTGGTACGCGGGCACGGCGGTACACTGGAGCTTGCATCCTCCGATGAGTTTGGCACCCGGTTTGTGATCTGTCTGCCAAAAGGCGACGGCACCCTTGCCGGAGAAAAGGCGCAGATCTCCCAGGCCGCCGCCGGTGCGTGAAAACCCGGCGCAGAGCACGGTCAGGGCCTGTCCTGCGTCCTGCCGGAAAATTCGACGATTTGGCTTGCATCATCCGTCGCTCAGCACTAAACCCCGGCGGCAGTGGACCGATAGCTCAGCTGGATAGAGTACCTGACTACGAATCAGGGGGTCGGGGGTTCGAATCCTCCTCGGTCCGCCACCATCCCATTTTAGCTAATTTGAACGGGTCGCCTTCGGCGGCCCTTTTGCTTTGTTTTATTGGCCTAATCGCAATTTTTACTTTGCCTTGAGTTTCTTTCGGTTGTGTCTATATTCGTTCTTTGGGTGGTATATAATGTGGTATTTTTAAAATGGCCCTATCTGGCAAGCTGACGAAGAAACTGGTGGAGAATCTTGGGCCGGGGCGGCATGGAGATGGCAACGGGCTGTATCTCGTGGTCGATCCGTCCGGTGCGCGGCGCTGGATTGTGCAGGTGGTGGTTATCCGCATTCGCAGACTTGGGACAGGGATACTTGGCGAGTGTATTTTGGGATGGCACGCGAGTATGTCCGTGGGCTCACCTCGAAAGAGTGGGTGAACTGGAACACCCAAGGCATCCGTCATATTTTCGATACAACAGAGCAAGCATATGATCAAATCGGCGACCTCGACAAGTACGAGGACAAGTTAGGGCCACACGACCCAACTTGGCATGCCAGAGAGGCAAATGACTTCTTGAGATCTCTCGTCAAAGCATTCGAGAACAATAAGGGCAGTATTTACTTCGATAGAAAAGATGATCTTACGTACGGACGGGACCTGTCGTCAAAAATTGCAGCACTACAATTCAAGGCGATTTTCAATGCAGCGAGGGTCAATACTAAGGAATTTCGGATGTGGTACGTACAACACAATATTGTTTGGCAACCTTTTGAAAACCATGAAATTAAAGACACTAAAATTATGAAAATGGTGCGCCGAAAGCTTAGACGGATGATCTGGGATGAGATTGGGCGCATGGATAAATTCCCAAATTTCAAAAGTGCAGCATACATTCGTTTCTGCTTAAACGTGCTAGGATTTTACGACGAGAGCATTCACCGTAACGACACTCTGGACAAAGATAAT
>CBDUCB010000135.1:0-9534 GCA_965365545.1 uncultured Roseobacter sp. | reverse complement strand
AACTTTACGAAAGCCTGGAGCCGGTGGATGGTGCCGAGGGCATGCTCGCCATGCAGATGGTCGGGACCCACGATGCTGCCCTGGAGTGTCTCAAACGGGCGGCGCTTCCAAATCAGACATTCAAGGGGCTGGACATGGCCCTCAAGCATGCGCACAAGCTCATGACCCTTTACACGCAGCAACTTGCGACGCTGAATAAGCACCGCGGCAAGGGACAGCAGAAAGTGACGGTGGAACATGTGAATGTTCAGGCCGGCGGGCAGGCGATCGTCGGAAATGTGGACGCGGGGGCGGTGCGGCCCCGCAAACCCGACCAGATAACCCGTGAAGACCTGCAGACGCTCGATGCCGAAGCGACACCCGATCCGGTCAGGAAGCGCGGGGACTGATCGTGGCGGGTACGCATGAACGCAATACCGGTCCGATGCGCTCTGCGCCGCGCTGTGGCGCAAAAACCCGCAGCGGCACGCCCTGCAGGGCCCCCGCGGTTTCCGGCAAAAAACGCTGCCGGATGCACGGCGGTGCCGCGGGATCGGGCGCGCCTGAGGGTAATAAGAATGCGCTGAAGCACGGTCTGTATACTGCGGAGCAGAAGGCGCTCAATAAGCACATCCGGAGCCTTATCAGAGACAGCAAAGAGATGATTGAAAAGTTCTGATACCGCCTTTGAGACGAGCGTTCAGGCCCCGATGACCTTCAGATGTACGTCGCAATTGTCGGCGCGCACAGCAGTTCTTATATGCGTGGAAGGGAAGGCAGGAGAAAGAAGCCCATGGCACGCACGTTTATTCTGATGGCTGCACTGACGGCATTTGTCGGTTTCATCGGCCTCATGCTGGGCGGTGAAACGGGTCTCATCATCGCGCTGGTTATCGCTTTCGGCATGAACTTTTTGTCGTATTGGAACTCGGACAAGGTCGTTCTGCGGATGCATGGGGCACGGCCCGTGGACGCCCGATCCGCCCCTGAACTGCGGCAGATGACCGAAAAAATGGCCAGGAGCGCCGGCTTGCCGATGCCTGCGCTCTATATCATCGAGACAGCGCAACCCAATGCCTTCGCCACCGGGCGCAACCCGGAAAACGCCGCCGTCGCTGTGACCCGCGGTCTGTTGCAAAACATGAGCCGGGAGGAGGTGGCTGCCGTCGTGGCCCATGAACTCGCGCATATCAAAAACCGTGACACCCTGACCATGACGATCACCGCAACTCTGGCAGGTGCCGTGTCGATGCTGGCCAACTTCGCGCTGTTCTTTGGCGGTGGGCGCGACCGGCCGATGGGGCTCATCGGGACAATCGCAATGATGATTTTCGCTCCGATGGCCGCGGGCATGGTCCAGATGGCGATCAGCCGGGTGCGCGAGTATGAAGCTGATGCCGAAGGTGCCGCGATTTGCGGCAACCCGGAGTGGCTTGCCTCCGCGCTCAATCGCCTTGGTGTGCTCTCTGGCCGGATCGATAATATAGCAGCTGAGCGCAATCCGGCTACAGCGCACATGTTTATCGTCAATCCGCTGCACATGCAGGCCGTCGACAGCCTGTTTGCCACGCATCCGCCTGTTGAGAAGCGCATAGCAAGGTTGCGCGCTTTGGGCGGTCGGCCCTTTCCTCGCTCGCAGGGAATACAAGCAGGCAGTGGTCCCTGGGGGTAATGCCGGATCAGGGGAGGAGATTGCGTCGGGTCTATCGGGTTCCCTTGCGAGCAGCTTCTGCGCCACCATGGAGACGAACAGGCTCCCTGGTCCTGGCGACCCGATGTATGAAAGGCAAAAGCTGCAGAGGTCCGATATCGTCAGACAACCCGCTTGCATTCAGATCGGCGACCTTATTCCGGCTTGTCAGAACCTCCGGGAGAAAACGGGAAAAATCAAAGAGGTTGTTCGAAATTCTGAACAGGACAGAAGATTATGGGGACAAATACCTCTCAAGGTTCAAGCAGGACGAGGAAAGGACCAGTAAGGTTTGAGGTCGCTGCCGTTACAAGGCTATCGCGTGAGCACTTGCGTGCCTCGTTGCAAAAAGCATTAGTGGAAAATCACCGAACCTAACCGCCACTTCAGGATGTTTGCGATGCAGGAAATTCAAAAGGTTCTTGAGACCTATTTATCGGCCCGCGTAGCGGGTGATGCCGATCTCTGGCTGTCGCTCTGGGATGAGGGCGGCGTGCAGCTATTCCCGGGTTCCCGGGCAAGCGGCATGGATGTGCTTCGAGAGGTTACCCATGCACGTTTTGACGCCGTTCCGGTCAATTCAGCCAAGATCGACACGGCCAACATCACAGTGGTTGAGGACTACGCATTTGCGCATGGGCATTTCGTTATTGAGCGTGTTGCGAATGGCATACCGATACTGTTCGACGGTAAATTTTTGACAATATTGAAGAAGCAGGCAGATGGAAAATGGAAGCTCTTCCGAGATTGCTCAAACTCTAACGATCACTAAGACGGCAACACATCATAACCCGGCAGTTAACAACGCCCCGCACCAGCAGCATGTTGTTCTGATAAATTGATGGCGAGCAGTTTTCAACCGCTTGCAAAGACCGCGCCGGCACTTGCACTGCTCATAGTCATAGGTAGTTCCTGAGCGGCCTGCTCCCGGATTTCCGCTATTTTCGCCTGCGCTGCATGAGCCGTTGCTTCATCGGAGTATTCAGTAACAACGCTGAAGGTTAAGTCGCCCGTCCGGATCATCTGGACACGAGAAGCACCTACCGATTTGATCAGCGGCACAAATTTGTCCCGCGCAATCGCTTCAAGTTCGTCGTTCCATTCCGTTGCTGTCCAGTGAGACACTGTTGAATATGCCATCTTTCCCCCTGATTTTTGCAAGGCACTCACCCTCGCACACTGGCAAGAAATCCCAAAGACAATTTTGAAGAGGCGCGCTTTGCAATATCATCAGCAGACACACGGCTGTGAGATTTCCTCTCGCCCTCTGTCCGATTAAGGCTTATCTGATGCATCCTCCGTTGCCTCAGGTGCGTTCAGGAATGTCTCTCTCCAAATTTTAATATTATTGGAATTAAGGCCATTGCCTTTGAGGTACCTGGCGCCCTGTCTCTTCTTTTTAGCTTCATCATACTTTTTTACGTGGGCAATTTTAGTCTCTTTGGACCAACTTCTCTTGGTACCGGTCTTCCTTTTTGTGGGGGTCCTGTCTGAGATTTCATAGCTGCTCAGGTCAGGCAACCTGCCAATGTGCTCGCTAATCTTCTTCTTCAGATCATCCGACGCGTCATCCCACTCCTCTTGAATTTTTACCTTCACTTTTCGGGTGGTCTCTTCAAGTTCATCGATCAGTTCCTTAATCTCTTCTTTCACCTTTTCTTCAGCATGTATCAGAAATTCTTCTGCTTTCTTACGAAGTTCGGCAGCAGACATGTCTTCTGTTTTGCGATCATTTTTGGCCATTTTCAGAACTCTTTATATCGATTGAAGGTTAGTGAGGGCTTTATTTGGGAGATAGTTCATGGTGCTTCCGGTCTGGAACCAGATCATCGAACATTGGGTTCTGCCGGTGAATGTAATTCGGTTTTCTGTCCATATCCTTTACAGCCCATTCTGGTGGATCACCTTTTCCACTCCATCCCTGTTTATGGTTTCTCGGGTTCCAGTACAGGAAAGTTTTCTTTCCCCTGGCGCCCGATTTATTAGTTGTCCGCGCTTTCTGTTCGACCTTCTTTTCTTCAATAATTTCTTTTATTGCGGAGAGATCGTCGAGTTTATCGTTAATAAATTTCTTCAATTCCTCAGTCATTTCCAGAGAATTGAATTTCTCTTCCAGTCTGCCAAAGTGCTTTTTGATTTCCTCCCAGATTTCCTGTGCTTCTTCTCTGGCGACTTCCTGTATCTGTTTATGAACCTTTTCAGCCTGAGCAATATGTTCTTCACGAATTTTCAATAACTCAGCCACAGATTTCTTACTGTCTTCAGATGCTTTGGCCATTTTGGTGTCTCCTCACAATGCATGCATAATACAGGTTTGTGCACCAGCAGAGCAATCGCGATAAACAGGGCTGATTTTGAGGGTGCATCACCCGCATAAAATAGCCCTCGCCACACAGGCGGACAGAGCGGGCAAGCCGAGCGTTTTAGACGCGGACAGGCATCAATGATCGCCTGCACGGTGAACAGGATGCCCGCCTCAAGCCGGTTTCTTCTGACAACACCCCTGAACGAGGTTTTGCCCGCCGACCCGGTTAGCTGCCGAAGTATTTCTCGATTCTGTCGAAGGCCGCGTTGATAACATCGTCTTCAACACAATACGCCATGCGGACATGGGCGCTTCCCGACGGGCCGAAAGCGCTGCCCGGCGTCACTGTAACATGGGCGTTGTTAAGAAGATCGTGGGCGAACTGCACATCATTCCCGAAGTCGGCAACAATTCTCGGAAAGACATAATATGCGCCTTCCGGCCGGACATATTCGAATACATGCGCGACACGGTCGAGCCTTTCGCAGATGAGGTCGCGACGTCTGCCGAGAATTCTGCGAAACTCCCGAAGATGCACAGGCTCTGTAGTTAATGCCGCTAATGCCGCCACCTGGCTTATGCGTGGCGTGCATATCATGGTCAGGTCATGGATCTTAACGACTTCAGCGCGGACCGAAGCGGGTAAAACCATGTAAGCTGCACGCCAGCCGCTCATTGCGTAAGCTTTTGAAAACGTAAAAAGGTAAGCGAGACTGTCGGATACTTCAGGTACTGCAGCAAGATTGAAGAAACGCTCCGGCTCAGTAAACACAAAGGGACTGTAAGGATCATCCAGGATGATGAGAATACCGCGTTCGCGAGCAATACTGGCCGCGGCGCGCAGCGATGCTTCGGAAAGGATAGCGCCCGTGGGGTTTGATGGCGTAACTAAAACGATTGCTTTCGTTCGAACACTTATGATGTCCCGCAAAGCGTCGATGTCGAGATCCCAGCCACCGTCTTCATCCATTTTCCAGAACACCGGTACGCCACCGCTGAACCTGATCTGACTGATATGGGATACGAACCCGGGATCGGTCACGATGACCTCATCTCCAGGATCGATGATGGCCTGCATAAGGATCTGAAGTCCTTCCATGTTTCCCGCGCAAATCGCGATGTTCCGGTCTGGATTGACACGACGTCCTGTGCGGGATGCATGCTCTTCAGCAGCGGCCGTCAAAAGCTCAGGCAGCCCGCCTGGCAGCGCATACATGCCGATCTCCGGATCGGTCCGAAGGGCCTCGCGAACGGCGTTTCGAATAGGCTCGGGCGTCGGGAAAGACGGTAACCCCCACGCCAGGGAGGCTGCATCGGGAATGGCGGCGCTGAGAATGGACATCTGCTTGATCGCCGACATGGCCAGATCATGAGATCTTGAGGCAATCAGCTTTCCTGGAGGATCCATCTGTCTTCTCTTTTAAGCCGCAAACTGCTGCATCCGGATGTGCGTCTTTCCGGTATGGCAGCGGGTCATCAGGCATGTATTGTTCTAAATCAAGGCTGGAACCTTTTTATCGCGCTTAAAGCGAGGGAGCCGGAGGATCACGGCATGATACAAATGGTCGAAATCCTGGATGACGAACTCAGAGTGCACATCATCAATGTCCAGCACATAGTAGCAGTCACTGGCAACAGGTCCGGTGAGGGCGTCTTGCTTCTTTCCACGGGAAGAGAGATCAAACTCCATGAAAGCGAAGACTTTGATGTGTTGCTCGACAAGATTCAGCAACCGGAAGATTAACTGAAGGCAACAAAGCTTCCTGATGCGGCTCGACGGCTGGCTCAAGATGTATGCCGAGCGGATTTGCAAGGGTCACTTCCGGTTTCGACTGCGTCAATTCCTTTGCTGCGGAGTTCGGCATTCAGATCGGTGACCGGGCTCATCAGGCGATACGCAACCGGCCGTCCGGAATTACAGAACAATGAATAGACGCGGGCGCTCGATGTGACACTACGAGGTTCTACAAAAAAAAACCGCAATCGATGAGCACGGTCGCTGCCAGAATTCGGTGAGCCGCAAACCCTTGATGAAGATCAACGTCAGCCTGTTCCGGCGTGGTAAACCCGTTCTTGTTCCGAATGCGCAAGAGGAGGGTGCAACTTGGCGGCGACACCATCGCAGGAAGGGCTTTCGGCTGACAAGCTACGGAAAAAATGTGACCCCGCAATCCTGCATGGCGCCCGATCAGATGACCCCGGCGAAGGCCGGCTCGTGGGACAGGATCGCGCTCTGCGTGCGTTACAACTGGCAGTTGAGATCCGTCACCATGACTTCAATCTGTTCGTAATGGGGCCCCGGGGGACGGGGCGCCATACCACAGTCGAGCAGGTCCTTCACGCCCATGCCGCGACCCGCAGGACCCCCTCCGATTGGGTCTACGTCAACAACTTCGATGCACCGCACAAACCGATCCCGCTGAAACTCCCCGTTGGCATGGCCGATCGACTGAAGGTCGAGATGGAGAGCGTCATTGACGACCTCGCAGCGGATATGCCGGCGCTTTTCGAGTCGGAGGAATATCAGACGCAAAGACGCGCAATTGAAGAAGGCTACAGCGAGAGGCACGAACAGGCGATCGCAGATCTGGAGGAACGCGCGCGCGCAGAGGCGACGACACTGATCAGAACGCCGATGGGGTTCATGGTCGCTGCCACCCACGAAGGAAAGGTGATCAAGACTGAGGATTTCAAGAAGCTTTCCGAGAAAGAGCAGGCAGTAATCGAGGAAAAAGTAGAGCGCTTCCAGAACCAACTTGCCGAGATTCTTCGGGAAGCTTCAAAAATGGAGCGTGAACACCGGTCACGTGTCGAAACACTGAATGCCGAGATGGCGGAGCGCACGGTTTCAGGAAGGATCAGAGAGGCCGAGACTGCCCTTGGCCCCATTGAAGGCGTTTCCGAGCATCTCGCCCGTGTCCAAAGAGACATGATCGAGAACGCCGAAATTTTCCTGAAGGCGGATAGCCGTCAACAAAACGGACCTTTCCCTGAAGCGGTCGGTAAATCGCATCTGGCCCCGATCTTCCGACGTTACCTGGTTAACGTGATTGTCTCCAGCGATCCTGGAAAGAAACCTTCTGCACCGGTCGTTGTCGAGGATCTTCCATCGTTGGACCGGTTGGCCGGGCGGATTGAGCACGTCTCCCAAATGGGCTCGCTGGTTACTGATTTTTCCTTAATTCGCCCGGGAGCGCTGCATCTTGCCAATGGAGGATACCTTCTGATCGATGCGCGGCGCATTCTCGGTGAACCCTTCGCCTGGGACGCTCTGAAGCGTTGTCTGAAGAAAAGCTCTGTTACGATTACCTCGCTTGCGGATCGCATGAGTATATTTGCTACGACGTCCCTGGAACCGGAGCCAATTCCTTTGGATGTAAGGGTTGTTCTCGTGGGCGACCGCATGCTCCACAGTTTACTCGTCATGCTGGATCCGGAGTTTTCCGAACTGTTCAAGGTGCAGGCAGATTTCGAGGGCACAGTGGGCCGCAACGACGAGACACTGGCCGGTCTGGCCTCGGTCATTCGCAATTTCGCTCGCGAGCACGATCTGCTTCCTCTGGCCGATGCCGGCGCCGCAAGGCTTTTGGACGAGGCCACCCGGATTGCCGACGATTCCAAGAAGCTGACGCTGGAACTGAGTTCACTTACGGATCTGCTTCGCGAAGCGGAACACTATGCCCGGGTTAACACGCGCTCAGTGGTCACTGACGCCGACATTGATCGCGCGGTAAACGAACGCGAACTGCGCGCATCGCGCGCGCAGGAGCGGTTCCAGGAAGCCATATCGCGGCGGATTGTTCTGATCGACACGGATGGCGGAAAAGTCGGTCAGGTCAATGGACTGTCCGTAATCGACACAGGCACCTGCAGATTCGGCAGACCCTCGCGCATTACAGCGCGGGTGCGGATGGGAACGGGGAAGCTGATCGACATAGAGCGCGAGGTCGAACTTGGAGGCGCCCTGCATTCGAAAGGCGTTATGATCCTCGCTGGTTATCTCACGTCCACCTTAGCTCTTGACGTGCCTTTCTCATTGCATGCCAGTCTGGTCTTCGAGCAAAGCTACGGCGGGGTCGACGGGGACAGTGCATCTTGTGCGGAACTCATCGCTCTGCTTTCGGCGCTGTCCATGAAACCAGTTCGACAGGACCATGCTATAACGGGTTCAGTTAACCAGCTCGGCCAGGTGCAGGCCATTGGAGGTGTCAACGAGAAGATCGAAGGCTTCTTTGATGTCTGTGCCCGGCGTGGTCTGACGGGAAACCAGGGCGTCATCATCCCGGAGGCGAACGTCGAGCATCTCATGCTGCGCGAACGGGTTGTCGAGGCGGTCGCGCAGGGACGTTTTCGGGTCATTCCGATTAGTTCGATCGATGAGGGCGTCGAGGTCATAACGGGCTGCACTGCAGGAGCCAGAGATGACGGAGGAAACTTCCCAAGTGGCAGCGTCAATGCTGAGGTCGAGGCAAGACTTCGGGCCTTTGCGAAGGATCGCAAGGACTTCGCTTCGCGGTCTGAAACCATCCAGGAGGGAGACTGGTGATGAGAGAAGTGGCGCGACCCGAACGCCATTTGGTGGTCGCTGGTGTGAGTATTGCTGATATAAGGGCTGCGGTGTCACACGCTCGGATACTGCTCCATCGGTTGCAAGCTACACCCAGGGGCCTTTTCGTTGAAATGCGGGTTGCAGGTCTGGCAACTGGCGCCGGGCACAGGATCGTCGCTACCGACGGCACGCTCCAGGAAATTCCTACCGATGAGCAATCGAGCCGGATTGCAAAAAGGGAGGCAACACAACTGGAGACTATCATTTCGGAGTTGGCATCCGAGCGATCTGTGCATTGGAGTTGTGAAGTTGCCGAAGGCGATTTCGTGACCTGTGCATGTGCGAATGTGGCCAAAGAAGATATCCTGCTGCTTTGCCAGCGTCCAACCCTTGGGCTTCGGGGCAGTGTTCTGCTGATTGGTGCGACCAATCCGAATTCGGATACAGCGTTGATTGCTGCGCAGGCCCTTGCCAAAGCATTTTCGACAACGGTGTCCGAGGTGCAACCGTCTGAACAGACCACAGTGGTTTTCGACGAGGTAAACCATAGTCACGTCGTAGCGATAGTCATCGATTTCAACGCGGTTCCTGCAGGGAATGAAGAAGATCTTCGGAAGCTTTTGTCTGCCGCGCGGTGCCCTGTGGTTGTAATTGGGGCAAAATTTAACCATCTTCGCGCAGGGATGCATGAATGACAGCTTCGGGCGTATGAGGAGAGCTGGATAATCAGCTATGACCGAATAATCACGGCTTGGTAAATCTGCCTCAAAGCCCTTCTCAGGCAGATGGAGACAGGCCTCAGATTGTTGGCCAAGCTGAATCGACTATTTGGCCTGTATGGGATTTGTTCATCGTCATGGGGAATTCACCAGAAGGCTGCTTTCGCAATTCAGCAATTTTGGCTTGAGCCTCACTTGCGAGTCTGGCGTTTGAATAATGAGCTACAACACAAACCCTGAAGGCGCCGGTTTGGACAATTTCCACAGAGTCGGCTCCAGTGGCCAAAATCAT
>CBDUCB010000134.1:0-9555 GCA_965365545.1 uncultured Roseobacter sp. | reverse complement strand
ATTTCCCTCGCGCTGCGCAACGCCCTGTTGCTGGCCGGCGGGCTGGTGCTGATGCTGCTGACCTCGGCCAAGCTGACCGGGCTGGTGCTGTTGATCGTACCCGCGGTCGTCGTGCCGATCCTGACGCTAGGGCGGCGGCTGCGCAAGCTCAGCCGCGAGAACCAGGACTGGATCGCGGCCTCGTCCGGCAATGCCTCGGAGGCGCTGAGTGCGGTGCAGACAGTGCAGGCCTTTACCCATGAAAGCGCCAGTCGCGGCCGGTTTGCCGAGATGACGGAGCTGTCATATGACGCGGCGCGACGGCGTATTTACACCCGTGCGATCATGACCGTTATTGTGATTTTCCTCGTTTTTGCGGGGATTGTGGGTGTGCTCTGGATCGGGGCGAAAGATGTCCGGGCCGGAGAGATGACCCAGGGCGCACTGGTGCAGTTCGTGATCTATGCGGTGATGGTCGCAGGCGGCGTGGCAGCGCTTTCGGAGATATGGGGCGAGTTGCAGCGCGCGGCCGGCGCCACCGAGCGGCTGGTGGAGCTGTTACAGTCCGAAGACAGCGTCACAGAACAAAAAGAAGCCGCGCGTCTGCCGCAGCCTGTTACCGGGCGGCTTACTTTTGAAGACGTCACTTTTGTCTATCCGTCGCGTCCCTTAGTGAATGCGCTTGACGGGGTCAGCCTGACCATCGAGCCCGGGGAAACTGTGGCTTTTGTCGGCCCGTCCGGCGCGGGCAAGACGACGATTATCCAGATGATTCTGCGGTTTTATGATCCGGTTTCCGGCCGCATCCTGCTTGACGGTGTCGATCTTGCCGACCTGCGGCGCGATGAGTTCCGGAAATCCGTGGCTCTGGTGCCGCAGGATCCGGTGATCTTTGCCGCCTCAGCCCGCGAGAACATTCGTTTTGGCCGTCCGGAAGCAACGGACGCTGAGATTGAGGCGGCAGCAAAGGCTGCCGCCGCGCATGACTTTATCTCGGCACTGCCCGAGGCCTACGACGCCTGGCTCGGAGAACGCGGTGTGATGCTGTCAGGCGGGCAGAAACAACACATCGCGATCGCTCGTGATATTCTGCGGGATGCACCTGTGCTGCTGCTGGATGAGGCTACGAGCGCCCTTGATGCGGAAAGCGAACGTGCGGTGCAGGCGGCTGTTGACCGGCTCAGCGACGGCCGCACGACGCTGATCGTGGCACACCGCCTCGCAACCGTGAAAAAGGCTGACCGCATCGTGGTGATGGATCAGGGGCGGGTGGTCGCGACCGGTCCACATGACCAGCTGGTGGCCGAAGACGGACTTTACGCGCGGCTCGCCCGGCTGCAGTTTACGGACGGCATGGCCGCCGAATAGCGCCAGCGCGGGATTTTACGTGACGTCCGGTCTCCTGCAGGGGCCCGGTTCGGCTTGCACTGGACCGCAAACCCAGGCATCGTTTCCGCCAACTGAAAATGCCCCGGAAAGGGGCGTCCTGGGAGGAAACCGGATGACATTTGCAGGGACGAAAGACTGCGAGGCAATTGAGGCAGAAATGCCATGGAAGGACAGGCCTGAACCGCCGACGCTCTATGGTGTGCTGAGTAAAACAGCCGCCAAATTCCCTGACCTGAATGCCGTCAGTTATCAGATTTTTTCCGGGCCGGGCGACAAGGCAGAAACGCTCAGCTGGTCAGAGCTCAAAGACAAAACCACCCAGGCTGCCAATCTCTTCCGCTCGCTCGGCGTGACGGAAAAGGACGTTGTTGCCTACGTGCTGCCCAATGCCAACGAAACGGTGCTGGCGCTGCTCGGCGGGGCGGTGGCCGGGATCGTAAACCCGATCAATCCGCTGCTGGATGCAGAACAGATCGGCTCCATCCTGCGCGAGACCGGGGCCAGTGTCGTCGTGACGCTGCGGCCGTTCCCGAAGACCGATGTGGCAGACAAAACCGCCGAAGCTGTGGCCCTCGCACCCGGCGTCAGGACTGTGCTCGAGGTGGATCTTCTGCGGTATCTCACGCCGCCGAAATCCTGGATCGTTCCGCTTATCCGGCCCAAACTGAAAGTGCAGAACCAGGCGAAGTATCTGAACTTCAACGCGGAGCTGGCCAAACAGCCAAAAACGCTGACATTTGAGGATATTCAGGAAGACCGCGTGGCCTGCTATTTCCACACCGGCGGTACCACAGGGATGCCAAAGGTGGCACAGCACCGGTATTCCGGGCTTGTCTACAACGGCTGGCTGGGCAAAACGCTGCTCTTCTCGGAAGAAGACACGATCATCTGCCCGTTGCCGCTCTTTCACGTCTTTGCCTGCCATGTGATCCTGATGGCGGCACTTGTTTCAGGCGCGCACGTGGTCTTTCCGACGCCTCAGGGCTATCGCGGCGAGGGCGTGATGGACAATTTCTGGAAGCTCGTCGAGCGCTGGAAAGTTACTTTTATCATTACCGTGCCAACTGCGATTTCCGCCAAAATGCAGCGTCCGATCGATGCCGATGTGAGCACCGTGAAAACAGCATTTTCCGGATCAGCACCCCTGCCGCTGGAACTTTTCCGGCGCTTTGAAAAGGCCACAGGGGTGACGCTTGTCGAAGGATACGGTCTGACAGAGGCGACATGCCTGGTGTCCTGTAACCCGACGGACGGCGAAAAGAAGGTGGGCTCCATCGGTATCCCGCTGCCTTATTGCGATGTGAAGATTTACAAGAGCACGCCGGACGGACCGGTTACGGCGGAAACCGATGAGATTGGCGAAATCTGTGTGTCAAACCCCGGCGTTTATGTGGGTAACACTTATACAGAGCAGGAAAAAAATATCGACCTTTACTATGGCGACCATCTTCGCACCGGCGATCTGGGACGCGTGGATGCAGACGGTTATCTGTGGATCACCGGGCGGGCCAAAGACCTGATTATCCGCGGCGGTCACAACATTGATCCGGCGGAAATCGAAGAGGCATTGCTGCATCACGAAGCAGTAGCCTTTGCGGGTGCCATCGGCCAGCCGGATGCGCATGCCGGCGAGGTGCCCTGCGCCTTTGTCGAACTGGTGGGGGGCGCGAGCGTTACCGAAGAGGAACTGCTGGCCTTCTGCAAAGAGCGGGTGCACGAGCGCGCAGCACAGCCGCGGCATCTGACCATAATGGACGAGTTGCCGAAAACAGCCGTGGGCAAAATTTTTAAACCAGACCTGCGCAAACATGCGATCACCCGCATCTACAATCAGTCGCTTGAAGCGGCTGGGGTGGCGGCGCGTGTGGTATCGGTTGTTGACGACAAAAAACGCGGGCTGGTGGCTCAGGTAGAGGCAAATGGCGCGGATGAGGCCGCAATCGGTGCGGTACTGGGCGATTTCGTGCGCCCCTGGGAGATGAACGGCAGCGCGATAGCCGCAGAATAACAGCGGCGCCGCGGTCTCAGGTGGTCTTTCCTGATGATGCAGAGTCCGCTGCCCGGCGGTTTTGCGTCAGGGCCGGCAACGACATTTCTCAGTTGCCGGCGCTTTCCATTTTCCGGTGTTCTATGACCTCCTCGAGCCAGCCGAGTTTCATCTCCGGCACCGAACTCAGCAGAAGATCGGTATAGTCGTCGAAGGGCGGGCTCAGTACCTGTGACTTCGGGCCGTAACGGACGACCTCGCCCATGTACATCACGGCAATGCTGTCCGCGATGGCCTTCACGGTGGCGAGGTCATGCGTGATGAAAAGATAGGCCACGTCTTCAATTTTCTGCAGATTGAGCAGCAGCTTGAGGATGCCGTCCGCAACCAGTGGATCGAGTGCCGATGTGACCTCGTCGCAGATAATGAGTTTCGGTTTGGCCGCCAGCGCCCGGGCGATGCAGACCCGTTGTTTCTGCCCGCCCGAAAGCTCGGCCGGATACCGGTCCTGAAAGCCCTCGCCCAGTTCGATTTCGTCCAGCAGTTCCTGAATGCGGCGTTGTTTTTCGGCGCCTTTGAGGCCGAAGTAAAATTCCAGCGGGCGACCGATGATGGTGCCGACGGTCTGACGCGGGTTCATCGCGGTATCGGCCATCTGATAGATCATCTGCAGCTCGCGCAGATCGTCACGCGGACGCTGGGCGAGGTTTGACGTCAGGGTGCGGCCATCAAAGGTGATGCTGCCCGCCGAGGGTGGCAGCAGCCCGGTGATGACCCGCGCCAGCGTCGATTTGCCGGAGCCGGATTCGCCCACGACGGCGAGCGTCTGACCGGGATACATTTCGACATTGATGTTCCTGAGCACGTCGAAGTCGGTTCCGCTGTAGCGGGCGGTGATACCTTCCACTTTCAGCATCGGTGTTGCGGTCGGTTGCTTTTCGATGTGTTTGATCGAGCGGACCGAAACCAGAGCCTGAGTGTATTCTTCCTGCGGGGCATTGATGATCTGATCAACGGTGCCGTATTCGACCATCTCGCCCATACGCAGGACCATGATGTGATCACTCACCTGGGCCACGACGGCAAGGTCGTGCGTAATGTAAAGTGCCGCGACGCCGGTGTCGCGTATGGCTTCCTTGATCGCGGCGAGCACGTCAATCTGAGTTGTGACATCGAGCGCTGTGGTGGGCTCGTCGAAGACCACAAGGTCAGGCTGGGGGCAAAGCGCGAGGGCTGTCATGCAGCGTTGCAGCTGACCGCCGGACACCTGATGGGGATAGCGCTGACCAATGTTTTCGGGATCAGGCAGGCCGAGTTTGCGGAACAGCTCAACCGCGCGGTCTTCGGCCTCGCGGCGGGAGAATTTGCCCTGAAGGACTGCGGCTTCGATGACCTGTTCCATGATCTTTTTGGCGGGATTGAAGGAGGCTGCTGCCGACTGGGACACATAGGTGACCTCGGCACCGCGCAACCGGCGTATATCGCGTATGCCGGATTTCAGGATGTCACGGCCATTGACCTCGACGCTGCCGCCGGTGAGTTCCACACCGCCGCGCCCATAAGCCATGGACGCCAGCCCGATGGTGGATTTTCCGGCACCGGACTCGCCGATAAGACCCAGAACCTTGCCTTTTTCCAGTTCGAAATCGACCCCGTGCACGATCTCGATGTCACGGGACTTTTCGCCCGGCGGGTAAATTGTGGCGCCGATTTTCAGGCCGCGCACTTTAAGGAGGGGGTCAGTCATATTGCGGATCCTGCTGCGGGGGCGCCGGCTGGTCTGTCTGGCTGCGCCAGAGGCGCCCACCCGCCGGCCCTGTGCCTGTCTGTGCGCTGGCATCTTTGCATCAGCCGCGTCCTCCCTTGAGCGACGTGGTGCGGTTCAGCACCCAGTCGGCCACGAGGTTGATCGAGATACAGAGCACTGCGATGGCGTAGGCGGGATAGAGCGCTGCGGCGATACCGTAGTTGATGCCTTCTTTATTTTCTTTCACGATGCCGCCCCAGTCGGCCTGAGGGGGTTGTACGCCGAGGCCCAGAAAGGAGAGCGTGGAGACAAACAGCACCGCAAAAATGAAGCGCAGGCCCATTTCGGCCACCAGAGGCGAGAGCGCATTCGGCAGAATTTCGCGGAAGATGATCCAGCCGGTCTTCTCTCCGCGCAGGCGCGCGGCCTCGACGAAGTCCATCACTGCAATATCGACTGCTACAGCGCGGGCGAGACGGAAGACGCGGGTGCTGTCGAGCAGGCCCATGAGCACGATCAGGATGGTGATTGTGGTGGGCATGACGGAGAGCACGACCAGCGCGAAAATCAGCGAAGGGATCGACATGATCAGATCGACAAAGCGCGAGATCGCCTGATCGACCCAGCCGCCGGAGACGGGTGCGAAAAATCCCAGCACGGAGCCTGTTATAAAGCTCAGGGCTTTTGCGGCGGTGGCGATGAAGATCGTGGTCTGGCCGCCGTAGATCATCCGGCTGAAGAGATCGCGACCGATGCTGTCAGTGCCCAGAAGGAACTGGTCCGACGGTGGCTCCCAGACGTCGCCCACAATCTCGGCCATGCCGTAGGGTGCGATCCAGCCTGCAAAGATCGCCATAAGAAAAAAGAGGCCGGTGAAGAAAAGGCCAAGGAGAGCGGCGAGGGGTATTCTCATTTCGGATGCCTCAGCCGCGGATTGGCGAGGATCGAGACGATATCTGCCACAAGGTTGAGCCCGATATAGACGGCGGCGAAGATCAGTCCGCAGGCCTGAACTACGGGGATGTCCCGTTTGGCCACATGATCCACGAGATACTGGCCCATACCCGGATAAGCAAAGACCACCTCAACCACAACGACGCCGACCACAAGGTAGGCCAGGTTGATCATGACCACATTGACGATCGGGGCGATGGCATTGGGAAAGGCGTGTTTGCGGATGATTTTCAGCATCGGCATGCCTTTGAGCTCGGCGGTTTCGATATAGGCGGACTGCATCACGTTAAGAATCGCGGCCCGGGTCATGCGCATCATATGCGCCAGCACCACGAGCGTGAGAACCATGACCGGGATGGCGATGGCGTTAAGTTTTTGTCCGAGGCTCATACTGTCATTGATGATGGCGACCGACGGAAACCAGCCCCACTGGATTGCGATCCAGTAAACGAGGATATAGCCGATCATGAATTCGGGAATGGAAATGGTCGTGAGGGTCACGCCGGAAATCAGTTTATCCGGCCAGCGATCCTTATAGCGCACGGCGATCAGACCCAGAAAAATCGCCAGCGGGACCGAAATCAAGGCCGCCCAGAAGGCCAGGAACAGGGTATTGCCAAGCCGGTCGCCGAGGCTTTCGGCGATATCGCGGCCGTTAGTCAGGGCCGTGCCGAGATCGCCCTGCACCACTCCGCCCAGCCATGAAAAATAGCGTGTCAGCGGGGGATCGTTCAGGCCCAGTTCCGCACGAAGATTCGCGAGGTTCTCAGGGGTTGCGGCCTGGCCAAGGATTTGCTGGGCGACATCGCCGGGCAGGATCGTGGTGCCGGCAAAAATCAGAACGGATGCTGCAAAGAGCAGAAGACAGCCCAGCGCAACGCGCTGGGCCACCAGTTTTAAAATCGGGTGCATCTGTGCCGCTGCCCTTAAGCGTCAAGCCAGCACTTGATACCGGCCATGCAGTTCATAACCGTGAGGTTCGGATCTTCGATCCAGCCGCCGACATTTGACGCCACGCCTTCTACGCTGTCATTGAACATCGGACAGATAAGGCCGCCCTCGTCGCGCAGGAGTTTCGCCATCTGCGAATAAATTTCCTTGCGTTTGGTGTTGTCCAGTTCCGCCTTGGCGGAATTCAGCAATGCGTCGAATTCGTCGTTAAAGAACCGTGTGTCATTCCAGTCGGCGGTCGAAAGATAGGCCGTGGAATACATCTGATCCTGGACCGGACGACCGGACCAGTAGGAGGCGCAGAAGGGCTGCACGTTCCAGATTTCGGACCAGTAGCCGTCGTTGGGCTCACGTTTGATTTCCAGCGGAATGCCGGCCGCCTGTGCTGATTGCTGGAAAAGAGCCGCGGCATCTACAGCGCCGGGGAAGGCCCCGTCGGCCACCTGCAGGATGATTGGTGAACCGTCGTGGCCGGATTTCTTATAATGCTCGGCGGCCAGTGCTGCATCATAGGTCCGCTGCGGGATTGTATCGTCAAACAGCGGATAGGCTTTGTTGATCGGGAAATCGTTGCCCATCGTGCCATAGCCGCGCAGGATTTTATCGACCATTTCTTCGCGGTTGATTGCCAGTTTCAGCGCCATGCGCAGGTCGGCATTGTCGAAAGGTGCCGTGTTGCAGTGCATGATAAAGACGTAATGGCCGGGACCGGAGACGGATTTCACATCCACATTGGGCGCACGGTCGAGCAGTTGCGCGATTTTGGGCTCCACACGGTCAATGATATGTACCTGACCTGATTGCAGTGCCGCTGTCCGCGCAGTGGCGTCATTCAGCGCCAGGACCTCGATCTCATCCGCATGGCCGATGCTGTCGTCCCAGTAGTTGGGGTTTTTCTTAAAGAGATGCCGTACACCGGGCTCGTCCACCTCAATCATATAGGCACCGGTGCCGATGCCGGATGCCGGATCATCGAAGCCGCCGTCAGGCTGTATCTGCAGGTGATAGTCGGCCAGCAGGTAGGGCAGGTCCGCATTCGGTGTGCTCAGCGTCACCTGGAAATTGTCGCCATCGACGGCCATGGACTCAATGCCCTGCATGATGCCGAGCGCGCCGGACGTTGCATCCTCATTGGAATGCCGTTCCATCGTGCGCATCACATCGTCGGGTGTCAGGCTTTTGCCGTTGTGAAATTCCACGCCTTTGCGGATTTTGAAATTCCAGGTTTTGGCGTCTGCGGAGGCTTCAATGCTTTCGGCAAGCCGGTTTTCGATGCTGCCGTCGGGCGCCACGTTGACGAGGCAATCGCCGAAGTTGCGCAGGTTGACGGTCGGCACGGTCGAGGCCGCGAGCGCGGGATCAAGGCTGTTGGTGCTCTCACCGCCCTGAATGCCCATACGGATCGTGCCGCCTTTGACGGGGCCTGCGGCTTTCGCAGCAGTAGCGAGCATGGAGTTGGCAACAGCGGCAGTCACGCCAAGGGCGGCTGCACGTCCGACGAATTCGCGACGTGTCATCAGACCTTTGGTCACACGGTCACTGTAGTATTTAAGCTGATCGTTCATTTGAATCTCCCGGTTGGATTGCGTTTACAGCGCATTTTTATGTTTTTTGTGATGGCCAAAACTCGCGCATTTCCGGCGTCGTAGCAAGGGCTATCGCCGATTAATGATGAGTCCGGCGCTAGAGGTGATCGCGGGCAATCTTGTCTTTGATGTCGCGCTCATAAATCAACCGGTCGTTTTCGTATGCCTCAAGGCGGGCCTCCAGGAAAAACGTTTCTTTGTCGGACCACATGCGCGATCTGGTCTCTGTGCGCAGTCGCAGGTTGTCACGCGCCATTTCCTCCGTCCAGTGGCAGGCCCCTCGTGCCGAGAGGGGATCATCCGGGTGGATGCTCCATGTTTCCCGCGCAATGCCGCCGGCGATCAGCCCGTGATCCGCATCGCGGGTTTCCCCGAAGTCGTCACGGATGTGCAGGTGCACTTCGCCGGTGGTCATATCAGTCTCACGCCGGCGGCTGTTTTTCGGCGCGCGCAGGGTTTCGGTCTGCCAGGGCGCGGCGGCATCGGGTGGCGCAAAGCTGCATTCATCGCCCCGCGCTGTGCGCCGGACCGGCAGGTGCATTGCCCCTTTGGTGAGGGTGATTTCCGCGCTTTCCGCGGCGGGCCAGATCAGCGGCCAGTACGCTGTCGAGACCGCCAGGCGGAGACGGTGGCCGGCGGGCAGGCGGTAAGCGATCTGATCCAGACGCACCTCAATGTCCACGATTTCGCCCGGAGTGAGGGGGGCGGGATCACTGTGTCCGGACCTGTGTGACAGGTTCAGCACCCCGTAGGTGATCCGCGTGCTCGCGCCATCGGGATGAATGTGATTGAGGCGGACGGCAATCTGCGTCTGCGGCTGATCTGATGCAAGCGAAAGCCGCACAACAGGTGCGCCGAAAATATCTGTGTCCTGCTCCAGCGGGCCGGTATCAAAACAGGCCGAACGCGCGTCATCGTCACGCTGATCTCCCGGCATTTCCGGCCCCAGCCAGATCGCGCAG
>CBDUCB010000133.1:0-9620 GCA_965365545.1 uncultured Roseobacter sp. | reverse complement strand
GCTGCGTGCTGGGAGACCTCGTGATCGCGGGGTTCCTCGCGGAGGACCCGTGCGACGACACCTTGCGCGAGGCCGGGCATGCGGCCTCGAAGGCGATCTCGGCGATCAAGCGCATGGAGGCGCGCGAGCGTCTGCGGCCGCTCGGCCGGGGCAACAACCGCTGATCTGTCACAGATTCAGAACGGAAAAAGCCGCGGTGAGCACCGCGGCTTTTTTTATCTGAAGTGACCGGAGAACTCAGGCTTTGGTCAGCACGCCTACCCAGGCACCGGGGTTTTTGGGATTTTGCATGCGCAGGAAGGTATAGCGCGTGGCTTTCCAGGGTTTGACCTTATCGTTAAGATTGTCGAGCACATAGTCGCCCGCAGTTGTGCGCACCACAAGAACAGCGTGGCTGCGCCCCTGACGGTCCAGAACTGTGGTCAGCAACAGGTTCTGCGGTGCAAAGCCGGCCCTCATCAGCTCTTTCTTTTTGAGCAGTGCAAAGTCCTCGCAATCGCCGCGGCTGGACTGGGGAAGGGTCCAGTAGTCGGCCTTGCGGTACTGTGACTGGTCGGTAACTTCACGGATCTGACGGTTAACGCGACGGTTGATCTGATCAACCTTGCGCATATCGCCTTGCGACACTTTACTGCTGGTTCCCGAATGAGAGCAGGCCCACTGGTACTTTCCGCACAGGCCGCGCGCACCCGTCGGGGCGGCAATGGCCATCCTGGCGGGCAGAAAACTGTTGCCATCGCCGGCATGTGCATCAGTCGCAGGCAGAACAGCGAGGCTAAGACCGAGGCCAAGCGCAAAAAGCCCTGCGGCGATGCGGGGAAGTTTGCTGAGCGGGTGGCGGTAAGCAGAAAGTCTGATCGCAAAGTCGGTCATATCTGGAGCCTTATTCAGTTTCATCAGGAGCCAGCGCTGTTTGCTTTCCCGGCAGCGAAAGAAAGCGCGACTGAAAACTTTATCCCGGGTCCTGATGGCAAAGTTGGGACGCAAATCGGACGGGTTGAGCCCGATCAGTGCTGAAAAGAGGCGCGAACAGTGCTGAAATCATGGCAGCCTGTCCGGTCTGACGGGACCGGCCTTAATCAGATTTTTGCAGATATGACCTGTTTATTAATGACTTGAGGCCCGATCACAGGGGAAATCATCGCGGCAGAAATGTGGCGGATCGTGCCCGGTGCGGCGCCACGGGGAAGCCGCAATTCGTTAAAATGCTCTCTAATTCCGGGCAGGCAGGTAACGTTTTGAAGCGATTCTCACCACCGGTACGGGCACCCAAAGACGGAATCGCCGTGATCGGGTGGCAAACATGGCAGGGGGGCGGCGGCAAAACCCGGCTTCGTGACACCTGACCGGTCAGGCCGCGGCGGATTCCGCACCAGTGCTCTGCTCACGGGCTGCTTTATTCCGGTCAGCGCGCCGTTCGCGGCGGAAATAGGTGTGGTAGAGCACCGGCACGCCGATCAGCGTCAGAACAGACGCGAAGCCAAGACCGGCCATAATGGTCACAGCCATCGCAACAAAGAAGCTGTCCGTAAGAAGGGGCGCCATCCCGAGGATTGTTGTGCCGGCGGCCAGCACCACGGGTCTGAGACGGCTGATGGACGCAAGAACAATGGCATCGTCCTGCGCGCGGCCATCTGCTTTTTGTGCGTCGATCTCATCGACCAGCACAATGGCATTTTTAATCAGCATCCCGGAAAGCGACAAGAGCCCCAGCAGAGCCGTAAAGCTGAACGGTACCCCGGTGAAGAGCAGCCCCAGCGCCACGCCGTTCACGGCCATCGGCACAATGGTCCAGATAACAGCTGCCTGACGCAGCGAGCCGAAAAGCAGCACCGTGATCAGCAGCATAATTCCGAAGCTCAGCGGCATCTGCCGCCCCAGAGAGGCCTGGGCCTCACCCGCGCTTTCGAATTCACCGCCCCATTCCATTCGGTAGCCTGGCGGCAGCGGGATCGCTTCGATGCTGTCACGCACTGCCGCGAATGCCGTGGGCGGGGTAACCCCTTCGATCACATTGCCCTGAACGCTGATCGTCGGCACGCGGCCACGCCGTTCGATCAGGGTGTCACGCACCACCACGTCAAAGCCGTCGATCATCTGATCAAGCGGCAGGTAATCTCCGAGCGCCGGCGACCATACGATCTGGTCCAGCATCTGCCCGGCGAGGGCCACTTCATCACGCGGGGTGCGGATGATGATGGGGATCAGCCTTTCACGTTCGCGGTAATCGCCCGCGCGGATGCCATCGGTCGCAAGGGCTATGGATTGCGCCACGTCGGACCTTGAGACACCAACCGCCTGGGCGCGGTCCTCGGCAAAGACGGGACGCGTTACGACCTCGCGTTCGCGCCAGTTGGTGCGTTCGGTGTGCAGATCAGGTGTCGCGGTTTCCAGAACGTCGAGTGCCTCAGCCGCAAGCCCGCGCAGAACATCAGGGTCGGGGCCGGAAAAACGCACCTCGACATCCGCTCCTGTGGGCGGGCCGTAGATGACCCGCTCAGACCGGGTCTCGGCCCATGGAATTGCACGGGCCGCGTATTGATCCAGATCGGCCCGGATGACAGGGATTGCCTCCGGCGTCGCCGCGCGGATGATCAGCTGTCCGTAAGAAGGATCCCGCTGTTCCGGATTATAGGTCAGAACAAAGCGCGTCACACCCTGGCCTGCTGAACTGGTCACCGACAGCACATCTTCGCGCGCCAGCAGCCAGTCTTCGATCACCTCCAGATCGCGGCTGGTCTCCTGAATTGCGGTGCCCTGAGCCGCTTTATAGTTGAAATAGAAGATCGGCGTATTGGCAGGCGGGAAAAACTGCTGCGTCACCTGTCCGAAGGCCGCGAAACACGCAACCGTCAGCCCCACCAGGGCGACAATCACCAGCCAGCGGACTTGCAGGGCGCCGCGTACCAGCTTGCCGTAGGTCTGAAAGAGCGGGCCGTCATAGGCATCGGCGCCCTCTTTGAGCCCGCCGACCTGAAAGAAGTAATGTGCCAGCAGCGGGGTCACGGTGATCGCCAGCAGCCAGGAAAGCATCAGCGAGATCCCGATCACGGCAAAGAGCGAGAACAGAAATTCTCCCGATGCATCCGGTGAAAGTCCGATCCCGGCAAAGGCCATGATGCCGATCACCGTCGCCCCGAGAAGAGGGACCTGAGTTTTGCGGGCAACCTCCTGTGCGGCATCAGGGGCTTTGCGGCCGCGTCGCATCTCGACCTGCATGCCCTCTGCGACAACGATGGCGTTATCCACCAGCATACCCATGGCGATGATCAGAGCACCGAGACTGATCCGTTCGACTTTGACATCAAAAAGGAACATGAAAAAGAACGTGGCCGTAACCGTGAGCAGCAGTGAGATGCCCACCACCAGGGCCGCGCGCCAGCCCATGAAGACAGCCAGCACAGCGATAACGACGCTTACCGAAAGTGCCAGACTGGTCAGAAAACCTGTGTTGGCTTCATCGACCACCCGGTGCTGTTCGTAAATCGGGTGCAGTGTGACACCGGCAGGCAGAATGGAGCTGATCTCGTCGAGATGCGTCTCTACGGCCTGTCCGACCGAAACGATATTGCGCGAGGACAGCCCGGCGATCCCGAGCGTAAAGGCCGGCACCCCGTCGTGGCGGATGATCTGTTCAGGATGCGCTACGCGCCCGCGAAAGACCTCTCCGATGTCCAGCAGGTTAATCACTTCGCCGCGAAATCCGAACGACAGGCCGGCGATCTCATCCACGCTGCTCTCACCCACCGGGGCATCTACGCGCAACTCGCGATCGCCCGAGCGGGCGGATCCGGTGGGCACCACACTGTCGGCGGTGGCGACCGCCTCGAGGATCACACCAGGATCAACGCCGAGGTTCGAAATTGTGCTGCTGTCGGGTTCGACAAAAATCGCTTCTTCGGGCAGGCCCATGAGTTGAGCATTTGCGACACCATCCACCGAGAGCACTTCGCGGCGCAGATAACTTGAGATCTCCCAGACTTCAGCATCGGTAAATCCGGGTGCTGTGACCGCATAGAAAATACCGAACACATCGCCGAAATCATCGTTGACCACGGGCGGCTGCGCGCCCGCTGGCAGATCGGCCACTGCGTCAGAAACCCGGTCGCGCAGATCGTCCCAGACCTGGGGCAGAGCGTCGCCGTCATAGCTGTCGCGTACCTCAACCTCGACAATTGACACCCCGGGCCTGTTTGAAGAGGTGATTGTCTTGACCTCGTCCATCTGCTGGATTTCGTTCTCCAGCACCTCTGAGATTTCGGTGGCCACCTCGGATGCGGTGGCGCCGGGGTAGGGGGTGATCACCAGCGCATTTTTAAGTGTAAAAAGGGGATCCTCGAGCTTGCCGACGGAGAGATACCCCGCGGCACCGCCCAGCAGGCAGAAGAGCATCAGCAACCATGTGTAAAGCGGGCGCTCGATGGCGTTGCGGGCGATCTGCATGTGCTTACTCCCCGGTGGTCAGGCCTGTGTAGCGGCGGACTTTCTGCCCGTCGCTGAGCATCTGTAATCCGGCGCCGACAAGCTCGGCATCGGCATCAAGCCCTTTCACACGCAGATCGGTGCCGGCCGCAGAGATCACCGTCACCTCCTGCAGGCGCAGCGTGCCGCTGTCCGGATCGTCGGCGTCGGGGTCAAAAACCATCACCTTTGCCGAACGGTCCGCCCCGAGCAGCAGCGCAGAGGCCGGCAGCGGGCGACCCGGCGGAGTGTAATCAGCGTTGACGGTCGCCGTCACCGTCATCGACGCGCCGGGGATAAGGGTAGAGATATTCAGATCCGGCAGGCGCAGGGTCACGAGAAATGTCTGTCCGATGGCTTCGGTCTGGGCTTCAAATTCGATCAGTTCCAGCGGGACGGGGTCTTTGCGCTGTGCAACCTCACCGGTGAAGGTAATGGCCTCAGGCGGGATGCCGGACTGAAACAGCCGCTCGGGCACATCGATCTGGACCCGGATTTCCGACATGTCATGCAGCCGCAGAATCGGCTGGCCTGGTTCGACATTTGAAAAGTTGGCCGCCAGGCGCGCAGCTACGAGAGCATCGAAGGGCGTGCGCAGAACAGAATCCTTTAAAGCGTCGCGCGCATCGCTCAGAGCGACTTCGGCAAGCTCGCGCGCGGTCTGCGCATCTTCCGCGCGCACAGCAGAGGCAACATTCGAAGCCGCAAGCCGGCTTGCACGGTCCTGATCGCGCGTTGCCTGGCGCAGGGTCAGCTCTGCCCGCGCAACCGCACGCTCAAAACTATCGGTCTCAAGCTCGGCAACCACGGTGCCCACGGGATAGCTTTCACCTTCCACGACCGGCAACTGCACCAGCCTGCCGCCGACCTCAAAGCTGAGATCCACCGTCTCACGCGCAGCGATCCTGCCAAAGAAGCGGCGCACAAAACCGGTATCCGCGTCATCGGGCGCAATCAGTTTGACCGAAGGCACCGGCACCGGCTGGCCGGACGGCCCGAGCTCTGCGGTGTCACCTGACTGAGCAGGAGCGACACCCGCGCTGAAGAGAAAGCCAAGAAAAAGTGTTGCTGCTGCAACGCGGGACAAGGCCATTGATCACACTCCGGTAATAATCTGAACTGATCTGTTCAGTTACCGTATCTAACCTGACAGATGCGGATGGCAAGACTTTCGGGGTATGTCTCAGATTAATTGCGCACCCTGCTGCCGGAAACCGGCAGCACCTGCTCAGGTGCCGGCCAGCAGTTCCAGCCAGAGCCAGACCGAGAGGATCGACGAACCGGTTGCGATCAGCACGGAGGAGGCGGCGACCCGTTTGGCCCGACCGTACATATTGGCAAAGATATAGGCGTTAAAGCCTGGCGCCATCGCGGCCGTCAGAACACCGGACCGGAAGAATTCGCCCTCGACACCGGAGGCTTTGCCAAAGATCCACATCAGGGCCGGGTGCACGATCAGCGTTATGGCGCAGACCATCGCGATCGCGCGCAGGTCGCCTTCGGGACGGTACTGAAAGAGCACACCGCCCAGAGCAAAGAGAGCCGCCGGAAGGGCCGCACGGGCGATCAGGCTCAGTGCGTCATCCACCACGCCTGGCAGGCCTGCTCCGGAGAGGTTCACGATGAAACCTGCGCCGATGGACAACACCAGCGCATTGCGGAACATCGCGCGGGTGACCGAGCGGATCATTACCACCGGCGACTGCCCGCGGTTGCGGGTGATCTCCATCGCCGTGATGCCAAGCCCGTAGCAAAAGGGCGAGTGCAGCGCGACAATGGCAAAGTTGCCGGTCATCGCATCTGCCCCGTAGGCGCGCTCGGTGATCGGCAGGCCGAGCAGCACCGAATTGGAGAAAAGACAGCAAAAGCCGATGGCCACGCAGTCCTCCCACTCGCGCCTGAAAAAGGCACGCGCACCAAAGATGCCGAGGAAAAAACAGATGGCCGCACCGGCATAAAAGCTGCCGAGCAACCCGGGATCAAAGGAGGCTTCAAGATCAATTTTCGCGATGGCCTGAAACAGAAGACAGGGGATGGCAAAGTTTTGTGTGAACCGCATGACCCCGTCGATACCGGTCTCAGGAAACAGGTTGCGCCAGACCGCGACATAGCCAAAGCCGATGACCAGAAAAACCGGGAGAATGACGTCGAGCAGGGTCTGCATCAGCGGCCTTTGCGCCTTTGGGAAGGCAGGATGCCTCCGGCGGGAAATACTTCGGCAGGAAAGCCGTCAGGGGGCGGGAAAAGAGAGCGATAACCCGTCCCATGCGGGTTCGATATTTTCGGCGGTTTCCGCCTGCAGCGTGTCATAGTCGAGATCGATATGCATGTTGGTCAGCACGGCCCGGCGCGGTCTGGCACGTTCGATCCATTCCAGAGTTCGCGCCAGATGCGCATGTGTCGGATGCGGGTCGCGGCGCAGCGCGTCCACGATCCAGCAGTCGAGATTCTCAAGATGATGCCACTGGTCTTCGGGGATGCTTGCCACGTCGGGCAGATAAACGACATCGCCGATCCGGAAACCCAGAGCATCCATGCCGCCGTGCCGGACGCTGAACGGCGTGAAGGTAATCGGCCCTCCGGCACCGTCGATTACCGTGTCACCATCGATCAGGTTCATATCGAGGATCGGCGGATAGGTGGAGCCTTCGGGCTGAATAAAAGCGTAATCAAACCTTTGCAGCAGCGCATCGCGGGTAGGCGGATCGGCCCAGACCGGCAGACGCGCGCGCATGTTGAAAACGATCATGCGCAGATCGTCGATGCCATGGGTGTGATCGGCATGCGAATGGGTGTAAATTACGCCGTCAAGCCGCCCGGTTCCTGTCGACAGAAGCTGATCACGCAGATCGGGCGAGGTATCGACCAGCACGCTTGTCGTACCGGCATCATTGATCCGTTCAACGAGGATCGAACACCGGCGGCGTCGGTTTTTGGGGTTGTCGGGGTCGCAGTCGCCCCAGTGCCCGCCAAGGCGCGGCACGCCACCCGAAGAACCGCACCCCAGAATGGTCACCTTAAGCTCAGCCATCAGGCGGCAACCCGGAACTGAGCCGCCTTGGAAAAGAGCCGCTCGAAATTGGCTTCGGTCTGCGCGGCGAAGGCGGCGTAGTCCATTCCCATCGTCTCTGCCCCGCGCCGCGCGGTATGAGCGGTATAGGCGGGCGTGTTGCGCTTGCCGCGAAAGGGCGGTGGCGCGAGATAGGGCGCATCGGTTTCCACCAGAATCCGGTCCACGGGAGCCGCCGCGAATATATCGCGCAACTCGTTCGATTTCGGGAAGGCGGTGATCCCCGACATCGAAAGGTAAAAGCCAAGTTCCAGGGCTGCTCCGGCAAGGGCGGCCGAGGAAGAAAAGCAGTGCATGACGCAGGTATAGGGGCCGTTTGCGAATTCTTCCGTCAGGATCCGCGCCATGTCGTCATCGGCGTCGCGTGCATGGATGATCAGCGGCAGACCGGTTTGCCGCGCGGCGTCGATGTGAATGCGCAGAGAGGTCTGCTGCACCCCGGCGCTGTCGGCAGTGTAATGATAATCGAGCCCGGTCTCTCCGATCCCGACCATTTTGGGGTGCTGTGCAATGGCGATAAGCTCATCCGTCGTCGCAAGTGGTTCGTCGGCGGCACTCATCGGATGGGTGCCGGCGGCATAAAAAACCGGGTCATGCGCCTCGGCGATGGCGCGCACAGCAGGTTCGTTGCGCAGCTTTGTGCAAATCGTGACCATGCGGTGCACGCCTGCTTCGGCTGCCTGCGCGACCACCTCATCAAGGCGCCCGTCAAAATCGGGGAAGTCGAGGTGACAATGGCTGTCGGTAATCCGTGGTGTGTCGGTCATGACGATCCGGGAACGGGGCCGCCTCCCGGATCAGGAGGTGGCGGTTTGGCTTATTCTGATCAGGGTATCTAGAACCAGAGCGGCAGGGTCAAGGTTCACCGCCCGCCCGTGTGCTACCCGCGCGCCTGTCTCCTGAGCGGTCTGTGCCCAGGCGCGACCGGCCTGCGGGGTCGGGGCCAGCCGCAGCAGCATTTCAGCCTCGCCGGGTGCGGCCTCGACGCCGGGTGGCACGCCGGTTGCACCGGTGCGCGCAAGCCGCGACATCAGCAGATCAAGCAGAACAAAAGTGAGGTCCAGCTTTGCCGCCGCCCCGCGCGCGCCGGCGGCTTCGGCCAGTCTGACCGCACGCGCCCGGTCAAACTGTGGCAGGCCGCGCAGGATCGCGGTGATTTCGGTGTAAAGACTGAGACCGTCCATCAGGCTCAGTCGTAATGCTGCACCGACTGATCCACCGGAAAGCTCTGACAGAGCCGCAGACTGAGCACCGGTCCCGGCCCCGGCCTGTGCGAGCGCCTGATCCATTTCTGCAGGGGACAGCGTGGAAAGCCGCAGGCTGCGGCAGCGCGACCGTATCGTTGGCAGAAGGCGCGATGGCTGGTGACTGATCAGCAGCAGCGTCGCACGGGCGGGTGGCTCCTCGAGCATCTTAAGCAGCGCATTTGCCGCGGAAGTATTCATCTCATCCGCGGCATCCACGATCACCACGCGCCGTCCGCCATCGGCGGCGGACAGCTGGAAAAACCCTGCAAGGCTGCGGATGTCATCCACCACAATCTCATCCCGCATCCGGTCGGTATTGGGGTTGGTCGTGCGGGTAACAGCCCGCAAGCCTGGCTCGGCTCCGGCAGTGATCCGTCGGGCGACGGGGTGTTCGGGATCGATGGCCAGCGTGCCCGGCGGGGGCGGGGCGTCAAAGAGCCCGTCATCATCCGGAGACGGTGTGGCCAGAAGAAAGCGCGCGATCGACCAGGCCAGCGTTGCCTTACCGATGCCGCGCGGTCCGGTCAGAAGCCAGCCGTGGTGCAGCCTGCCTGTGGCATAAGCATCCAGAAAAGCCTGTTCTGCCGCGCCCTGCCCGAAAAGCCGGGGCGTGTCGCGCGGATGCGGGGCACCTTCGATCTGGTCGGGCGCGCTCATGCGAGGGCTTCGTCCGCTATGGCGGCGATATCTGCGGCCACGGTATCAATGTCCCGGTTGCCGTCCACCACGCGGAACCGGTCGCTGAATTCTTCGGCAAGTGCGAGAAAACCCGCGCGCATTGCCTGCTGCGGCCCGGCACCGAAGGCCTCCTTTCCGGATACATTCCTCTCTCGGCCTTCGAT
>CBDUCB010000132.1:0-9685 GCA_965365545.1 uncultured Roseobacter sp. | reverse complement strand
TCGCTTTGCCGCGATCAGCAGCCCGCAGGGCAGGGCTTATGAAACGGCTAGAATTGCAGTTGCGGGACAGCTTTCCCCGATTTCAACCGATCCCGCACTTAGCGAAATCGGTCTTGGTGAATGGGCCGGGCGGGTCCGAAGTGAGGTCATGGCCGAATCTGGTGCCCGTGACGGTTTCGACCTTTATGAACGCGCCCCCGAGGGAGAGGGATTCGCCGCGCTGAACGCCCGTTGCCTGCGATTCCTGAAAAGCCTTAAACAGCCGTCGGTTTTGATCACCCATGGCATCACATCGCGCATGTTGCGCCTGATTATAACGGGCAGACCCCTTGGCGCATTGCGGGAAATTGAGGGCGGGCAGGGCGTTGTTTTCTTTTTAAACGACGCAGAGCAAAAAAGGCTCACTTAGGGGCTTGAAGCTCCCGTGCTCCTTGGGCTAAGAGACGCGCACGGCGGGTCGTTAGCTCAGTTGGTAGAGCGCTTCGTTTACACCGAAGATGTCGGGAGTTCGAGCCTCTCACGACCCACCATAAATCTGCATAATGCATCAGCTATTCAGTCGGTTTGCAGAGTCGCTGGCACTGATGCTGTACCATTCCTGTCACACTCCGGTTACACTGAGCGTCACCAACCCAGGGGAAACGACAAGACATGGCTGCGATCAGAAACGCTGTCGCGATAAGGCGAGCATCGACGCCATAGTGCAGCCAGTCAGCAATCGCGTGATCTGGGCAGAAACCGTGTTTGCGGTGATTTGCGTCTTTTCAGTCAGGTGTTCATGTGCCACGGTCAGTCCGGCCAAGGGCTCTTATCGGGGGGAAGGTACCGCAATGATGCGCGAAGATCAGACGGGCGCCCGGGCGCAGGCAGTACCACGGGACAGCAGCGAAGACAAAACGCTGAGCGCGCTCATGCACGATCTTGACAGGCTGCCGCCCGAAGAGCGTGGTGCCAGTGCAATCCGGATCGCGGCGGCTTTGATTGAATACGGAGCGTTTGAACTTGCCGTAAAGCTCGATAGCCGCGAGACAGGCGAGCTGATCAATCTGGCGGCAGCGCTGCAGCTGTATGATCCTTTGCACCGAAGGGCTGGCGTTCCGGAGGAGGTTTGCTGAGCCCGTAAATATCTGTGGCCCGGCTACCCCTTTTGTTGCATTGAGCGGCGCGACACTCTCCTCAGGGTTGACAGACACCTGAAAGTGAGTGACCTTCTCTTTGAGGCGGAATACGTCGTCCCGTCGCGCATACCCGGAATTCCGGCCCTGTGCGCCGGTGTCAAACGGTCGCCGCCTACGCGCACCGAAATGCGCGAAACGGGGATCAGGTGGCTGCCGCAGATATGCGCATCAAGCCTGATCCGGAGCAGAGACAGGCACAGAATGGCACGGCCAGAAGCGCAGCGTGAGAACGGTATAATTGATCTCCAGGCTTCCCTCAGGGCGCTCGATGCACTGCCCGGGCGCGAACGGGCGCCGCTCGCGATGCTGATTGCATCACACTTTCTGGAATACGCAGCCTATGAGATGGCCGTGGCGCAGAATGCCGAAGAAGTCTCGGAAATTATCCTGATGGCCGCGCGCCTCGACAAGGCTGCACGGCGCCGGGCTGACGGCGCGCTATCCGACATCAGCGCACAGATGCTCCGCGAAAGGTGAGGCTTCGCGGTATTGCCGCACACCTCAATCCTGTTATCTTCACCCTGAAATAATTCAGGAGACCTGCCAGTGAGCTGGAACCCCGCCCTTGATCCCGACTGCCCCACCGGTGATGCAGTAGATGCCATCGAAACCGTCATTGTACCGCGCGCGCGCGATCTGGGGGGCTTCGAAGTGCGCCGCGCGCTTCCCGCGCCAAAACGCCAGATGGTGGGCCCGTTCATCTTTTTCGACCAGATGGGCCCCGCAGAATTCGTCACCGGTAAAGGCATTGACGTGCGTCCGCATCCGCACATAGGCTTGGCCACTGTCACTTATCTTTACAAGGGCCGGATCCACCATCGCGACAGCCTCGGCACCGATCAGTGGATCAACCCCGGTGCGGTGAACTGGATGGTGGCGGGCCATGGCATCACTCATTCGGAGCGCACGGACGGAGAAATCCGCAAGCGCCCGCATGACCTTTTTGGCATCCAGACCTGGGTGGCGTTGCCTGAGGAGGCCGAAGACAACCCGGCGGATTTTCAGCATGCGGGCAGGGATGATCTCCCTGAACTGGAGGGCGAAGGCAAGACGGTCCGGCTGATCCTCGGCTCGGCCTGGGGTGAAACCGCGCCGGTTAAGACCTTTTCCGAGATGTTCTATGCCGATGCCATACTGGAAGCGGGTGTCTCCATTCCGCTGCCTGACAATCATGAAGACCGGGGTGTCTATGTGACGGCAGGGCAGGTCACGGTCTCGGGCGATATCTTTGAGGCCGGTCAGATGATGGTGTTCCGCCCCGGCGATCGCATCTCGTTGCGCGCCGGTGATCAGGGTGCGCGCGTGATGCTGCTGGGCGGTGCGACGCTGAACGGGCCGCGTCATATCTGGTGGAATTTCGTCGCGTCTTCAAAAGACCGGATTGATGCGGCGAAGGAGGCCTGGCGGGCAGGGGACTGGGCCCATGGCCGCTTTCAGCTGCCGCCTGGCGACGATCAGGAATTCATTCCCCTTCCGGAATAACCGCAGGCCGGATCCGTCTGCTCGCAGGATTTCAGGGAATTTTCTGATTTTGTACCAAAGGCCGCTTGACGCGCCGCAGACTGCGCAATAGTAGAACGGGACGCGCCGCGAGAGTGGTGCTGCAGTGGGCGGTTGTAGCTCAGTTGGTTAGAGTACCGGCCTGTCACGCCGGGGGTCGCGGGTTCGAGCCCCGTCAACCGCGCCACCGCTGCTTAAAAAGGCCTCGCGCAAGCGGAGGCCTTTTTTGTTTCCGGCTTGGGGACCAGTTCAGGTCCAGTCAGCGATAACGTCAAATCCGTGCGCTTCGGGAGCCGCCTCAAGGTGCTCTGTGAAAGCGGCCCACAGTGCCGCGACCTTATCTGCATTGCCGTCTGATGTCTCGCGACTGTCCACGAGGGAAATCACGCAGCCGCTGCCATCGTCGTTCATTGTATTGATAAAACGGACCATTCCCGGCAGCGCCATAATTTTCGGCTTCATCTGGTCCAGCATGGATTTCGCAACGTCCACAGACCCCGGTTTCATCTTGTAATGTGTTACACGTGCAAACATATGTCCCTGTTCCTTTTGTTAAGTATCAGGGGAATACCACATTTTGACTGATTTTGCCGGAATTTCGTACAATACCCGCCGGTTTCAACCGACGCGTGAGAGAAAAGGTCTGAGCGCCGCGAGGGTTTCTGCCGGGTTCTGATCGATGAAAAAGTGTCCGCCCGGAACGGATTGCGCGCTCATATCCGACAGCCGGTCCGACCATGTGCCTGGCACGTCAAAGGCCCGCGCCATCGCGCCCTGCGCCCCGAAAAGCACAAGGGAAGGGCAGGTGACCCGCCGGTCAAGATCGGCCGCGTCGAGGTCAAAGTCTACCTGCAGGGCGGCACGGTAATCGGCACACATGCCGCGGATGGCCTCAGGGTTGCGCCAGGCTTGCCGGTAGGCGGCGAGCGCGTCCGGGTCAAAATCACTCAGCTGCGCGGCGCCCCAGCCCAGCAGACAGCTTTCGAAATAGGCATCCGGGTCATGGCCGATGAGAGTTTCGGGAAAAGGCGCCGGCTGTGCCAGGAAAAACCAGTGATAATAGGCTGTGGCCACCTCGCGTGTCAGCTGATCGAGCAGCAGATGTGTTGGCACGATATCCATCACCGTCAGGCTGGCGACCCGCCCGGGCGCGTCCAGCGCCAGCCGGTGCGCCACCCGTCCGCCGCGGTCATGCCCGACGACGTGAAACTGCCCGTGCCCCAGTGCGTCCATCAGCGCCACCTGGTCCGCTGCCATATGGCGAAAGCTGTAGGGCTCTGTGCCGGCCGGTTTGCCGCTGGCGCCATACCCGCGAAGATCAGGGGCGATCACCGTGAAATCCGCAGCAAGTGCGGGCGCCACCTGATGCCACATCGCATGGGTCTGAGGAAAACCGTGCAGCAGCAGGACAGGAGGCCCCGATCCGCCGGTGGCGACACAGATCTCAGTCTGACCGCAGAGGATGCTGTGGGTTTCAAACCCCTCAATATGCCCTGTCATGAGGTGAAAGCAGCAAGAATGCGTGCCCAGCTGCGCATTCCTTTGTGAAAACTTTCGAGGTCGTATTTTTCGTTCGGAGAATGCAGCCCGTCGTCGTCTTTACCGAAACCGATCAGCATCGGCGTTGTGTCCAGCAGGTCCTGAAAATAGCCCGCGATGGGGATGGATCCGCCGCTGCCGGTATAGGCGGCCGGCACGCCCCATTCCTCGGTCAGGGCGGCCAGGGCCGTATCGAACCGGGCGTCAGTTTCCCTGATCTGAAATGCGGGGCTCGCACCATGATTGACAAAACTGACGCTGCAGTCCGGGGGCAGCATGCCCTCGATCATCGCAATAAGGTTCCTGCGGATCGCCTGCGGATCCTGTGTGCCGACAAGCCGGAAGCTGATTTTGCACGATGCTCTGGACGGCAGCACTGTTTTGAACCCTTCGCCGGTATAGCCCCCGGTAATGCCGTTCACTTCGCAGGTCGGACGGGCCCAGAGCATCTCCAGCGGAGTGCGGTCCTCTTCGCCGGCAGGATGCGACAGCCCCACATCTCCCAGGAACGCCGCGTGATCAAAGCCAAGTGCCTGCCACTGCGCGCGCACCTCATCGCTGAGCTCGGGCACGCCGTTGTAGAATTCGGGAACGGTGACACGGCCCGTATCGTCGTGCAGCGCCGCAATGCACCGGCACAGGACCCGGATCGGGTTGATCGCGGCACCGCCAAAAAGCCCCGAGTGCAGATCGATGTCCGGACCGGTGATCGTTATCTCTTCCTGCAGCATGCCGCGCAGCATCACCTCGATGCCCGGCACCCGAGATTCAAAAAGACCGGTATCACAGATGAGCGCCAGATCAGCGCGGAGCTCGTCTGCGTTCTCCTTCATGAACGGGACCAGAGAGGGCGAGCCGCTCTCTTCTTCGCCCTCAAAGAAAAATGTCATTTTGCAGGGCAGGCTGCCATGAACCGCAATCCAGGCACGGCAGGCTTCGACGAATGTCATCAGCTGGCCCTTGTCATCTGCCGTTCCGCGGCCGCGGATCACCCTGCCTTTGGGTGTATCTTCGATCTGCGGATCAAAGGGGTCGTTGCGCCAAAGATCAACCGGATCAACAGGTTGCACGTCATAATGGCCGTAAAACAGCAGGTGCGGGCCGGGTCCGTCCACATGGGCCACAACCATCGGATGCCCGGGGGTGGGGCGTTTTCCGGCCGCAATCCCCATGCTTTGCAAATCCTGTACCAGCCAGTCAGCAGCCGCATCGCAATCCGCTTTATATGCCGGATCGGTCGAGATGGACGGGATGCGCAGCAGCGCTTTGAGCCGGTCAAGGGCCTGAGGAAGATCGGCATCAATACGGGACAGAACGGCATCCGGGGACATGGGTAAAATCCTTTCTGAGCGGTTTGCGGCACCGTATCAGCGTGACCACGGGTGTCCAGTGAGGGGCCCGGTCACGCGGCGGCCTTTGATCTCTGTCAAAGCTGCGACAAGCTGCGCCGTGCAGAGATGTTGATCATCAGCGTTCGGACCTGTAATTAAATGCTAACGGCCGGTGCGAAAGCTGCGCACAGGATGAAGGAGACTACCCGGGTGAATTACAACGATCAGTTGGATCAGGCGATTGCGCGTCTGCATGATGAGGGCCGGTACCGGACCTTTATCGATATTGAACGCAGCAACGGGCAGTTTCCGCATGCTGTACGCACCCGACCCGATGGCAGCAAACAGAACATTACGGTCTGGTGCGGCAATGATTATCTGGGCATGGGCCAGCACCCGGTCGTCCTTGAGGCCATGCATGAAGCGCTTGAGGCCACGGGGGCAGGTTCGGGCGGAACCCGTAATATCTCCGGAACCACTGTTTATCATAAGCGCCTCGAGGCTGAACTGGCCGATCTGCACGGCAAAGAGGCGTCGCTGCTCTTTACCTCGGCCTATATCGCCAATGATGCCACGCTCTCGACGCTGCCCAGATTGTTTCCGGGCCTGATTATTTATTCTGACGCGCTCAATCATGCATCGATGATCGAGGGAGTGAGGCGAAACGGTGGCGCCAAGCGTATTTTCCGGCACAACGATGTGGATCATCTGCGCGAGCTCCTCGAGGCCGATGATCCGGCCGCACCCAAGCTGATAGCCTTCGAATCGATCTATTCCATGGACGGTGATTTCGGTCCGATCGAAGCTTTCTGTGACCTGGCTGATGAGTTCGGCGCGCTCACTTATATTGATGAGGTCCATGCGGTCGGAATGTATGGCCCGCGCGGCGCCGGTGTGGCCGAGCGCGACCGGTTAATGCACCGGCTCGACATCATCAACGGCACACTCGCCAAAGCTTACGGCGTCATGGGAGGCTATATCGCCGCATCTGCAAAAATGTGCGACGCAATAAGGTCTTACGCGCCGGGCTTCATCTTTACCACGTCGCTGCCGCCTGCGGTCGCAGCCGGCGCAGCGGCCTCTGTTGCCTTCCTGAAGCGCGCGCCGGAACTGCGCGAGGCGCACCAGACCTGTGCCCGTGTTCTGAAGTTGCGCCTCAAAGGCCTTGGCCTGCCGATTATTGATAACGGCAGCCATATCGTGCCCGTGATGGTCGGCAATCCGGTCCACACCAAGTTGCTCAGCGATATGCTGCTGGATGATCACGGCATTTACGTGCAGCCGATTAACTTCCCGACGGTGCCGCGCGGCACTGAGCGCTTGCGTTTTACGCCCTCTCCGGTACATGGACCCGGAGAAACGGATGCTCTGGTGCGGGCGATGGACGGACTTTGGTCACATTGTGCGCTAAATCGTGCCGAACAGGCAGGCTAAGCAAGGCCCTGATGTAATTGGAATTGTCTTGTGTTAACCTGACTTAAACAAGAAGGCGGATACGAATCGTTGGGACGATTTCAATCCGACTCAGGGCGGTCAGGCAGACACGGGGAAGACAGGGCAGACATATGATCGGGCGCAAGCACTCAAAGAGTGTGGAAGAAAAAGTCGAACGTAAAGCGTTCGATGATTTTGAGTTGCGTCTGGGTGATGTCATGCGCGGCGAACGCGCGACCATGGGCAAATCTCTGCTCGACGTGCAGCGTGAATTGCGCATCAAAGCCTCCTACATTGCCGCTATAGAAAACTGTGATCCCGATGCCTTTGACACGCCCGGCTTCATTGCCGGCTACGTGCGGTCATATGCGCGGTATCTGGGTATGAATCCTGATCAGGCCTTTGACACCTTCTGCGAAGAAAGCGGCTTTTCTGTCGCGCACGGGATGTCCGCCGAGGCCTCTGTCGTGCGCAAGACCGGCAAAACATCACCGTCGCGTGCCGCACGTGAAGCCGATATGTTCAGCCGGCCCGGCACGCCATTTGTGCCGACAGGCGACAGCATCTGGTCACGTATTGAACCGGGCGCGGTGGGGTCCGTAGTTGTCTTGCTGGCGCTGATTTCCGGCATCGGCTACGGCGGATGGACAGTGCTGCAGGAAGTGCAGAAGGTTCAGGTCGCACCGGTCGACCAGACACCTGTCGTGCTTTCAGATCTCGACCCGCTTGACGGCATTCTCTCCGGCGCACCTGAGACGACGTCTTCGGGAGATCTGCCGGGCAACACAGATACTGCGGCGGCGCTTGAGCGTCTCTACCGGCCCCAGGCGCTTGATGTGCCGGTGCTGGTGGCCCGCGATGCGCCGATCTCAACCATTGATCCGCGCACAATCGGCAACTTTACGCCACCTGAAAACCCGCCCCCCGCTGTTGCACGCGCCTATAGCTCCTTCGACGAAGCCATTGCCTCGAGCATTGCGGCATTCCCCGACGCAACTCCGACAGAGCTGCCGGTGCCGAAGGTTTCTGAAGAACCCGGTCCGGCTCTGCGTATGGTCGCTGTCCGGCCCTCATGGGTGCGCGTACGCGCAGCTGACGGCACCGTTATCTTTGAGACGATCATGGAACCGGGCGACACATGGGACGCGCCCGTCGGAGAGGAGCCTCCGACCCTGCGCACCGGCGAGAGTGGCGCGATCTATTTTGCACTCAGCGGTGAATACTACGGCCCGGTCGGGCAGACCGGCGTGATTACCTCCAACCTTGCACTGGATGTGGAATCGCTCAAATCTGCCTACTCCATCGCTGATATCTCCTCTGACGAGGCACTTGCGACAACTGTGGTTGAACTGCAGACAACTGTCGCTTCCGAAAACCAATAAACTCACATGAAACGGCTCCGGGCCATTGCGGCCACCTGCGCGCCTGTCTATTTTGCGTGACAGATGAAACGTTCCGAGGTGCGCCTGATGTCGCTCAATCACGTCCGTCCATGGCGCAATATCTACCGGCGTAAGTCGCGTCAGATCATGGTTGGCAATGTTCCTGTCGGTGGCGATGCCCCGATCACGGTGCAGACCATGACGAACACGCTGACCACGGACGTGAAAGCCACAATCGCACAGATCCGGGCTGCCACCGATGCCGGCGCGGATATCGTCCGGGTATCGGTTCCTGACGAGGCTTCGTCAAAGGCTCTGCGAGATATTGTACCCGAAGTGTCTGTCCCGATCGTCGCGGACATTCATTTCCATTATAAACGCGGGATTGAGGCTGCGGAGGCCGGCGCGGCCTGCCTGCGGATCAACCCGGGCAACATCGGCGACGAAAAACGCGTACGCGAAGTGATCAAAGCCGCACGGGATCACAATTGCTCCATCCGGATCGGTGTCAATGCAGGGAGCCTCGAGAAGCATCTGCTGGAAAAATACGGCGAGCCCTGTCCGGATGCGATGGTCGAAAGCGGCCTTGATCACATCAAAATCCTTCAGGACAACGACTTTCACGAGTTCAAAATCAGCTGCAAAGCCTCGGATGTCTTCATGGCTGCAGCGGCTTATCAGCAGCTGGCCGAAGCGACGGATGCGCCGATCCATCTTGGCATCACCGAGGCAGGCGGGCTGACCTCCGGCACCATCAAATCGGCCATCGGTCTTGGCAATCTGCTGTGGATGGGCATTGGCGACACGATCCGCGTCAGCCTTTCCGCCGATCCGGTGGAAGAGGTAAAAGTCGGCTATGAGATCCTGAAATCGCTCGGGCTGCGGCACCGGGGCGTGAACATTATCAGCTGTCCGAGCTGCGCGCGCCAGGGGTTTGATGTGATAAAAACGGTCGAAAAACTGGAACAGCGGCTCGAGCATATCAAGACACCGATGAGCCTCAGCATCATCGGTTGTGTCGTGAACGGACCAGGCGAGGCGCTGATGACAGACGTGGGCTTCACCGGTGGCGGCAACGGGGCAGGGATGGTCTATCTCGCCGGCAAACAGAGCCACAAACTCAGCAACGATCAGATGGTCGAACACATCGTAGAGCAGGTCGAGAAAAAAGCCGCCGAACTGGATGCGGCGGCTGTGGCGGACGCGGCTGAATAGTGCGCGCCCGGTTTTAACGCGCGGTCAGCCGCGCAGATCGTCTACCAGCATCTGCATCTGATCGTACTCGACAAATCCACGTACCAGCTGATCGCCCATCACGAAT
>CBDUCB010000131.1:0-9686 GCA_965365545.1 uncultured Roseobacter sp. | reverse complement strand
GGTACCTGTCCCGGCGGGCCTGCCGCTCTTGCTGACAGCGTTCGGCGCATTTGCAGTGCTAAGGCGCAAACGCAAAGCGGCCTGAACCACTGCACAGGATCAGAAGTAAAACGGCGCCTCTTTCGGGCGCCGTTTTTTCTACCCGGTCAGTTTCTTACTGAATGCGCGCCCAGGTCTGTTTTGAGCAAATAAGCCCACCCGCCACGCAGCCCGAAAGCTTCACCCGGTCCCCGTTCAGAGCAATCTTCCCAAGATAAATCTTGTCGTTGCTCGGACGCCAGACCTGCCCGCGATAGTTGCCGTCGCCCTCAGGGGCCATATCGATCACCAGCGCCTTGCCAAGATTGGGCGACTGATACTCAGCACCGTCCTTGAAGGTGCGTGCGATTTTTCCGCAGAAATTCGCACCACAGGGTTCGATCATGACATGGGCATAGGCGCCCTCATCCGGCTCAGTCTGCCAGACCCCTTCCAGGGGATCCGCAGCGACCCCTCCGGCTGTCATCGCCACCAGGGCTGCAAATATTGTAACTCGTTTCATCTTTTCCTCCCGTGAAACTGCGCGCACCCTGCCCCGCGCCCGGGACGCATCGCAAGCGTGACCGTACGTCGCGAAGGGACGTGTCGTTGCGTTGCATTTCACGACACTTGCGTGCATGAACGCCGCGCAGCCATACGAACCTGCCGCAGCCAACACACCACCACAGGAAGCCCCCGATGATCCTCTATCCCGCAATTGATCTCAAAGACGGCCAGGCCGTCCGGCTGGTGCACGGAGACATGCAGCAATCGACGGTTTTCAGCGATGATCCCGCAGCCCAGGCGCAGTCCTTTGTGGATGCGGGCTGTGAATGGCTGCACCTCGTGGATCTCAACGGGGCCTTTGCCGGCACGCCCGTGAATGCGGGCCCGGTCGAGGCGATCCTGAAGACCTGCAATGTGCCGGCGCAGCTCGGTGGCGGCATCCGGGATATGCAAACCATCGAAAGATGGCTGGAAAAAGGGCTCGCGCGGGTCATTCTGGGCACGGTTGCAGTGGAAGATCCCGATCTCGTACGTACCGCCGCACGCGCTTTTCCCGGGCAGGTCGCCGTCGGCATCGACGCCCGGAACGGCTTTGTGGCAACAAAGGGCTGGGCTGAAGAGACCACCGTTCAGGTCACTGATCTCGCCCGGTCTTTTGAGGACGCGGGTGTCGCTGCGATCATCTATACCGATATTCTGCGCGACGGCGCGATGGGTGGACCCAACGTCGCCGCCACCGAAGCACTGGCGCGCGCCGTGTCGCTGCCGGTGATTGCCTCGGGTGGTGTTTCTTCGCTTGCCGACCTGATTGCGCTGCGCGACACCGGTGTCATTTCCGGCGCTATCTCGGGTCGCGCGCTTTATGACGGCGCCATTGATCTGCCAGAGGCTCTGCGCGCCCTGAAAGAACCGGCCTGAGCCATTGCGACGGCTCACCGCGCCCAACTCCTGAATGTTTCTCTGGCTCAAAAATATCCTCCCCGAAGGGTCGTTTCACTGTCTTGCCCCGCCCTTGCGAACCTCATAAACCGGATCCATGCTGAAAACCCGCATCATTCCCTGCCTCGATGTCGCCGAAGGACGCGTTGTGAAAGGTGTCAACTTCGTCGATCTGCGCGATGCCGGCGACCCGGTCGATGCAGCGATCGCCTATGACGCAGCGGGCGCGGACGAGCTTTGCTTTCTGGATATCACCGCAACCCATGAAAACCGAGGCACCATGTTTGACGTGGTCACGCGCACGGCCGAGCACTGCTATATCCCGCTGACGGTGGGCGGCGGCGTGCGCACGGTGGCCGATGTTCGCGCACTGCTTCTGGCGGGTGCCGATAAAGTATCGTTCAACTCCGCGGCGGTGGCCAACCCTGACGTCGTGGCAGAAGCCGCGGATCAGTTCGGCAGCCAGTGCATTGTTGTGGCCATCGACGCCAAAACTGTAAGCCCGGGAAAATGGGAGATATTTACCCATGGCGGACGCAAGCCTACCGGCATCGACGCGGTTGAGTTCGCGCGCATCGTGGTCTCCAGGGGTGCGGGTGAAATACTGCTGACCTCCATGGACCGCGACGGCACCCGCGCAGGTTTCAATCTGCCCCTCACCAGGGCGATTTCCGATGCGGTCGGGGTACCGGTGATTGCCTCAGGCGGCGTGGGTACCCTTGATCATCTTGTCGAGGGCGTCACCGAGGGAGGTGCTTCGGCTGTACTGGCCGCCTCAATCTTCCACTTCGGAGACTATACAATCGCGCAGGCCAAACAGCATATGGCAGCAGCAGGCATCCCGATGAGGCTCACATGACACTGGACGATCTTTACGCGACGATCACCGCGCGCAGGACTGCTGATGCCGACAGTTCATGGACGGCAAAGCTGCTGAACATGGGACCTGAAAGATGCGCAGAAAAATTCGGTGAGGAGGCAATCGAGGCCATTATCGAGGCCGTCAGAGGGGACCGGGCCGCTCTGACGCGGGAGGCCGCAGATGTATTGTATCACCTGATGGTCATGCTGGCCGCGCGCGATGTGGCGCTGTCAGATGTGATGGCGGAACTGGACAGGCGTCAGGCACAGTCCGGCCTGGCCGAAAAAGCAGCACGACGCTGAACCTGCATCAGAGCTTTGACGAAATCACGCCGGTCGCAAAACCACCCATGCGCAATTCGCCGAAAAGCCGCTGATATTCGATTTTCGGGCACCGGTTCTGGATAACGGTGATGCCGCGTGCCTCTGCCTTTGCCGCGGCGGCCGCATGGCTCACCCCGATCTGCATCCAGATCGTCTGAAGGTCCGGCAGGACGTCAAGCGCCTCGTCCACAATCTCTGGCACGGCCTCTGAGCGACGAAAGATATCGACCATGTCAATCCCACCGCCGATCCCGCTCAGACTGGCAACGACCTTGCGGCCGAACAGCGTCTCGCCGGCGTGCATCGGATTGACCGGCACTACCGTAAAGCCCTTGAGCGTGAGATACCGCGCCACGTAGTAACTCGGGCGAACAGGGTTCACTGACACCCCCACAACCGCAATTGAGCGTGTGCGGGTCAGAATGTTTTTCAGATGGGAATGGCTGTAGCTCATGCGACGACCCTATGTCGGGCAGCACAGGAAAAAAAGAGCGCCCGTTACCCGCGGGGGCAAGGGCGCTGCAAGGTACGGAACGAGGGACAGTAACGTCACCGGTCGGCGTTCCGGGCCAACCGGTCATAATGAGAGATAGGTATCATCTCCTGTCAGACCAGAGAGCCTCGCAAATCTGTGAACAGGCGGCTGTGGCGCGCAAACACCCTGTGCTGCGTCAGTCGAAAATATCTTCAATGACATCAAAGGCCTCTTCGATCAGGTCCTTCATAAAACTGCTGCGTCTTTTTTTGCGCGGAGGCGATTTCCGGCGGCGCTTTTCATCAGACAGATACTGCTTTTTCGCGGCATCGCGCCGTTCCGGCTTGCCCCGCACAGGATAAGACCGCCCGGGATGACTGGTTGGCAACCGCTTGAGTTCGTGCAGCGGCGCCCCGCAGGTTGAACAACTGAGCTCGTGTCGTCCTGGCTCCAGCACCAGTGCCGCGCGCGCGCCACAATAACAGCAGGTTGCGATTTTGGCAGTATGGGTCATGTGTCCGGCGCCCCCGTCTGCCGGGCGCCCCGGCTGGCATAAAGCGCTATGGCAGCCGCGTTCGAGACGTTGAGCGAGCCGAAGCCACCGGAGGCATCAATCCTGACAAGATGGTCTGCGGTCTCTTTGGTTTTTTCGCGCAGCCCCGGCCCCTCTGCCCCCAGAACCCGAGCAACGGGGCGGTCTTCCTTCCCGGCAACGGCGGCCTCGATTGTCATCTCCGCCTCTCCGTCAAGACCCAGAACCAGATACCCCATATTCTGAAGAGCACGCATGGCATCCGAAAGGTTGCGCACCCGCAGATAGGGTTGCCGCTCCAGAGCACCGCTGGCGGTTTTTGCCAGCGCGCCGGTTTCGGGCGCCGAATGGTGTCGCGTGCCGATCACCGCAGAGGCGCCCAGCACCTCAGCCGAACGCAGAATAGCGCCCACATTATGAGGATCAGTGACCCTGTCGAGCAGCATCACTCTTGGGGCCGCGTCCCCGATGCACACGTCTTCAAGTCTGCCCCAGTCCAGCGGTTTCACCTCAAGTGCTGCACCCTGATGCACCGAGCCCGGGTCCAGTGGCGCGCTGAATTTGCGCGGGTCCACCACCTCGGGCTCAATGCCGCTCTGTACGATCGCATCTTCCAGGCGGCCCTGCGCGTTCAGCGTCACGACGAGCCGGATCTTTTCGCGCCTTGGGTTCAGCAGCGCATCGCGCACAGCATGCAGACCAAAAAGCCAGACGGTCTCGCGCCCGCCGGCTTTTTTGTCCTGCTCTTTCCTGACCACCCATTTAGGTTTTTTCATCGGATTATCCCGCTCTTCAGGGGCGCGCAAAAGGTAAGGTTTTCGTCTTGACGCCTGTCAGGTCCGCTAGTAATCACGCCTTCACTGCTGATGCAATGCATGGGCAAAGTGGGCGACAGGCCGCAAGGTGTGGCAGGGGACTGTAACTCCCTCGCGGAGACGCACGCCTGGTTCGATTCCAGGGTCGCCCACCATTTACTCTTTGCAGATGGCCGTCGTTTTTCCTGATGAGCACCGATCCGTCATGTCCGTGTTCCTGGTCATCCCGCCCCGGCCCGAACCGGAGACATCAGAACACCGAAAGACCTGCATTTTTGTCCAGCAGCAGTTGCGATGACACCGGACCACAGGCCGCGCCGATCCCGCGTGCATTTGCGCCGATGCTGCCGCTGACCACCTGCGGAATGATCAGACCCCGTGTATCCTGGCTCGCCAGATACCGGTTGACGCGTTCCACCAGTTCGTCTCGGACCGCTTCGGGAAAAGCGCCGTCGATTACCACGCCTTCAAAATCGATGACTGCGCAGACCGACAGGGCTGCTTTCGCCAGTTCCTGAGCCGTTTCCCCCAGCCAGGGGTCGACATAGCGGGCAAGGCTGCGCCAGTCCTGAGGCTCGTCCCAGAGGACCCGCGGATTTATTCCTGCCTCAGCAAGACGTGCTTCCAGCAGGTGAACCGAGGCCACATCGACAAGCTGACGGCTCTCGCCAAGCGGGCCGGTACTGCGAATGGCACCCAGAGCGCCGGCATTGCCCTGATTGCCCTGGAAAACAGTATCATTCAGCACGATGCCCCCGCCAACAAACGAGCCCACAAAGAAATACGCGTAGTCTGAAAACCCGTTTTCACGTCCGAAAAGGTGCTCCGCCCGGCAGGCTGCAGTGGCGTCGTTGCCGACATATACCGGCAGATCGGAAAACGCCGAGATCTCACTGCGGAAGTTCACGTCTTTCAATCCGATGTCGTCGCGCGCGGGATTGCCGGCAAGTTTGTGCCACTTCCACAGATCAAAAGGCGTAGCGATACCGATGCCGCACAGCCTCTGACGTTGCGTTGCGGTCATCCCTGCTGTCAGTTCATCAGTACCCTCACGCAGAAAGGTAAAAATGTCCTCCGGCACCGGGTACTCATAGGCTTTTTTCAGCTGCGCGCGGACCTTTCCGGCAAAATCCAGCACCAGCAGATCCGCACTGCGCCTGCCGATTTTGAGACCAAAGGCGAAAATACCGTTCGGGTCGAGCTGCATCGGGATCGACGGTTTACCCACCTTGCCGCGCACCGGGTCTCCCCGTCTGAGCAAACCGTCTTTCTCAAGCTTGCGCAGGATCACGGATACCGTCTGCGGTGACAGACCGGCCTGTCTGGCCATATCACTGCCCGCCATACCGCCCGAACGCTGCAGCATTGACATCAGCAGACGTTCATTATGGTTGCGCACCCCGCTCTGGTTTACGCCTCCGAGTTTCCGGACGATGTCACCGCCATCCATTTGTACATCCGCATGGCTCATGCCTGACAGTAAAGACCCGGACCAATTAATAAATCAAGTTTATTTATTTATTGACAGCAACACATGAATCGGTCTTTTTAAGGGTCATCCGGTCTGTGGAGGCAGACCGGAAACGTGCCCTGCCGGGCACGCTTAGAGAAATAAAAATCCGGGAGGACATCATGAAAAAACTTATCGCAGGTACAGCACTTGCTCTGATCGCTCAGGCAGGAACGGCAATGGCCGATGGCCACAGCGTATCCGCATGCCTGATCACGAAAACCGACACCAATCCCTTCTTTGTGAAGATGCGCGAAGGTGCAACGGCCAAAGCCGAAGAGCTCGGCATCACGCTGAACAGCTATGCGGGTAAGGTAGACGGGGATCACGAAACTCAGGTGGCCGCCATTGAAACCTGCATTGCCAACGGCGCCAAGGGCATTCTGCTGACCGCCTCTGACACCTCCTCGATTGTGCCGGCAGTGCAGCAGGCACGCGACGCAGGTCTGCTGGTCATCGCGCTCGACACGCCGCTTGAGCCCATCGATTCCGCCGATATGACCTTTGCCACAGACAATTTCCTGGCCGGTGAACTGATCGGCAAATGGGCCGCGGCCTCGCTGGGCGACGCAGCCGCAGATGCCCGCATCGGCATGCTCGATCTGGCTGTAAGCCAGCCCTCGGTCGGTGTACTTCGCGACCAGGGCTTCATGACGGGCTTTGGCATCGACATCAAAGATCCCAACCGCTGGGGCGATGAGGAAGACCCGCGCATTGTGGGTCATGACGTCACCGCCGGCAACGAAGAGGGTGGCCGCAAGGCGATGGAAAACCTGCTCGCACAGGACCCCACCATCAACGTGGTCTACACCATCAACGAGCCTGCCGCAGCCGGCGCCTATCAGGCTCTGAAATCGATTGGTCGTGAAAATGACGTACTGATCGTGTCTGTCGACGGTGGCTGCCCCGGTGTGCAGAACATCAAAGACGGTGTGATCGGCGCGACCTCGCAGCAATATCCGCTTCTGATGGCCTCGAAGGGTATCGAGGCGATCGCGGCCTGGGCCAAAGACGGCACCAGGCCCGAAGCCTCAGAGGGCAAAGCCTTCTTTGATACCGGCGTGGCCCTGGTCACCGACCAGCCGGCCGACGGGGTCGACTCGATCAGCACCGACGAAGGCATGGACCTCTGCTGGGGCTGATCAGGCTCCGCTGAGTAAAAAGACGGGCGGGCCGTACACGGCCCGTCCGATCCGGAACAGGGGGGAAAGCTTGTGTCCACATCGGACGACTACGAAAAAACCGTCTCAACAGCCGCCTCGGATGTCGCGGCCTTTGATGATCCGCACAAAGGCTTTGTGGGTCGTTTCCACCACGCATTACACACCACACCGGCACTGGTGCCGCTTATCGTGCTGCTGGCCTCGATTCTGGTCTTTGGCCTCGCACTCGGGTCGAAGTTTTTCTCACCCTTTGCACTGACCCTCATTCTCCAGCAGGTACAGATCGTGGGCATCGTCGCCGCGGCGCAGTCGCTTGTGATCCTGACCGCCGGCATCGACCTCAGCGTCGGTGCGATCGCGGTCATCTCCTCGGTTGTGATGGGGCAGTTTACGTTCCGCTACGGCCTGCCCGTCGAAATTGCTGTCGCCTGTGGGCTGATGTTCGGGACCGCCATTGGTGCCCTGAACGGCTGGCTCGTCGCCGCCATGAAGCTGCCGCCCTTTATCGTGACGCTCGGCATGTGGCAGATCGTGCTCGCCGCCAATTTTCTCTACTCTCAGAACGAGACGATCCGCGCCCAGGAAATCGCCGAGCAGGCGCCCATCCTGCAATTGCTCGGGGCCAAGTTTCAGATCGGCGGCGCAGTCTTTACCGTGGGCGTCATCATGATGATCGCCATTGTTCTGATCCTCGCCTTTATTCTGAAACACACAGCATGGGGCAGGCACGTCTATGCAGTCGGCGACGATGCAGAAGCCGCAGAGCTTTCCGGTGTGAATGTCAGAATGACGCTGATATCCGTCTACGCGGTCGCCGGGTTTATCTGTGCCATCGCCGGCTGGGCGCTGATCGGACGGATCGGTTCGGTCTCGCCTACCTCAGGGCAACTCCTGAACATCGAAAGTATTACCGCCGTGGTGATCGGAGGCATCTCCCTCTTTGGCGGGCGCGGGTCGATCCTCGGCACATTCTTCGGCGCACTTATCGTAGGTGTTTTCACCCTCGGGCTGCGTCTGATGGGCGCGGATGCGCAATGGACATATCTGCTCATCGGCGTGCTGATTATTGCCGCCGTTGCTGTGGACCAGTGGATCAGAAAGGTTGCTGCATAATGGAACCGATTTTAAAGGGCCGCGGACTGGTCAAACGCTATGGCAAAGTCACCGCACTCGACCGCTGCGATTTTGACCTGATGCCGGGCGAAATCCTCGCTGTCATCGGCGACAACGGTGCCGGTAAAAGCTCTCTGATCAAGGCTGTCTCAGGCGCTGTTGTCCCCGATGCGGGCACCGTCGAACTGGAGGGAAAGGAGGTCCGCTTCACCTCTCCCATTCAGGCGCGCGAGGCCGGCATCGAGACCGTTTACCAGACGCTTGCCATGTCCCCTGCCCTGTCGATCGCTGACAATATGTTCATGGGGCGCGAGATCCGCAAAGAAGGCTGGCGCGGCAAATTCCTGCGTCAGCTTGACCGTCAGACAATGGAAAAGCTCGCGCGAGACAAACTCTCGGAGCTTGGCCTGATGACCATTCAGAACATCAACCAGGCGGTTGAGACCCTTTCCGGTGGTCAGCGTCAGGGCGTCGCCGTGGCCCGTGCCGCGGCTTTCGGCTCCAAGGTGATCATTCTTGATGAGCCCACCGCTGCCCTCGGGGTCAAGGAAAGCCGCAAAGTGCTTGAGCTCATTCTCGACGTGAAATCACGCGGCATTCCTATTATTCTGATCAGTCACAATATGCCCCATGTGTTTGAGGTCGCAGACCGCATCCATGTACACCGGCTGGGAAAACGTCTCTGCGTTATCGACCCCAAAGACTATACGATGTCGGACGCTGTGGCCTTCATGACCGGTGCCAAAGAACCCCCGGAGGCGCAGGCCGCGTAATGACACCAGAGCAAACGGCGCAGTCGGTCTGTGACCGGGTGCTGGCAGCCCCGCGCAAGGGCCGTCGCCGCCTGGTGGCGCTGGCCGGCGCCCCCGCCAGCGGCAAAACAACGCTGGCACATAGCCTCGGTGACGCGCTGAACGATAAGGGATGTGCAGCCCAGGTAGTGCCGATGGACGGCTTTCACCTGCACAACCAGATCCTGCTCGACCGCGACACTCTCAACCGCAAAGGTGCTCCGCATACATTCGATGCCGCCGGGTTCGTGCATCTCGTCTCGCGGCTGACGGATGAGGAAGAGATATTTTATCCGCTCTTTGATCGCACCCGCGATATTTCCATTGCTTGTGCGGGCCGTGTGGGTCCGGACTGTGACACCGTGGTTCTCGAAGGCAATTACCTGCTCCTGGATGCTCCGGTCTGGCGCGATCTGAACAGGTACTGGGATCTGTCGGTGCGGCTCGACGTGCCCATTGAGGTGCTGCAAAGCAGGCTGGTGCAACGCTGGCTGGATCACGGGCTCTCCCCTGAAAGCGCTGAAGAACGCGCGGCCCGGAACGATCTGGCCAATGCCCGGACGGTGCAGGAACAATCCCTGCCTGCCGATATCGTGCTGACCGGCTGACGCAACCCGGGTCAAGGCTCTTCCGGCGCC
>CBDUCB010000130.1:0-9715 GCA_965365545.1 uncultured Roseobacter sp. | reverse complement strand
GGGCCATACCGGCTCCCCGGTTCGACGGTCGAATGCCCCAACCGTTTTGCCCTCCCCGCCTCCCTCAATGAGGAAGATGCGGTCATCCTCTTCTAGCTGCTGAGAGGCGGGACCCTCCGCGGGCGGGCATCTGGCGGGGCGCATGACCGATCCGCTGATCCTGCCCGACGCGGTACGCAGCAGGATCGTGCGCGTGGCCCCGGTTTCTCCCGTGGCTGATCTGACACCGCTGATGGAGACCACCATGAACGATATTCTGCAGATCAATGCTGCAGAAGCGCAGGCGGAAAGCCTCGTCAACATGGCGCCCCCGCAAACGGAGGTGAAAATCTGGGTCGGTGCCGATGAACGCCCGGCGTTCCTTGAGCAGGCGGATCTGCTGGCAAGGACATGGGGGGCACGTCAGGTCATTGTACCGGATCGCCACCATTTCGATGTGATCGACGCCTTCACCGATCCCGGCAGCGACCTGACAGCCTTCCTGACCGGTCAGTAGCCGGGCAGGCCATCACACACGATCCGGGCCGCCCGCGCGGCGGCGCTTGCATGCCATTGCACCTTTTCAGCGGAGCGCGGGTTTGACATGAAGAGGAAAGTCACCCGTGGTTGATGAAACTGCGTCTTTTATGCCTATATATCAGGCGACAAAGCAGAAAGAAGGCACGGCAATGTTCGCACTGGCACGACTGGTTTTCATCGGCTTTATCGTTCTGACGATAGTCTATGTGTGCCTGTCGCTTTATTCCCGGGCGCGCCGGCGCGAGAAACTCGAAGCGGCCTGGGACGCGGACGGCGGTCCGGGCAGCAAGGCGTCATTCGTGGACGCCGGGTTGAAAGAATACGACGGGTCGCTGCGCCGCAAACTCATTCTCGGCGTTTATGTGGTACCCTCGCTGCTGGTCGCGCTGATTATTTATCTGACGAATTTCGCCTGAGAAGGGGCACACCATGGTTTACGTGAAATGGACACTCATCATCGGCTTCTGGCTGCTGGTCGCCGGATTTTTTCACTACACCCTGCCTCAGACAGATATCGTGCGCATCACCGACACCTATGAAAAGCGCATTGATCCTGGTGAGAACCGCCTGTTCTGGTCGCAGGCGGATATCGGCAGCGACACGACTGTCACCAGCCGCGACGTATTCTTTATTCAGACACGCCGCGTGAACGGTGGCGTTATGGTGTACCGCAACGAGGACACCGGCTGGTCCTGGCCGCCGTATTTCAAATTCGACACGTCCAACCTGCAGGCCGAAGCTGCGGACCTGCGCTCAACCGCGGACAACCCGCGCTATGTGGCGATCAGGCACTATGGCTGGCGCAACGAATTCTTTTCGATCTTTCCCAATGCGATCTCTGTAAAGACAGTCGCCGGGCCGGATGTGGGCAAACCGATCCCCTGGGTGAGTATCCTGATCCTCGGGAGTGTTGCCGCAATCTGGTATGGCGTCTGGGTCCGCTGGCGCCGTTTCCGGGCAAAGCGCATCGATCCGACGCTGGAAGAGGTGCAGCACAGCTGGGAAGCAACAGAAGACGCCATGGCAGAGCGGCGTGGCCGTCTGAGCGAATGGTGGGCCCGCCAGCGCGGCCGTCGTTAAGTCCGGGCACAGCACCCGGATGCCTGCAATCCTGGCGCACCGCAGATGACAGCACAATCAGGAGGATGCCTTCATGGACACAGAATCACCGGGACCCGACAGCATTGAGTGGCTGGGCACGCAGTACCGGACGCTGATTGATCAGAAGACCTCCGGCGGAGCTATTTCAGTACCCGCCCGTGTTTAGCCGCCCCCCTCCGGCCCGCCGCGGCATATCCACCACGATGCCGATGAGACATTTGTGGTTCTGACGGGCGAGATCGGGTTCTGGGTGGACGGCAAAACAGAAGTGTGCGGACCGGGCGGCTCTGTGTTTATCCCGCGCGGCACGCCACACACTTTTACGGTGCTGAGCGATGTCCCGTCGCGCCACCTGGTTATCCTGACACCGGGCGGGTTCGAGGGGTTCTTCGCGGAAATGGCCGAAGGTCAGTTTAAAATCCCGGATGACATGGCACAGATCGGGGAAAGTGCCGAGCGGTTTAAAATGAACTTCTGCGGCCCGCCGCTGTCGCCGGATGACTTCGACCGCTGAACGCTCAGCCGTCCTTTGCCAGCATCCGCCCGAGCGGCCGGCCGCCCAGGATATGCACATGCAGATGCGGCACTTCCTGCACCCCGTGATCGCCCGCGTTCGAGATCATTCTGAACCCATCGCCTGCCGACAGCGTGACACCTTCCATCCGGCAGACCTCTGCGATGGCGCGGGTATAGTCGACGATCTCAGCATCGGAGGCTTCTGCGGCGAAGTGATCATAGCTGACATAGGCGCCTTTGGGGATCACCAGCACGTGCACGGGCGCCTGCGGGTAGAGATCGCGAAACGCCAGGCTGTGGCTGGTCTCCAGAACGGTGGTATTGGGAATTTCGCGGCGAAGAATCTTCGCAAAGATATTCTGATCGTCGTAGGCGTAGTCCATGCGGTTCTCCGGTTGATCGTCAGTCTGCAAATAATCCGTCGGTTCCGGCAATCTCCCAGGCGCGCGCCTGCGGGATCGACAGGAAATCCGCCAGGGCCTTTGAGTTCTCGCCGATGTCTGCAGTCTCGCGCATGCGGCTGAGATGATCAAACTCCGCGTCACGGATCCGGTCGCTTTCATAGGTAATATCGTTGCGGATGGTCGGTAAGAGGCGCGCGAGTGTTTCCCCGGAGGTTTGCGGCCCGGCAAGGCCTACCCGCATCGCGTGACCGATCAGGTACTCGTCCGAAAAGGTGCAGTCGATCTCCAGCATCCGTGTGACAGACCGGTCGGCGGCAAAATCCTGAAGCAGGCCGATATTGCCCGGATCCATGCAGACAATCATCCGGTCGGTCTCGTAAAAATCGAACAGCATCCGCATCAGCGCACGCCGGTGCCGTGTGCGTTTTTCAAGCGAGGTCTGTATGCCGCCGAGATCCGGCAGGGGCGTGTCCTCCTCGTTAAAGAGATATTCGACCGACGGCACATTGGTGATCTGCCGCATCCGGTCCAGAACCCTTTTGGCAACGTGCCATTTCTTGCAGATCACAATCATCAGTTCGCGTTCACGGCCGAGGGTCGATTCCGTTTCCCAGAACCGCGGCGCGAACCGACGCCCGATACGGCCGCGCCCGGTGAGAAAGCTGAAAAGCTCAGGCCCCTCATCGGAGATCCGGAAATCCACATCCGAGGCCGAATAAAGCAGGCTCAGGCGGCGTTTGAGGTCATCTGCTTCTGGGCTGATCTTGCGGGCAAAGAGAAAATCCTGCCCGGTCAGCATGTCGTAATGATCGTTGTAGAACGTGACCGGCATCCCGTAATCGGTGAACATAAGAAAGGTCAGGGTGCGATTGCGGATCTCTTCTGACGGGATCAGATGCGGCACGATCGTCTGGAAAAAGGTCTCATCCGGGATCCAGGTGGTCTTGAAAAACCGCCGGATGTCGCGCCGGGATTTCACAAATTTCAGCACCTGTTCCACGGTCGAGCGCCGCAGACACCACCACTGGCTGCCGATGCGGATCTGCAGGCCTTCGGGCAGTTTGCGCGACAGCCCCAGACGCCGCTGCATCTCCATCGAGGCGTAAAAGAGCGTCTTGCGGGCCCGTTCATTGAAAAAGTGGCGATAGATCAGCCGCTCCTCTTTCATGCCGGTTTTGATCCAGTCGCTTTCGAAATAGTCAAAGTTCTCGATGAAGTCGGCCTCATTGTCATCGAGATACCGGTGGATGTATTCGCCGGTCTTGATCGCCATGCAATCGCCCGAGAGCATGTAGAAATGCGTGGCCCGCGGCCAGGCGACAACGGCCGCCTCAAGCGCATTCAGCGTTGCCTGCACGAGCGACCATTCCCCCCAGCCACAGCGCACCCGCCGGGTGGCAAAGGCGACACTCGCGTTTTTGGTCAGGGCCTTGCGGATCAGGTCAAAATCCTGCTCCGGCGCGCTGGCATCAAAGTGGATCGAGACATAATCACCTGCCGCCGTCAGACGCTCCGCCTGCCGGATGATGGCACGCGGGTCCTTGTGACACAGCATAATATAGGCGATTCTTGCCATCAGGTGCTCTTACGGCGTGTTTTCAGTCTGCTCACAACAGTGATAAGCGCGAAGCCCGATTGAATAAACCGCATTTATTTGCTTTTTGTGAATATAAGAAGGCCATGACGCCAGAACGGGCTGTCAGGAGGATGAGCAGATGGGGTTTCCGGGAACCTGGATGACGACCAGCGAAAGCGTGGTCTATCGGGTCGTACCGAAATGTGCCTGCTCGACGATCGGGCAGATCATGTATTATTCCGATCATGGCGAATACTTCGATGGTGACATCCACGATGCCCAGAGCGGGCTGCACAAATGGGCCCTCGACGGCAGCAAAGAGCCGATCACGCAGAACGTGCAGAACCACAGCTCTTATTCATTCACCTGCGTGCGCAATCCCTACACCCGTATCCTGAGCTCGTTTTTTGACAAGATCTGCGGGATTCAGCGCAACGGGCGGCGCTATCGCGGCAATCTCGTTCCTCAGCTCATTCAGCGTTATGGCATTGACGTGGGCGGGCCGGACGGCACCGGCGAGTTTGACCAGATCGCTTCGTTCCGCCGCTTTTTGCTTTTCGCGCGCGACAGCATCCGGTTTCGCAAACCGATGGACCCGGACATCCACTGGTCGGCCATGTCGGGCCATATCAGCACCTTTATCGTGAATGGCGGCACCTATGACCGGATCATCTGGACCGAGGAGTTCAATGCCGGCATGCAGGATGTCCTGGATGCCATCGAGACGCCGCACGCGGTGAAACTGAGCGAGGTGCCGCGCTTTAACGAAAGCGCGGGGCACGGGCCGAAACGGCTGCACCCGGTAGAAGACTACTTTGACGATCTCTCGATGCATCTGGTGTATGAGATCTACAAACGCGACTTCCGGCTGTTTCGCTATGATTTCGAAAACCCGGCAAACAAAGCGCCGCTGGGTGAGATCGATCTCGATGAGGTGCACGCCAAACTGGGCGACTGACCAGCCTATTTGCCGGTAAAGGGGCCGAGCATGCTGGTGCGGTAATCGACCTGGAAGAGATGATTATAAAGTTGTGCGACCCACTGCTTTCCTTCCATCGTCTGCTCAAGATGCACCAGAGCAGGGCCGATCAGCGGCTGTACCTGTGACCAGAAGAAATCCGGAAATTTCTCCATAAGATCGACCGCACTTTCATACCCGAGCCGCTCGTTCATATCGGTTTCGCTGAACTCCTGAAAAAGCGCGCCGATCTTGCGATGATAAAACGGGTCCGCCATCTGTCCGATCAGGTCCGCCGCGCGCACCAGAGCAGGTTCGCTGGTGGTGGACTGATAATACTCGTCTTCGGGCACCGGGAAGCGGGTATAGTCTATCGCCCGGGCGATGCGCTCCTCGTCCACCACGGCAGACCCCCGGAACCGGCGCGTGGCATACATCATCCCGCGGTCCACATGATAGGGTGCCAGAAACGCATCCGACGCGCCGCGCGGCGGGCTGATGGTGTCGCCGTTGCTGTTGATGACCACGTTGTTGTCGTCATCCCCCTCGACGATATCGCGCAGATAGCCGATGTCATGCACCAGCAGCGCGATGATATAATGCAGCCAGTCATTGGGTTGAATGGCTTCGGTCACCAGACGCCCGCGCATGATCTGCTGGCCGACAAGCGTGACCATAATCGTGTGCTCGGCGTTGTGGTAAAGCGCGTCTGAATTTCCCAGCCGTTCCAGTACCATTTTCGCGCAGCCGTTGATGTAGGCTGCGTATTCCGGGTCGCGGCCCGAAAAGTAATCCAGAAAGGTTTCAGACAGGTGCTCGCCAAAAGACGAAGCAAGGGTCGCCGTGGGATTGAACATCAAAGTTGCGGACTCCGGAACGGAACGATACCTCCTGCATACACTATTTGCGCGCTCCTGGATATCCGCTTTGCCTGTTGCACATGACCCCGCCTTGCACGACCCGGCCTGACGCCTTACATCCGCACCATGGCACAGGTGAAAACGTCCTCTAAATCCGACCCGAATTACAAGGTGGTCGCTGAAAACCGCCGCGCGCGGTTTGATTATGCAATCGAGGAAGACCTCGAATGCGGGATTATCCTTGAGGGATCCGAAGTGAAATCCCTGCGTGAAGGCGGCGCCAATATCGCCGAGAGCTATGCAGCGGTCGAGGACGGGGAACTCTGGCTCGTGAATGCCTATGTCGCACCCTATAAGCAGGCAAAGACGTTTCAGCACGATGAACGCCGCCGCCGCAAACTGCTGGTGAGCCGCAAGCAGCTGTCAAATCTGTGGAACAGCACCCAGCGCAAGGGCATGACGCTTGTGCCGCTGGTGCTTTACTTCAACCACCGTGGCATGGCCAAGATCAAAATCGGCATCGCCAAAGGTAAAAAACTGCACGACAAGCGCGAGACCTCGGCCAAACGCGACTGGTCGCGGCAGAAATCCAGGCTGCTCAAAGAACACAGCTGACCGCGCCACTCTGATGCGGTGCGTGGTCTTGCCACCAAAGCGCTGTGACGATAATCAGACGGTTGTCTGATAGCAGGGGGTGCCGCATGGCCGACGATCCGAAAACGCTTGTCTCTACCGAATGGCTGGGCCAGCACCTCAAAGACCCCGATCTGCGTATTCTTGATGCCTCATGGTACCTGCCGGAGGCCGGCCGTGATGCCCGCGCGGAATATGACGAGGCGCATATTCCCGGCGCACGGTTCTTTGACATCGATGATATTTCGGACGCCCGTTCCGACCTGCCGCATATGGCGCCGCCAGTTGAAAAATTTATGTCCCGGCTGCGTGCGATGGGCGTCGGCGACGGGCACCAGGTGGTGATTTATGATGGCGCCGGTCTTTTGTCGGCCGCGCGTGTCTGGTGGCTTTTCCGGCTGATGGGACAGGAGAACGTGGCCGTTCTGGACGGCGGTTTCCCGAAATGGAAGGCCGAAGAGCGCCCGGTCGAGGACATGCCCCCGGTGATCCGCGACCGGCACATGACGGTGCGGTTTCAGAACCACCTTGTGCGCGATGTCACCCAGGTCTCCGCCGCGTCCAAGCTTGCGGACTATGTGATTGTCGATGCCCGCGCCGGAGTGCGGTTTCGCGGCGAAGCGCCTGAGCCCCGCGAGGGTCTGCGCCCGGGTCACATCCCCGGCTCGCGCAGCCTGCCCTACACGACCCTGCTCAACAGCGACAAAACCATGAAGAGCACCAGTAAGATCACAGCGGCTTTCAAAGACGCCGGTGTTGATCTGAGCAAACCCGTGATCACCACCTGCGGCTCAGGCGTAACGGCCGCAATTCTGGCTCTTGCGCTGGAGCGCACAGGCCACCGTAAATGGTCACTTTATGACGGATCATGGGCCGAATGGGGGATGTTTCCCACCGTGCCTGTTGCAACCGGAGAAGCCTGATGTTTGAGACGCTCAAAGACCGCCCCGTCGATGGTATCCTCCGGCTGATGCAGGAATACCGGGACGACCCCCGTGAGGTGAAAATTGATCTCGGTGTCGGTGTCTATAAAGACGCAACCGGGCTCACCCCGGTGATGCGCGCCGTGAAGGCCGCGGAGCACAAGCTCTGGGAAACGCAGGACAGCAAGGTCTATACCGGCCTGACAGGAGATCCGGCTTTTGCAGATGCGCTGATCGCGCTGGTGCTTGATGGTGCCGTCCCGCGTGACACCATTGCCGCCGCCGCCACACCAGGCGGCACCGGTGCTGTGCGCCAGGCCTTTGAACTCATCCGCATGGCACGCCCGGACGCGCGGGTCTTTGTCTCGGATCCGACATGGCCCAACCACCTGTCAATCCTGAACTATCTCGGCATGGAGATGGTCCCCTACCGCTATTTCGACGAAGAAAGCCGCAGCGTCGATTTCGACGGGATGATCGCGGATATCCGGACCGCGAAACCCGGAGATGTGGTTCTGCTGCACGGCTGCTGTCACAATCCGACCGGTGCCAACCTGAAGATGACAGAATGGAAAGCCGTGATCGACGTGCTGCTTGAGACAGGTGCCGTGCCGATGATCGACATCGCCTATCAGGGCTTCGGCGACGGCCTTGAGGAAGATGCTGCTGCCACCCGGCTTGTGGCCTCATCCGTGCCCGAGTGTCTGATCGCGGCGAGCTGTTCGAAGAATTTCGGCATCTACCGCGAGCGCACAGGGCTGCTGATGGCGATCAGCAGCAACGCCGATGCCCGTAAACGCAACCAGGATACGCTGGCCTTTCTCAACCGCCAGAATTTCAGCTTCCCGCCCGACCATGGCGCGCGGCTGGTGACAATGATCCTGAACGATGATGCTTTGCGCGCCGACTGGATGGCTGAACTGGAAGAGGTGCGCACCAGCATGCTCGGACTGCGCAGCCAGCTTGCCGATGAGCTGCAGCGTCTCTCCGGATCGGACCGTTTCGGATTTCTGGCACAGCATCGCGGCATGTTCTCGCGGCTTGGCACCACCCCCGAAAAGGTGGCGGAGATGCGCCGCGACAGCGGGATATACATGGTCGCCGACAGCCGGATGAACATCGCCGGCCTGAACGCGCAAACAATCCCCGTGCTGGCCCGCGCGATCATTGACGCCGGCATCTGACACGCCGCTTACTGATGATGTTGCCCGGGGTGCGCGCGGCAGAAGTCTGCCAGGCGGACGTTCCTGCCTTGTCTGTGCGCCGGGCAGCCAGTTGCCTTAAGCGGCCATATGGCAGTGGCGGAACGGCAAAGATGCCAGCTGGTCTCCCGCGGTGCGTCCCGAATGCATGGAGTGCGGAGCAACCGTCGATTCTTCGGGAAAATGTGAATGCTTGCGGCCAGAGAACTGCTGCGTTATTTCCAACCTGAGGTGGTCCGTTTTCTGCCGTGCAGCGGAAGATTTGCACCAATATTAAAATCTGTGAAGCATTTTGAAAATAATTTCCCGAAGCACTCTGCAGGTGAAAAGCAATCGAAATTTTAGATAATTTTTATTTCCATCCATCCTGGCCGGAATTAATCGGATATCTCGCCTGTGGCATGGTGTTTCTGACATTTTGCATGAAAGGCATGCTTAAACTTCGGGTGATGGCAGTTGCCTCAAATATCGCTTTCCTGATCTACGGGGCGGTCGCCGAACTCATTCCGATATTCGTATTGCATGCCGCATTGCTGCCGTTGAATCTTTACCGGACGGTACAGAAGGTAAACGAGATCAGAAGCATCAGAACGGCACTTGAAGGTCGTGCGGAAATCGACATCCTGATCCCCTTCATGACGCGAAAGCGACTGCCCAAAGACACGGTGCTCTTTCGGAGGGGAGACGTTGCGGATGCGATTTATTTCCTCGCAAACGGAAAGCTGCTGATCCCGGAACTCCAGAAAACCATCTCACCAGGAACGTTGGTAGGTGAGATGGGTATTTTTCGCCCCGACAAAGACCGTACGGCTTCCGTATTGTGCATAACTGAATGCGAGCTTTACGAAATTTCGCAAGACAACGTTGAAAATCTGTGTCTCGATAATCCGCAATTCGGCCTGTTCCTGACCAAACTGATTGCCAGCCGACTGATTGCCGAAACCCCTGCGGAACCTGACTTGTACCTGCAAACGACGAGTATCTGATCCGGAGGGCGACAAATTGCATGTCTTCAGCGGGGTG
>CBDUCB010000129.1:0-9748 GCA_965365545.1 uncultured Roseobacter sp. | reverse complement strand
GTCTGACGGGCAAGTGCTGTCTGTGTCTCGCGGAACAGGCGCACGTTTTCGATGGCGATGACCGCCTGATCGGCAAAACTTTCGGCAATGGCAATGTCATCTGCCGAGAATGCACCGGGAGTTTTACGAATGAGCGCCAGGCCTCCGAGGCATTTTCCTCCACGGATCAGCGGCAGTCCGAGCGATGCCATGAAGCCGTTTCTTTCGTGAATCTCTTTGTCCCGCGCAGGCAGATCGTATTTCGTCCAGTCCGCAATATGGATGGTCTGTTTACCCACCATCGTCCGTGACGGCAGGTTGTCTTCGGGGGCCAGCCTGGCACGCGATTGCGTTATGTCTTCCTCCACGCCCGCCGGCGTTGCCACGGCGGTCTGCCAGAACTCGGTACCGTCTGTTTCCACAACAATCGCCAGATCACAGGACACCAGCCCGGTGGCCAGACGCACGATTTCGTCGAAAACGGGCTTTGTGTCGGTGGGCGACGCGCTGATCACGCGCAGCACATCGGCGCTCGCAGTCTGGCGGGCCAGCGCGGCCTGCGTTTCGTGAAACAGCCGCGCATTCTGGATTGCGATCACCGCCTGGTCGGCAAAGCCCTGCATGATCCGAAGTTCTTTGTCCGTGAAGGGCTTCTTTGACCGGGCGACACCCACGACGCCGATGCCTTTGCCTTCCCAGATCATTGGCGCAAAGGCCACCGAATGATACCCTGCCACGCGCGCCATACGCCTGAGCACCGGCGGTGTCTCCGGATCGTTCTGTACATCGGCATAGTTCACGACGCGTTTTGTGCGGATCGCCTCGCCGGCCGGTGTGATCTCCCAGGGCGCCGGAAAAGTTGAAAGCAGCGCGTCGCGGTAATCTCCGAGGTAGGCTGCGACCTGCAGCTGCCCTCCCTCGTCGATCTGCAGCACATCCAGTTCCTCGCCGCCAAAGAGCGTGCGGCAGCTGTCGAGGATTTTTTCAAAAACCGGCTGGGTATCCTCAACCGACTGGCTGATAACGCTGAGGATTTCTGCCGAGGCCTTTTGCTGTTCCAGTGCCTCGGTCACCTCGGCTGTCCGGTCCTGCAGTTCGGAAAAAAGCCGCGCGTTACTGATTGCGATGACCGCCTGGGCGGCGAAAGTTTCCAGCAGCGTGATCTGTTTTTCGGAAAAAGCAGCCTTTCTGACATGCGCCAGCGTGATCGTACCAATGACCTGGCCGTCTTTCTTCAGCGGCACGCCCGCCGTCGACCAGAAACCGCCGATCTTGGCCTGCCTGTTCCAGTCATATTCCGGATCCGCTTCGATGTCCGGGATGTAGACCGTCTCTCCGGTGAGGGCCACACGCCCTGTGCAGGTCCCCATGCGCGGCGTGAAGTTCTGCTCTGAAAGAACCTTCAGGAACTTGCCGCTGGCGTTATGCGTGGCAACGATCTCATAGACGCCGGTCTCAGTGTTCAGCAGGGTGGCATAGGCAACTTCGGGGCTGCACAGACGCACCGAGACCTCCAGTATGGCCTCCAGAACGGGTGCCAGTTCATTCGGGGAACGCGAAATCACGCTGAGCACTTCGGAGGTGGCGGTCTGGTATTCCAGGCTTTCGGTCACCTCCGCCGTGCGCGCCTGCACTTCGCTGAAAAGATGCGCGTTGTTAATGGCGATCACCGCCTGATCCGCAAAGGTTTCCACCAGTTCGATCTGGCGCGGCGTGAAAGGCCCGGGCGTGGGGCGCGCCAGATCCAGTACCGCGATAACCTCGCCCTCGCGGATGAGCGGCACTGCGATGATCGACCGCCAGTTGCCCAGTTCAACCGACTTCGGAGTGTCGAACTCCGCGTCTTCTCTGATGTCCTGAACATGGATTGTCGTCCGGTCCAGCACCGCGCGCCCCGCGATATTGGTTCGGTTTACTTTGTGAGGATGTTTGGTGTGAAATGCGACCATCTCGGGCGAGCACCCGGTATTTGCGCCAAGGTGAAGTTCATCTCCGACCCGGTTGAAAAGAATGCAGATTGACGCGTCACAAAGCCTTGCCGCCGTATCAATGAGCGCCTGCAGGACGGTCGGCAGGTCGAACGCGGACTGGCTGATGACCTTAAGCACTTCGGCCGTCGCAGTCTGCTGTTCCAGCGCTTCCTGTGTCTCGGAAAAGAGCCGGGTATTTTCCATCGCGATCATTGCCTGATCGCGGAATGACGTCGCAAGCGCAATATCGGCCCCGGAAAACGCAAGCGGTTCCCGATGTGTCAGGGTCAGTGCCCCAAGACACTGCCCGCCACGCAGCAAAGGCAGGTGAAGCGAAGAGCCCACATTCATTTCCGCCCGGCGCTTCCGGGCCTGTGGTGGCAGATCGGCCGTTGTCCAGTCCGCTACATGCAGTGTCTCCCCCGACAGAAAGGCCCGGGAAGGCAGATTGACCTCCGGATCCACCGGATACATGGGCCGCCCGTCTGCCGCCACACGGGGCGCCGCAGGTGCGATTTTCGCCCATAATTCCGCCGTCATGATCTGCCCGTCCTGCCCGGCTGCGGCGGCGGTCCAGTATTCACTGCCTTCGGTCAGATGGACAACTGCATTGTCGCACCCCAGAAGCCGGCTGGCCGTCTGTACGATCACATCGAAAACAGGCTGAATATCTGTCGGTGAGCTGCTGATAACTTTGAGAATTTCCGCATTTGCGGTCTGACGCGCCAGGCTTGTCTGTGTCTCGTCAAAAAGACGCGCGTTCTCAATGGCGATGCCGGCCTGATCGGCAAATGTCTCGACCATGTCAATATCGGCCTGGCGTGAGGGGCGGTCCTCGGGAAAAGACAGTACGATTGTCCCCCAGATCTCGTCACCTCTGAAAACCGGCACGCCGATGCTCTGGCGATACCCCATTTCGCGGGCGATCATATGATCGGTATAGCTTTCGTCCTGCGCGTCCTCGAGCAGGAACCGCCGGCCCGTATCCAGCACGGTTTTATTGATCGATCCGTCCGGCAGGGGCGACTGCCAGCGTTCCTTGTTGCGCTCGATCTGTGCATCGCTGTGTCCGTGATAGGCCCGCAGTTCAACAACCTCGCTGCTGATAAACTGCCAGACCGCACAGAACGGCGCATCGCAAAGCTCAGCCGCCTTTTGTGCAATCAGATCGAACACCGCCTGCACGTCCGAGGTGGCGCCGCTGATCACTTCGAGGATCTCGGCGCTGGCTGCTTCGCGCTGCATGGCTTCTTCGGTGCTGGCGAACAGGCGGGCGTTTTCAATGGCGATCGCTGCCTGGTCGGAGAAGGTCTCCAGCAGGCTGACAACAGCTCGCTCAGGAGCCTCCTCACCGGGCCAGGCCAGAACCATGACCCCCCACAGGCCTTCTTCTGTTTCAACAGGCAGGCCCATCATGTGCTTGAAACCGTTCAGCTTTGCAGTCTTTGCGTCGAAATAACCGTCTGACTGCGCATCTGAAAAATGAAAGGGTGCGCGTGCATCTATAACGCCCTTTGCCACGGAACTGGGGTTTGGCTCTGCCGGATAATCTGCCTGGTAACCGGCGATAAATTCCTCAGTGAATCCGTGGCTGGCGCAATAATGTATCATCCGGCCGTCGTAGCGCCAGAGAATGCAGAAATTCGCGCGACTGAGTTCCGTCGCACTGCGGACAACCGCTTCAAACACCGGCTGCGCATCGCCACGGGATGCCTTGACGGACTGCAGGATTTCAGCAGTGGCCGCGAGGCGCGCCTCAGCTTCCGCCTTTTCCCGGCGCAGCGCGTCGAGTTCCTGTTCTGCGGTCAGCTCTGGTTGCGCCACGTATCCTGCATCCCCGGTGCCCGCCGGGTGACCCGGTCGGGCAATCATCTGTCTTACGGGCACAGGCTAACGATTTCTGCCCGTTACGCTATGATTTTTAACGCAATCACATATTGTTTGATGTGACCGTTCCGCGACCGGAGTCCGACATATTGTTGAGGTGCGCGAATGCAGCATCCGGCCCGCGCACTGATGCGTCAGATGTCCAGCGTGTTGTCTTTTTCCCACTGGCTGAAGTGGCTGGCGAAAGAGGTCCATTCCTGGTGTTTGAGCTTCAGGAAGGCGCTGGAAAAGGCATCGCCCATCGCCGCTTTGAGTTCTTTGTCTTTGTCATAGGCGCGCAGGGCATCCAGCATATTGAGCGGCAGCTGCGGCGCGCCGCGAACCTTATGGCCTTCCGCATACATATCAATGTCATAGCGCTTGCCGGGATCAGCCTTGCTGCGAATGCCGGAGAGGCCTGCCGCGATGATGACCGCCTGCAGCAGATAGGGGTTTGCCGCCCCGTCCGCCAGCCGCAGCTCAAAGCGCCCCGGTCCCGGCACGCGCACCATATGGGTGCGGTTATTGCCGGTCCAGGTCACCGTATTCGGCGCCCATGAGGCCCCTGAGACGGTGCGCGGCGCATTGATGCGCTTGTAGCTGTTGACCGTTGGATTGGTGATGGCCGCCAGCGCACTTGCGTGTTTCATAATGCCGCCGAGGAAGTGCCTGCCCTTCTCTGACAGACCCAGCTCGCCCGTGGGCCCCTCGCCCTTGTCAGTGGCGAAAACATTGGTCTTTGCCGCGTCCCCGGGCGCATCCCAGACAGAAATATGGGCGTGACAGCCGTTGCCGGTCAGGCCTTCAACGGGCTTTGGCATGAACGTCGCGCGGAAGCCGTGCTTTTCGGCAACCGATTTGGTCATGAACTTGAAAAAGCTGTGCTTATCGGCGGTACGCAGCGCGTCGTCAAACTCCCAGTTCATCTCAAACTGGCCGTTGGCGTCCTCGTGGTCGTTCTGATACGGGCCCCAGCCGAGCTCCAGCATATAATCGCAGATCTCGCGCACCACGTCATAGCGGCGCATCACCGCCTGCTGGTCATAGCAGGGTTTTTCGGCTGTATCGAACGGGTCCGAGATCTGATCGCCCTCAGGGGTCAGCAGGAAAAACTCCGCCTCGACACCGGTTTTGACATGCAACCCCTGTTCGGCGGCGGCCTCAATCTGGCGGCGCAGCACATTCCGGGGGGCCTGGGCCACATCCTCGCCTTCCATCACACAGTTTCCGGCGACCCAGGCAACTTCCGGCTCCCAGGGCAGCTGAATGACCGACGACGGGTCCGGCACGGCCAGCATATCCGGGTCCGCCGGCGTCATATCCAGCCAGGCGGCGAAACCTGCAAAGCCCGCGCCGTCTTCCTGCATGCCCGCGATCGCCTGTGAGGGGACGAGTTTGGCGCGCTGCCCGCCGAACAGATCCGTGAACGAGATCATGAAATATTTAATGCCCTTGTCTCTTGCAAAGGCGGCCAGATCGGTTGTCATGGTCTGCGGTTCCTTTCCCCGTTGAACGTGGTTGTGGCGCTGCCTGTGCGGGTCTGCGCCGGATGTTTCAGGTTTCCTTTTTACCCGGATACCAGTCTGTGCCGGCAAGCGGAACCTTTGCCATTGCCGCCGCCTCCATTGTCAGGGCGCACAGGTCTTCAGGCTCCAGATTGTGCAGGTGATTGTGCCCGCAGGCCCGCGCAATGGTCTGCGCTTCAAGCGTAAGCACTTTGAGGTAATTGCGCAGACGCCGGCCCGCATCCACCGGATCGAGCCGCGCGGCGAGGTCCGGGTCCTGGGTTGTGATCCCGGCCGGGTCGCGTCCTTCGTGCCAGTCGTCATAAGCGCCCGCGGTCGTGCCCAGTTCCTGATACTCGGCTTCCCACTTTGGATCATTGTCGCCGATGGCGATCATCGCGGCGGTGCCGATCGAGACCGCATCCGCCCCCAGCGCCAGCGCCTTGGCCACATCCGCCCCCGTGCGGATACCACCCGAGATCACCAGCTGGACCTCACGGTGCAGACCCAGATCCTGCAACGCCTGCACGGCTGGCCTGATACAGGCCAGTGTCGGCAGGCCAACGTTTTCGATAAAGACATCCTGGGTGGCCGCCGTGCCGCCCTGCATCCCGTCCAGAACCACCACATCGGCGCCCGCCTTGACCGCGAGTGCCACGTCGTAATAGGGCCGCGTACCGCCGACCTTGACGTAGACCGGCACCCGCCAGCCGGTGATCTCGCGCAACTCCAGAATTTTGATTTCAAGATCGTCAGGTCCCGTCCAGTCCGGATGCCGGCAGGCAGAGCGCTGATCGATGCCCTTGGGCAGCGTGCGCATATCGGCCACGCGGTCGCTGATTTTCTGACCGAGCAACATGCCGCCACCGCCAGGTTTAGCGCCCTGCCCGACCACCACCTCGATGGCGTCAGCTTTGCGCAGGTCGTCAGGGTTCATGCCATATCGCGACGGCAGATACTGATAAACCAGTTTGCTCGAATGCGTGCGCTCCTCCGCGGTCATGCCCCCGTCGCCGGTGGTCGTTGAGGTTCCCGCCGCACTGGCGCCGCGCCCCAGCGCTTCTTTGGCCGGGCCTGAAAGCGCGCCGAAGCTCATGCCCGCGATCGTAACCGGAATATCGAGCTCAACCGGGTTTTTGGCAAAGCGCGTACCAAGCGTAACTTTGGTCTCGCATTTCTCGCGATACCCTTCGAGGGGATACCGTGAAATCGACGCCCCGAGAAACAGCAGATCGTCGAAATGCGGCACACGCCGTTTGGCCCCGCCGCCCCGGATGTCATAGATACCGGTTGCTGCCGCCCGGCGGATCTCGGCGTTTACAGGATCCGTGAAGGTCGCAGATTTTGCAGGAACAGTGCGCGGTATGCCCTTGTTATCCATGTATTTCATCCCTGCACTCAGTAATCATCTGCATGATCGACATCAAAGTTGTAAAGCTTTCGCGCTGACCCGTAGCGTCGGAATTCTTCTGGTTTCGCATCGCTTTCGGCGCGCTCCAGCAATCCTGCCAGCATCTCCAGATGCTCAGGCCGCATCTCTTTTTCTACGCAGTCAGTGCCAAGGCTCTTCACCGACCCGCGCACAAAAAGCCTCGCCTCATAGATGGAATCCCCCAGAGCGTCACCCGCATCGCCGCAGACCACCAAAGAACCAGCCTGCGCCATAAAGGCTGACATATGGCCGATGTTGCCATGCACGACGATGTCGATACCCTTCATGGAAATTCCACAGCGCGAACTGGCATTTCCTTTGATCACCAACAGGCCTCCGTGCCCTGTGGCACCAGCATACTGACTGGCATCGCCTTCGATAATAATCCTGCCCGACATCATGTTTTCAGCGACACCGGGCCCTGCGGATCCCTGCACACGCACTGTTGCCTGCTGGTTCATCCCGCCGCAATAATATCCCGCCGGCCCCCGCACCGTCACCTCCAGCGGCGCATTGAGCCCCACCGCAATCGCGTGGCTGCCGCGCGGGTTCAGCACCTCCCAGGCGGTCTGCTCCGGTCCGGCCGTCTGCGCCTGAAGTGCTGCATTGAGGCCGCGCAGACCGTCCGCTTCGAGATCATATTGCTGCATATCAGTGTTTCCAGAAATAGACGGTCGCCGGTTCGGGCTCCCAGACGCGCGCGGTATCAATGCCCGGAAGACTGACCAGAGCGCGGTACTCGCTGCCGAATGCCACGTATTGCTCCGTTTCAGCCATCACCGCCGGTTTGCAGGCGATCGGGTCGCGCACCACGCCAAACCCGTCCTTGGTGCCGACCACAAAGGTGAAAAACCCGTCAAGATCAACAAGACTGCTTTCCAGCGCTTCACCCAGGGTGGCACCTTCGCGCATTTTCCATGTCAGATAGGCAGCGCCCACTTCGGTATCGTTCATAGACTCGATACGGATGCCCTCGCGGGTAAGCCGCCGCCGCAGCGCATTATGATTGGACAGTGATCCGTTGTGCACAAGACACTGATCAGCACCGGTGGAAAAGGGGTGTGCGCCTTCCGTGGTGACGGCAGATTCCGTTGCCATCCGGGTGTGTCCGACACCGTGCGTGCCCCCCATCCGCGCCAGCGAAAGGCGCGTGGCCACATCTTCGGGAAGGCCTGTTTCTTTATAAATCTCAATAACATCCCCGTCGGACATAACACGAATATCCGGCCGCAGAGCACGGATCAGTTCGCGCGCGGCCGCGGACTTATCACGACTGAGAGACAGAACAGCATGCGAGCCGTTGACGCGTTGTGTCACCGGCTCGCCGAGCGCCCGGGACAGATCAGCAGCGAGCGTTTTAAAATCGTGCTGCGCGTTGTCGGACTGCACCGTCAACCGTGCCTGACCGGGCACCTCGGTCCCGTAAATCGCGATACCGGCGCTGTCCGGCCCACGGTCGGTCATGGTGACCAGCATTTGCGTCAGCATACCGCCCAGTTCCGGTTGCAGTGACGCGTCTTTCAGAAAGAGCCCGACAATCCCACACATTTCCCGCTGCCTGATCGTTAATTCTCAGAAATATCATAGCTGACCGGACGGGTTATTCCACCGAAAAGAACAATTATTTCCTCAGAGGAATGTCATGCGGTGCATTTGCCCGCTATATCGGCAGTACGACCCTTCAGGACGGGCGCGGGTAGGCAATGACCGACAGATAGCGTGCGGGCAGATCGACCAGTGTTTCCGGTCCGTGGCGGGCATCGGCGTCAAAGTGCAGCGTATCGCCCGGGCAGAGCCGGTACACAGCGTCGCCATGGCGATATTCTACAACACCCTCAAGCATGTAGATGGTCTCGACCCCTTCATGCTGGAATGCCGGGAAGCGGTCTGAATCCTCGCTCAGCGTGATAAGATAGGGCTCGACGATCACATCGGCAGAACTGGCTTCAAGATGACCGAGCAGCGTGTAGTGATGACCCGCGCGGGTGCCGGCCCGTTCGGCCTCAACCCCGTCGCCGGCCTTTGTATGCACAGCCTCGCGCCGCTCCTCAAAGCGCCGGAAAAATGCTGTAAGCGGGACACTCAGGGCGTTTGCCAGCGCCTGCAGGGTCGTCAGCGAGGGTGAGATATTGCCGTTCTCGATTTTTGAGAGCATGCCGGATGACAGCCCTGTTGCGCCAGCAAGATCGGCAACGGTCATCCCATGCTGGTGGCGAAAGGCACGCACCTCGCGCCCGATGGCAACCTCCAGAACCTTTTCAGTGCTGTCTTTGAGCCGGTGCGGATCCTGCGAGAGGCCCCGCGCATGTTCCCGCCCGTCACTCTGATCCATGCATGCCCCCTCTCCGGCATTGTTCATCCCGCCCGGCCGTTTGTCTTTGCTACAGGCGGACATATCCGCCCCGTAAAAGCCCGCGCAAGGATCAGGATACAGGTGCATAACGGGCTGTCCAGCGAAGTCGCGGCGCAGCCACCTACAACCGGCCCTGCCCGGAAAGCCGGCAGCGTGTCTGCGAGACGCCCCGCAGTCGCCATTTGAGAGTTTTGCGCCCCGACCTGCTGTTCTAGGGTGAAGAGAAATATCAGAAGATCAGGAAACGACCGGATGACGGCAGAGCATGTGAACACACTGGTTGTCGGTGGCGGCCAGGCCGGCCTTGCGATGAGTGCGCATCTGGGCAAACAGGGCATCGGCCATCTGGTGCTTGAGCGTGACCGCATCGCAGAAACGTGGCGCAGCGCCCGCTGGGCATCGCTTGTCGCCAATGGTCCGGCCTGGCACGACAGGTTTCCCGACAAAGAATTCGCTGATACCGCGCCGGATGATTTTGCCTCCGCGCAGAGCGTCGTCTCTTATTTTGAGGAATTCGCACGCGAGACCGGTGCGCCTGTGCGCTGCGGCGTCGAGGTGCAGTCGGTCCGGCGTGCGACACATGGCCCGGGGTTCCGCGCGGAGACCTCAAGGGGGCCTGTAACAGCCAATCATGTGGTTGCAG
>CBDUCB010000128.1:0-9775 GCA_965365545.1 uncultured Roseobacter sp. | reverse complement strand
GAGCAATTCACTGAGGTGACAATGGCGATATAGTTGCGTGTGCCAACCGCGCCGTTTTCACGACGGTAGCCCATGAAAGTGTCGCGCTGATCTTCCGGCACCGGCGTCACGGCGCGCAGATCGGTTGAGAATTCATACTCAGCTTCAGTGTTGCGAAACTCGACGTTCTGGGTGTGCACATGATCTCCCGCCACAATATCCCCGGCCGCATAGCCGATGATCTGCGCGTATTTGCGCACCGCTTCGCCGGCGGCGATGTCGCGGGTGGCGATCTTGTGACCCGAGGGGATGAGGGTGCGGGTCGTGGTGTCTTCTACGGCGACGCCGGCTTCCAGCGCGCGGGTTGCTGTCACGACATTGTCGGACTTATCAAGGCGGACGGTGTCCATCAGGTCTCCTTTACGCGCAGAAAGGCGCGTCGCTTTGCCAGCGGTGGATCGGGATATGCGGCTCCTTTGACAGGGCCGCACGTGCATCTTCCCACATAATCCGCCACCTGCGCCAGTCCGTAAGCATGGTTTCGGGGGCCGCAGCGCTGCGCGCGATAAATTCCGGGAAATGCGCGCGCCCGGTCGGCTGGCCGGTCACGTTATAGCGCAGATCGAACGACCAGCGGAACCCGTCCGTACGGTTGACCCGCGATGCATGTGGCGTCAGCGGATGAAAGAGCACGACCCCGCCTGCCGGTACGGGCAGCGGCACGGCGGCGGTCTCATCGATGAAATCATCGGCGATGGCCGTCTGCACTTTGGGGCAGTGCGGCAGCATTTTGTCAGCGGCTTTTGGAATGACCTGCAGACATCCGTTCTCCAGGGTGGCATCGGTCATGGCGATCCAGACGGTGATCATGTCGGTCTGATCTGCTTCGGCGTGACCGACACCGCGATCCTGATGCCAGTCGGTGGCGGTGATATGGGCGCGGATCTCGTCACCTTTCAGCCTGCGGGCGGGCGGTTTGATGCGCACATGCTGGATCGGGTTCGAAGTGATCTCCGGGCCGATCAGACTTTGCACAATATCGAGGATTTCTTCACAGCGCAGCAGATCGAAAACCGCAGGCCCGAAGTGCATCGGCGTGTCGGGTGTGATCTCGTCGCCCGGCAGGCTGATGTCCATCGGCTGAAACCAGTCGCAGCCGGCGTCATATCCGACCTGAAGTTTGTCCCAGAAACTCTCAAGGCGGTCCGGATGAGTTGTGATCCGCCCTTCTGCATGCCAGCGGGCGCAGAGCTGATCGAGAAGGCCTTCGTATTCTTCCTTTACAGCATCCCGGGTGACCTGGGGCACCACATCCGGCACAACCAGATACCCGTCGGTTCTGAAGGATTGAATCTGATCATGCGTGAGCATCTCGTCCTCCTGATCACGGAAGCAGCAGCGTAACGATCGGTGGCCAGATCAGCAGAACAGAGAGCGCGCAGAGCTGGATGCCGATAAACGGCAGGAAGCCTTTGAAAATGTCGGTCAGGCTGATGTGAGGCGGTGCGACTGATTTGAGATAAAAGGCGGCTGGGCCAAAGGGAGGGCTGAGAAAACTCACCTGCATGTTCATACAGAACACCACGCCGAACCAGATCGCCACATGGCGCGGGTTCAGTTCACCGAATACCCCGATTTCCTCGATCGGCAGGCGCTGCACGATGGGCAAAAACACCGGGATAATCAGCAGCACAATGCCGACCCAGTCCATGAACGCGCCCATAAAGAGCAGGATGACCATCATCGCGAGGATAATCCCCATGGTCGGCAGATCGGAGCCCACAATGAAATCCGCGACATAAACCGGGCCGCCGGCGATGGTGTAGGCACCGGCGAGCGCCGCGGCACCGATGGTCACCCAGATAATTGTGCCGGTGGATTTCAGCGTGCGCATCAGGCTGTCCCAGACCAGATCAAAGGAGCCTTCGCCCCGCAGAATGGCGATGACGAGCACGGCGAGCGCGCCCATGCCGGCGGCTTCTGTGATACCGGTGATCCCGCCGTAGATTGACCCCATGACCACGCCGATGACGACAATGGGGGGGACGAGCCCTTTGCCCATATTCCATCCGGTGGCGGTGGTTTTGCGCCCCAGCACAGCGAACATCATGATAAACGCCACGATAACCGCGCCGCCGAACCATGGCAGATAATCCGCTGTGCCATAGGCGATATCAGCGCCGGTATTGCCTGCATTCTGCCCGGCCAGTTCAAAGAAGAGCGCGCGCAGAAAGAGCACGGTGGAGAACCCCGCGACAAGCACCGACAGGAAAGCCACAAAGAGCTTCAGCTTTTCAATGCCCACCGGTTCGCCTTCGACAGGGTCCGGCAGGGGCGCGTCTTCGGGGCGCATCTGGGTGCGGATGATGATGTAGATGATGATGAAGCTCGCCAGCATGAAGCCCGGCAGGAAAGACGCGGTAAATAGCGCCTTGATCGATGTTTCAGTAATAAGGCCGTAGATAATCAGCACGATCGAGGGCGGGATCATCGTGCCAAGGCTGCCGGAGGCGCAGATCGTCCCGATGGCGAGGTTCTGGTTGTATCCGAGGCGCAGCATCTGTGGCAGCGCGATCAGGCCGAGCAGAACAACCTCGCCGCCGATGATGCCCGACATCGCAGCCATGATCACCGCCATGATTGAGGTCACGATGGCAATGCCACCGCGCGTGCGGTTCAGCCAGATGTTCAGCGAGGAATACATATCCTTGGCAATGCCCGACCGTTCGAGCAAAGCGGCCATGAAGATAAAGAGCGGAATGGATATGAGCACGTAATCGGTCAGTAACCCGTATATCTTCTGCGCCAGAATATTCAGCGGCCCCGCGCCCGGCCGGCCGGTCAGGATACCGTCGCCAAAGCTGAGCGGGTTCATCAGAAGTGTCGGTTCAAACTTCATCACCAGCACGAGAACTGCGAGGATTGCCGAAGCAAATCCGAGCGGCATGCCGATGGCAAGAAGCAGCACAAGGCCCAGCATGAGGACCATCGAAATTGTTCCGATATCCATCAGCTTTTCCCCGGTGTGTTGGATTGTATTGACCCGCGTGTGACGTCGAGATCGCCCGTGCCGTCAGCGCCGACAGCGGCTCTGAGACGGTCGAGTTCATCCTGATCAATGTCATCGGCGGCGGTGTGGATCACCGGCTCTGCGTTCCAGTCGGAGACAAGGTTGACGATGGCCTGAAAGGCCACCAGCACCATCACGAGCAGAACCATCGGTTTGAGTGTCGCCGGAATAGGCGGATCAAAAGCGGTGCCGAAGGTTTCCCAGCGGTAAAATTTATCAAAAGCCTCGCCGTATCCGCCGTACACGAGGAAAAAGGCAAAGGTCACGATGAGCGTGGTCGATATGATGTCGCAGACCCTCTGCAGCCAGCGGGGCATCATGTCATAGAGCAGGAAGATGCGGATGTGGCTGCGCTGCTGCATGGCGTAAAGGCCGGCGCAGAGAAACACGAAACCCGCCAGCCAGAGCGAAAGTTCGTTGGCCCAGAGCGTCGGTGCCTCGAAGACATAGCGCAGGATCACTTCGTAGATCATCACCGAGCAGAGCAGCACGATCAGCATCATGGTCAGGCGTCCGATGAAAACAGCGAGCCTGTCGAGCGGCTTCCAGCTTTCAAATTCCATCGGCGCGCGGCGCACGGTTCTGACTCCAATGATACCGAAGACCGGCAACAAGAGCAGTGCCGCCCAGTCCACCGCATCCGCGTAACCGCCGAAGAGGCCAGCCATCCCGTCCGTTACATCGACACGTGCGAAAAGCGCACTCAGTTTATCATATTGGGAAGGATCTTCAGGCGGGAACCACGAGAGGGTAAAGGCAGGAAGATGCCAGGTCAGCCAGCCGGCGCAGAGAATAAAGGCCAGCGGGGCAAGCCACTCGACCAGGCTTCCGGATTTTTCTTCCATGATGTCCCCCCCGGACGCTTTGGCCGATTATTTTTATGGGTCCCGGCCAGAGACAAAAAGACCCCGCCTATGGGCAGGCGGGGTCCGTTTTTCAGATCAGCTTACTGCTTGAGGCCAAGCTGCTCGAGGTAGGCAAGGTGGCTTTCCACCAGCGCCTTGGCTTCGGGCGTGTCGGCGAACTCCGGCCATGTGGCCTGAGCCGCGGCACGGAACTTCGCCAGCTCTTCCGGGGCCCACTGCGACAGGGTTACGCCCTGCTCACGCAGTGTTGCGGCAGCTTCGGCGTTCTTCTTCTCGAACGTCAGGGCCGTGCGCAGCGCCAGCGCTTCCATCGCAACCTTCATGATCTTCTGGTGGTGCGCAGGCATCGCGTCGAACACGGCCTTGTTGCACGCCAGGTGGTCAGACGGCATTGAGTGGAAGCCAGGGAAGTTGGCGTATTTTACGATGTCATAAAGACCCAGGCCCACGTTGTTTGCGAGGCCGGATGCATCGGCTCCATCGATGATACCTGTTTCCAGAGCGGTAAAGATCTCGGTGAAGTCCATCACGATCGGCGAGGCGCCGAGCTTTTCAAAGATCTTCGTTTCCATGCCGGGGGGCGAACGGAATTTCCAGTCTTTGAAATCTTCGACCTTGGCGATCGGTTTGGAAGAGGCAAAGCTTTCCTGGCCGTAGACCCACCAGCCGATCAGTTCCATGCCGTATTTGTTATAAAGCGGTGCTGCCGCTTCACGGCCACCGCCGAAATAGAGCCAGCTCAGCTGCTGATAGGGTGTATCGTAGCCGCCCATGATGTCGCCCACAAACTGGAATGCGGAGTTTTTGCCGGTCTGGTAGCCGCCGCCGGTCATGTCGCAGTCAAGAATACCCGTGGATGCGGCGTCAAATGTCTCAACCGACTTCACAACGGAAGATGAATAGAACATCTCGACGTTAATTTCGCCGTTTGACATGTCCTGGATGTCTTCCACGTACTGAGCGGCCAGCTTGCCGGACACCGTCTCGGGTGCATAGTGTGTCTGAATGCGCAGGTTTGTTGTGTCTGCCGACGCGGTAAACGCGGTCGAAGCAGCGAGGGCTGCCACAGCGGCGACGGACGCCGCCCTTTTCATCATTGTCATGTTGTCCTCCCAGACGTTAAGCGCGCTGTTTTGCCGGGGTTCTTGGCCCCGCTTCTGATTACGCTAACAAAACGTTAGGCTGAGCCGGGTGCACGCGCAAGAAAATATTTTATTTTCGCATAATTTTGATATTTTGTTTGAATTTCGAAAAATTCGCCGTAACCCTGAAGGCCATCGGGGGGGCTATCATGCGGACGCAGGATGCGGACATTTTCGACGATATGCGACATCGCCTGATCACCGGCGAGTTCGGGTACGGTATCAAACTGCGCGCCGAAAAGCTACGGTCTGATTACAACTGCTCGGCCAGCACGGTGCGGGAGGTGTTGTTCCGTCTGTCCACCGTCGGGCTGGTCGAATTTCAGGAGCAGCGTGGATTTCGTTCGCCGGAGCAGTCGGTTGAGCGCCAGCACGATCTCACGCACATGCGCATTATGCTGGAAAGTGAAGGAGCGTGCCTTTCGATCCGTCTGGGTGGTGTGGAGTGGGAATCGCGGCTGAGTGCCGCGCATCACAAGTTGTCGCATATCGAGATGCGGGTGCGCTCGTCAGGGGATGTGTCGCCCTTGCTGAGCTTGTGGAGCCGGGCTGAGCAGGAGTTCCATGAAACTCTGATCGAGGCCAGCGGGTCAGCCCTTTTGATTCGCACCCACCAGGTAATCTACGAACAGTTTCGCCAGCAACTGGTCTCTGCCGAGACCAACTACGGCTACTTTCCCGAAAATATACCCGAACACCAGGCGATTCTGGACGCCGCACTGGACCGTAATGAGGATCTGGTGCGCAAGCGGGTGCATGACCACCTCGCGCGCAACCTCAGCACGCCATTGCCGGTCCCGCATCAGGCGGTCGCTTTTGGCAAATCCTCTTTGATGTAGACATCAATGATTTCGTCAAAGCTGCTCTCGGCCTTAAACCCGAGGTTGATCGCGCGTTGCGGGTCGAAATTCCGTGGCCAGCCGGCGACGATTTTCATGATCGCCGGGTCAGGCTCAGCCCGGATCAGATCAACGGTTTTCTGGCCCGCCGCCCGGCGCAGCGCTTCGATCTGCTCGGCCACGGTGCAGCTGATCCCCGGCAGGCTGAGCGCGCGGCGCCCTTCGAGCAGGTCCGTGTCCAGCGTCGCCGCGTGGGTCAGAAACCCGGCGGCCGATCGCGGCGAGGCATGCCAGTGCCGCACCGTATCGGGCACGGGCAGTATGGCCTCAACCCCGTTCAGCGGCTCCCGGATAATGCCTGAAAAAAACGACGAGGCGGCCAGGTTCGGTTTGCCCGGTCGCACGCAGATCGTCGGCAAACGCAGAGACACCCCGTCAATGTATCCTTTGCGGCTGAAATCGGTGACCATCAGTTCGCAAACGGCCTTTTGCGCGCCATAACTCGTTTGCGGCGCGTTCAGGAATTCATCGCCGATCTTTTCCGGGAAAGGCGCGCCGAAAACCGCGATCGATGACGTAAACACGAGCCGTGGTGCCCACTCCCCGCCGCTGGCTTCGTGTTCGGCGCGCAGGGCTTCCAGCAGATGCCACATGGACATCATGTTCACTGCCCAGCCTTTTTCGAAATTCGTCTCTGCCTCGCCCGAGACAATGGCGGCGAGGTGAAAAATCACATCGAAACGCGCGGCAGCAAGTACACCGATGGTCGCCGGGTCCGTGATGTTACCGGTTTTTGTGGTAACGCCGGTCACGCCTTCCGGCGGAAAGGCCATATCGAAAAGTGTGATGTCGGGCGATGCGTCATTCCCGAGGCCTTCAGACTGCAGGCGTGTCGCGAGTTTCTGGCCGACCATTCCGCCACCGCCAAGAATAAGAACCCGGGTCATACCGGCAACCCGTTGCGCGCGCGCAGTTCCAGATAGAGGCCGGAGTGATCTCTGTCGGCGCCGTTCATCTCGTCAATAAAGTGCTGAAACCGGTCGCGCACGCTCTGGGTGGCAGGCAGCGTCAGGCCCAGGGCTTTTGCTTCATCAAGGGTATTGTTGAGATCTTTCACCTGAAATTTTGTGAGCCCGCCGGGATCGAAATTTCGGGTCGTCATGCGTTCGCCGTGCTGTTGCAGGATAGTACTGTCGGCAAAACCACCTTTCAGTGCGGCGCGCACCGCGGCAGGGTCGGCACCGCCCTGCTCCACCAGAAGCATGGCTTCGGCCACGGCTGAGATGGTCACGGCAACGATCGTCTGGTTTGCCAGTTTGGAAAGCTGCCCGGTGCCCGAGGGGCCGACATGTACCGGCCGCCCCATCGCCTCGAAAACACCGCGGGCGGCGTCGAAATGCACGGCCTCGCCTCCGACCATGATGGCAAGCGTGCCGTCTTCGGCGCCCTTGGTGCCGCCCGAAACCGGCGCATCGAGGTGCCCGAAGCCCAGTGATATCAGCGTTTCAGCCTGCGCGCGGGAGTGTTCGGGTTTGGCGCTGGACATGTCCAGCCAGAGGGCGCCCGGACTCAGCGCTGCCTGAACCTCCGGGTCATCCACCAGCGCGCCCGAGGCAAATCCGTCCGACAGCATCGTGATGACAAACTCCGCACCGGCAACCGCCTCAGCGGCACTGGCCGCAACCGTGGCGCCGTGCCCTGCGAGTGGTTCTGCGCGCTCTGTTGTGCGGTTCCAGACGGTCAGGTGATGGCCGGCGCGCAGCAGATTGCGGGACATGGGAAACCCCATCAGCCCGGTGCCTATGAGTGCGACCTTGCGTGCTTGTGTCATAAGAGCGGTTATCCTCTGCTGGCCGTTTTCAAAGCTGTAGCCAAAGTTAATACTGTGTCATACGCTAACGGAAACCAGCCGCTGAACCAGCCCGTTTGACGGTTTTTTTTGACGACAACAGCAGGAAGATCCGAGGCCCGCTCTTTTTCCGTACGCATGCGTCCGGACAGCCGCAGGCAGGCCCGGAAGGGGGGAGAATATATGTCCGGACAAAGGCTTAAGGGCAAACGCGCGCTGATCACGGCAGCAGGCCAGGGTATCGGCCGGGCCACGGCTCTCGCGATGGCGGATGAGGGCGCACAGGTTTTCGCCACCGACGTGAACATGGAAGCGCTTTCTACGATTCGCGATGCGAATCACGAAAATCTCGAAATTTTCGAACTTGATGCCCGTGACGATGAGAGCGTGAAAGCGGGCGTTGCACGCGCACGGCCGGATGTTCTTTTCAACTGCGCAGGCTTCGTGCATCACGGCACCGTTCTGGACGCCAAAGACGATGAATGGGAGTTCGCCTTTGATCTCAATGTGCGCTCGATGTTGCGCACAATCCGGGCAGCACTGCCGGGTATGCTGGAACAGGGTGCGGGCTCGATCATCAACATGTCTTCTGCCTGTTCCAGTGTGATTGGCGCACCCAACCGCTTCATCTACGGCACGACCAAGGCTGCAGTCATCGGGCTCACGAAATCGGTGGCGGTCGATTACATAGCAAAGGGTATCCGCTGCAACTGCATCTGCCCGGGCACGGTCGAAAGCCCCAGCTGGCACGAGCGCGTCGATGCGCTGGGCGAACAGCTGGGCAGCAAAGAAGAGGCGATGAAACAGTTCGTATCCCGCCAGCCGATGGGGCGCGTCGCCACGGCAGACGAAATAGCCGCCCTTGTGGTGTATCTCGCGAGCGATGAGAGCGCCTTCACCACAGGGCATCCGCATATCATTGACGGAGGGTGGTCGGGCCAATGACCGGGAAAAAGATCGGTATTGAAGACCTTCGGTCGCGCAAATGGTTCATGAATCCGGACAATCCGGAGATGACCGCGCTTTATCTGGAACGCTATCTGAACTACGGGCTGACGCGCGCTGAGCTGCAGTCCGGCAAACCGATCATCGGGATTGCACAGACCGGCAGTGATCTGAGCCCCTGCAACCGCCACCACCTGGAGCTCACCAAACGGGTGCGGGACGGTATCATCGCGTCGGGCGGCACCTGTATCGAAGTGCCGGTGCATCCCATTCAGGAAACCGGCAAGCGCCCGACGGCGATGCTGGACCGGAACCTTGCCTATCTCAGCCTTGTGGAGACGCTGTTCGGCTACCCTCTCGATGGTGTGGTGCTGAACATCGGCTGTGACAAAACCACGCCTGCGTTGCTGATGGCCGCGGCGACGGTCAACATTCCGGCGATTGCGCTCTCGGTCGGGCCGATGCTCAACGGATATTTCCGCGGCCAGCGCACCGGATCGGGCACCATTGTCTGGAAGGCACGCGAGATGCTGGCTGCCGGAGAGATTGACGACGACGGATTCATGGAACTCGTGGCCTCGTCTGCGCCTTCGGTCGGTTATTGCAACACGATGGGTACGGCGACGACCATGAACAGTCTCGCGGAAGCGCTGGGTATGCAACTGCCCGGAGCGGCGGCGATCCCGGCCCCGTACCGGGAGCGCGGGCAGATCAGCTACGAGACCGGCCGGCGGATCGTCGATATGGTCTGGGAAGACCTGCGCCCCTCGCAGATTATGACCCGCGAAGCCTTTGAAAATGCGATTGTAATCAACTCTGCCATCGGCGGGTCGACCAATGCGCCGATCCACCTCAACGGCATCGCCCGGCATCTCGGCGTGCCCCTCGACAATGACGACTGGCAGAAGGTCGGGCATGATGTGCCGCTGCTCGTTAATCTGCAGCCGGCGGGCGAATACCTTGGCGAGGATTACCAGCACGCGGGCGGTGTACCTGCGGTTGTCGGAGAGCTTCTCTCCGCCGGGTTGCTGCCACATCCGGATGCGGTGACCGCCAACGGACGTACCATGGGCGAGAATTGTGGC
>CBDUCB010000127.1:0-9829 GCA_965365545.1 uncultured Roseobacter sp. | reverse complement strand
ACCGCCCACATATCTCTTCAGATATTATCAATTTCAAAGAGCGTAGAGACAAAAGTGACAGTGTGCGCCCTAACTTCTTTGGCGCGCCCCGCCTCGTTTACCTCTGATTTTATTCTTGCGTCTCGTTGCTGGTCTGGTTCGTTTCCGTTCCGTCCCGCCCGTCTGGCGCCCCGTTGGTGCATCTCTGCGCCGCCGGTGAGGGGGGTTCTACGGTTAGTACGGGATACCCGCAACCCCTTTTTTGGTAAAACGTCATTTTTTTTACATCTTTCTTCTTTTTCATTCATTTTCAGATGCTTAGAAGAACATTATTTTGCAGATATCTCTGACTTTGCCCGGCGCAGGGGGTTTACCGAAGGTAAGTGTAATGCCCTGAATCGCTATATATTGGGGTATCCACAGACTTACCCCCAGGACGACCTGAGTCTTTTTGCAAATCACCGCTTTCCGCAGACCGGATTCACTCACTTTTGCAGGTGATTCACCCCGCATGGTCTGGTTTGCGCTTTGTCAGGAATCGGAATCAGGGGTGTTCTGTCCTGAAAAGCCCACCCTGAGGCCTTTATAGTGATTCACAAAGCGCCCGATTTACAGGCGCGAGACCCTCAGGCTGTCTGTTTACGCCGCAGTTGCGGGAGCCGCAGCGCGAGAAGCCCGAGAATCGCGGCCATATAGAGCAGTGGCTCGGCCTCAAAGGTTTTCGTCAGCATCACAAAGTGCAGCCCGCCCAGCAGCACCGCAGCATAGACCAGACGGTGCAGCTTTCGCCATCCGGGTCCCAGCCGCCGGACGGACCAGTTATTGGAGGTCACTGCCAGCGGGATCAGCAGCACAAAAGCCAGCATACCGATGGTGATGTAAGGACGTTTGAGAATGTCCGTCCAGATCTGGCTGAGCACACCAACGTCGAGCACCAGCCAGACGAGCAGATGCAGGGTCACATAGATAAAAGCCAGAAGGCCGAACATCCGCCGGAACCGGATCAGGTTAATGCCGAGAAACCGGCGCAGGGGGGTGATCGCAAGACCAAAGATCAGCAGCTGCAGCGCGATCTCTCCAAGCTCGTGTTCCAGCGCCTTGATAGGTTCGCGCCCGAGACCCCCCGTCTGCGCCTGCCAGAGCAACCAGGGCACCGGCAGAAGGTATAGTATATAGAGGGCCCAAACCGGCACTTTGCGCAAAATGGCGTTGATGCGGTCTGCGATGCTCATGCGGTCACTCTGTATTGCAGCCAGGGTCAGAAGAATTTGCGCAGGTCCATGCCTTCATAAAGGCCGGCGACTTCTTCTTCATAGCCATTGAACATCAGCGTCGGCACTTTCGGAGAAAACAGCCCGCCCCCGATGACGCGTTCCGTAGCCTGAGACCAGCGCGGATGATCCACCTCCGGATTCACATTGGCATAAAAGCCGTATTCGTTTGGCAGGATCTGCTGCCATGTGTTTACCGGCTCCTGATCTGTCAGGGTGATCCGCACAATCGACTTGATCGACTTGAACCCGTATTTCCACGGCACGACAAGACGCAGCGGTGCACCGTTCTGTTTTGGTATATCGCGGCCATAGATACCGGTCGCCATGATGGTCAGCGGATGCATCGCCTCGTCCAGACGCAGCCCTTCTGTATAAGGCCAGTCAATCCAGCGGGATTTCTGCCCCTGCATTTCTTCGGGACGGTAGAGCGTTTCAAACCGGACGTACTTCGCCCCCTCCTGCACGCCGGCCATCGCCAGCATATCCGCCAGCTCGAACCCGTTCCAGGGCACGACCATCGACCAGGCCTCGACACAGCGCAGCCGGTAGATGCGCTCCTCGATGGTCATGGCCTTCATAATATCCTCAAAGGCGTAATCACCCGGGGCATCGACCATACCGTCGATTTTTACGCTCCAGGGATCGATGGTCAGCGCATCGGCATACCGCGCCGGATCGCCCTTGTCGGTGCCGAATTCGTAGAAGTTATTATACTGTGTGATGTCTTCCCAGGAATTGGGCTCGCGCATCTCCTGTGCCGCGGCCCCCTGCGGCAGTGCTGCAAGACCCGCACCCGCCACAGCACCGCCCATCAGCTGACGGCGGCTGAGATAGAGGTGCTCGTCCGTGACGTCGTTGTCTTTCAGCGTGTTCTTCCAGCGGAATGCCATGTCGGTCTCCTGTTGTGCTCGCGTGCTACTTACCTAGGCACAGAGCGGCAGCAGTCCAAATGTATTTCTCTCACGTTTGAGACAGCAGACTGTAACGTAGCCGCCGGCTCAGACCCCGAGCAACCCCGGCAAATCGCTCATAACGGTAAAGACCCCGTCGCAATAAGGTGCCAGGCGTTCTGCCGGGGTATCTGCCGCAAAGCCCATGACGTACATACCCGCCGCCTGCCCTGCGCGCGCGCCGTTAGCGCTGTCTTCCACGACCACACAGCGCCCGGGCGGCACACCGGCGTCTGCGGCCGCCTTCAGATAGACATCAGGTGCAGGTTTCGGCGCTGCCACATCTTCGCGTGAATAAATCCGCCCCTGCAGCCGGCTGCGCAAACCGGTACGCCCCAGGCTGATTTCCATCTTGCGGTGCGGCCCGTTGGAGCCGACAGCATACAGCACACCGGCAGCGTCCAGCCGGTCAAGCACCATACCTGCCCCCGGGATCAGCTCGACCTTCTCCTCAAGCACCGTGAAGATTTCCTGATATGTATCGTTCAGCCAGTTCCCGGGCAGATCGGCCCCCATTTCGCGCGCTTTCTGCATTACACCAGCAAGCGTGCCCCCGAGAAACAGCCCGGCAAACTGATCGGGGCCAATGTCGAGCCCGTGGCGCGACAGGTTTTCGATCAGCACTGCTTCAGACAGCGGTTCGCTGTCCACCAGCACGCCGTCGCAATCAAAAAGCACCATGTCGGGTGGAAAGTTCATAATCTCTGCCTGCTGTTCTGCTCCCGCTGCATCCGTCAGATGCCCGGGCGCGCGTTGGAGACACTCCCGGTATGCGGCGCGGGATTTTGTGCGGTTGAATCAGGGGAATGCCTGACATTTTTGTGAATGGAAACCGGGCCTCGCCGCAGCTTAGGACACAACACCTCCGCGTCAAGCTGCCGGGCGCAAATCCCGCAGTGATCCGAATGCCATTCCGGTGCGTCTCTCTCACAATGCCAATCACGGCAGACCAACTGTAAACCGTTAAGGGAGAACACAATGTTCCGCAGAACAATGATTGCACTGACCGCAGCAACTGCGCTGGCAGGTACAACCGCATTTGCCGATGGCCACTCAAAGGACATCGTTGACACAGCCGCAGGCGCCGGCACATTCGAGACACTCGTGGCAGCCGTGACAGCCGCCGGTCTCGTTGACACGCTGAAGGGCGAAGGCCCGTTCACCGTTTTCGCGCCGACCGACGAGGCATTCGCGGCACTGCCCGAGGGTACCGTCGAGACACTGCTCAAGCCGGAGAACAAAGACCAGCTTGTGTCAATTCTGACCTATCACGTCGTCCCCGGCAAAGTGATGTCCACCGACCTCAGCGACGACATGACAGCGACGACTGTTCAGGGCGGTGATATCACCATTGATCTCGACAACGGCGTAATGGTCAACGAAGCGACCGTGACAACAGCCGATATCGCAACCTCCAACGGTGTGATCCACGTCATCGATGCTGTGATCCTGCCGCCGCAGGGCTGATATCTCCGATACGAAAAGAAGGCCCGGCGGATCACTCCGCCGGGCCTTTGTCTTGTTCAGGCTTCAGTGAACGACAGCGTCATCCGGTCTGGGCCTGTTGGTGGCGGACACGCGGTCCCGGATGATCAGGCCATCCTTGCCGGCCTTCACAGGGATCGTATCGCCGTCTTTGACATCACCTGCCAGCAACAGCTCGGCCAGCGGATCCTGCAAGGCGCGCTGGATCACCCGCTTGAGGGGCCGGGCACCATAAACCGGGTCATAGCCTTCATCGGCCAGCCACTTGCGGGCACCGTCGTCAAGCTCCAGGGTGATCTTGCGACCCGCCAGACGCCTGAGAAGCCGCGCCATCTGGATATCAACGATACCGTCCATGTCCTCCCGGCTGAGCCGGTCGAAGATGATCGTCTCGTCCAGACGGTTCAGAAACTCCGGCCGGAAATGCGCGTTGACCGCATCCATCACGTCACGGTGCGCCTCCGAGGCGTCCGCCCCTTCGGGAAGATGGCTCAGCGCCTGAGAGCCCAGGTTTGACGTCAGCACGATCAGCGTCTGCTTGAAATCGACGGTGCGCCCCTGACCATCGGTCAGCATGCCATCGTCAAGAACCTGCAGCAGCACGTTGAAAACATCCGGATGCGCCTTTTCGACCTCGTCAAACAGCACGACCTGATAAGGACGCCGCCGCACCGCTTCGGTCAGTACGCCGCCCTCGTCATATCCGACATAGCCGGGAGGCGCCCCGATCAGACGGGAGACCGCATGTTTCTCCATGAATTCCGACATATCGATGCGCACCATGGCGCTGTCGTCGTCAAAGAGGAATTCTGCCACCGCCTTTGTGAGCTCGGTTTTACCCACGCCTGTCGGCCCGAGGAACAGAAACGATCCAAGCGGGCGGTTTTCATCGTTCAGCCCCGCACGGGCCCGGCGCACGGCATTGGCCACGGCCTTCACCGCTTTGTTTTGTCCGATCACCCGGTTGTGCAGCTGCTCTTCCATGCGCAGGAGCTTATCGCGTTCGCCTTCGAGCATCTTGCCGGCCGGGATCCCCGTCCAGCGCTCCACAACGCTCGCGATCTGCTCAGGCCGCACGGCTTCCGCGACCATCACATCGCTGTCTTCGCGCCCTTCAGCTTCGCCCAGCTGCTTTTCAAGCTGCGGGATCACGCCATAGCTGAGCTCGCCTGCCTTGGCGAGATCGCCCTCGCGCTTGGCGATATCAAGCTCGGCGCGGGCGTGATCAAGCTGCGCTTTGATATCACGCGCACCGGCCAGCTTGTCGCGCTCCGCCTGCCAGCGGGCGGTCATCTCAGCACTTTCCTGCTGCAGTTCGGAGAGCTCTTTTTCAAGCGTTTCCAGACGATCCTTCGAGGCTGCGTCCTCTTCTTTCTTCAGCGCTTCCGCTTCAATCTGCAGCTGCATAATCTGGCGGTCCAGCGCATCAAGCTCTTCGGGCTTGCTGTCCACAGCCATGCGCAGACGCGAAGCGGCCTCATCCATCAGGTCGATGGCTTTGTCAGGCAGAAAACGATCAGTGATATAGCGGTGGCTCAGCGTCGCCGCAGACACAAGTGCCGAATCCGAGATCCGCACACCGTGGTGCAGCTCGTATTTCTCCTTGATGCCGCGCAGAATGCTGATTGTGTCCTCGACCGTGGGCTCCAGGATCATCACCGGCTGGAACCGGCGGGCCAGGGCCGCGTCCTTTTCCACGTATTTGCGGTACTCATCAAGCGTCGTCGCGCCGACACAGTGAAGCTCCCCGCGCGCCAGCGCCGGTTTGATAAGGTTCGCTGCATCCATTGCACCGTCTGCTTTGCCGGCCCCGACGAGCGTATGCATCTCGTCGATGAAAAGGATGATCTCACCGGCGGCCTCCGTAACCTCGGTCAGAACGGCTTTGAGCCTTTCCTCAAACTCACCCCGGTATTTCGCACCCGCGATCAGCGCGCCCATGTCCAGCGCCAGCAGCTTTTTGTTGCGCAGGCTTTCGGGCACGTCGCGGTTTACGATGCGCAGTGCAAGGCCCTCGGCAATCGCGGTTTTACCCACGCCCGGCTCACCGATCAGAACCGGGTTGTTCTTGGTCCGGCGGCTGAGCACCTGCATCGCGCGGCGGATCTCTTCGTCCCGCCCGATGATCGGGTCAATCTTGCCCTCCTCGGCACGTGCCGTCAGATCGGTCGCGTACTTCTTCAGCGCGTCATAGCCTTCTTCGGCTGTCGCTGTGTCAGCTGTCCGGCCTTTACGTACATCATTTATCGCAGCATTGAGCCCCTGTGCCGTGACACCACCGCTGTCCAGCGCTGTCTTTGCGCCGGATTTGACCATGCAAAGCGCCATCAGAATGCGCTCAACAGGAACAAAGCTGTCTCCGGCCTTTTTGGCCAGCGCTTCGGCCTCGGCCAGCACCTTCTGTGTTGTATTATCGAGATACACCTGGGCTGCATCACCCGTCACTTTGGGCATCTTTCCCATGGCAAGGCTGAGCGCCTGTGTGACCTGCTCAGGATTACCCCCCGAAGCAGAAATCAGATTGGTCGCAAGACCCTGATCGTCATCCAGCAAAGCTTTAAGTATGTGCTCGGGCGCCAGCCGCTGGTGGCTTTCGCGCGTTGCAATTGTCTGGGCCGCCTGAATAAAACCGCGCGACCGCTCCGTGAACCGTGTCAGATCCATCGTCTTCTCCTTTATAAAGCGCCCCTCCTGTGCGGTACCCGGCTTGGCGGCATACACGCATCTGAGGCCTCGGTTAGTATCTGGGCAATGCCCCTGCCCGCTTCAAGGGCCCGGGGTCTCATCTCCCGTCCTGACAATGACAACGGCACGCCGGTCTGCCTTGATCCCGGTCAACAGACGGGCGGGAAATTACGCCGGTCTTTCCCCGTTACCGCGGATCCCCCGGGTATTAGACTATAAGGGCAAGGGGCGCGAAGAAATGTCGCGAAACGAAACATTACAATCGTCACAGTAACGAGTAGGCTTGGTCAGGCCCGACAAACGGGCGGTAAATGCCGGGTCGCGGGCCGGCGTGCAGGAACCCTTCACCGGATCGCAGTGCCTGTCCGGGCAGCCGGCCGTTCATCACAGTCTTTACCGGGATGCGCACCTGCCCTGCGCTTCCCGGTTTTTTTCTGCGCGCGTCCACCGCCGGCACATAGACAAGAACGCCTCGCGCGCCTAAGCACGGCCCGGCAATCAGGAGAGATTAATATGTCAGATGACCGGCTGATCGTTGCACTGGACGTACCCGATGCGATTTCAGGACTTGCTGTGGCCGAAAAGCTCGGGGATGCGGTAGGTTTCTACAAGATCGGTCTGGGCATGCTGACCGGCGGCGGTCTTGCGCTGGCCAATGAACTCAAATCAGAGCACGGCAAGCGCATTTTTCTCGATATGAAGCTCTTTGACATCGGCGCCACCGTAGAGGCCGCAGTCCGCGGTCTGGCACAGTTCGATCTGGATTTTCTCACTGTTCACGGCGATCCGCATGTGGTGCGGGCGGCCATGAACGGTGCAGCGGGCTCGTCGATGAAAATCCTCGCTGTGACCGTGCTGACGTCACTCGACCGTGCTGACCTCGACGCCGCGCTGATCCGAGATGGCGACATCCGCGATCTTGTGCGGATCCGGGCCACGCGGGCTTTCGAAGCAGGGGCAGATGGCGTCATCGCCTCCCCGCAGGAAGCGGCGCTGATCCGGGCCCTGCCCGAAGCTGAAGGCCGGCTGATCGTGACACCCGGCGTGCGTCCGGCAGGTACGGCGCGCGGCGATCAGAAGCGAGTCGCCACGCCCGCGCAGGCCATATCCGATGGTGCCGACCATATTGTTGTCGGACGTCCGGTCTGGACAGCCTCAGATCCGCACAGCGCGGCAGAGGCGATTCTGGCGGAAATACGGGACGTGTAGACCATGCTCCAAACGGCTGATTTCCCGGCGATAATCTGAGTTACACACAGGGCCCTGCTGATACCCGAATCGCCCCATATACGGCGCAACAAACTGTGGCTCTTCGACAACAGACAACAGTATGTAGTTAGACAGAGGGAAAAGTTCCTCGGCGAATACACTTCCAGGTGGTAGGTTGACGTTAGGTGATACTCCCCGACGAACCCCGTCTTCCTGAGGTTCGTTACCTCCCCCCGCTTTCGGCAGCGGGGGGTTTTTCTGTCAGCCACACGGATCGTCCGGAACGCGCTGCAAACGGTCGCGAAAATACGGCACAGCGCGGCGGTGCCCGGGAAACGCCTGAGCCTGCATCAGCTCCCGTCACTGACCCTCATCGCCCGGCCGAAGATGCGCGCAAAAAACCAGTGGCGCCCGTCGGTCAGGAAACTCCTGCCCCGGATGATCCGGTCCGGGTGCATAGCGATGTTCAGCCCCTCCGCTGTCTCGCGCCGCACGCAGTCAACCGGTGTTTCGCGGACTTCCCCTCCGCCGACGGGCAGATCCCGAACGCCGGGCCAGAGAATGTCAGGCCCCGTATTGCGCAGGATCACCGGCAGCGCCGGTTTCGGTCAGCAGCGTGATCCTGGCCCCGTGAAACAGCTTGTTCATTTCCGGCGGGGCGGCATACAATCGTGCCACCCTGCCCCTGTAACCATTGATGACGCAGATGCCCGCCCTTTGCCGCGATTGCCTGACAGAATTCGATGCCGGACGCCGCTGTCCGTCCTGCGCCAGCCCGCGCGTTGTGGCGCATGACGAACTCTTCGGCCTGTCGATCGCACATATGGATTGCGATGCCTTCTACGCCTCGGTGGAAAAGCGGGATGATCCCACGCTCGAGGGCAAACCGGTGATCATCGGCGGCGGGCGGCGCGGCGTTGTCTCGACTGCGTGCTATGTGGCGCGAATCCGTGGTGTGCGCTCGGCGATGCCGATGTTTCAGGCGCTGAAACTCTGCCCGGATGCCGTGATTATCAAACCGCGTATGGAGGCCTATGTTGAGGCCTCACGCGCGATCCGCGCGATGATGGAAGAGATGACCCCTGATATCGAGCCGCTGTCGCTCGATGAGGCGTTTCTCGACCTTACCGGCACGCGCCGGCTGCACGCGGCCCCGCCTGCAGTGATGCTGGCAAGGCTGATCCGCCGGATGCGGACCGAACTGGGCCTGACAGGCTCCGTCGGGCTCAGCCACAACAAGTTTCTCGCCAAAGTCGCCTCTGATCTCAACAAGCCGCACGGATTTTCGGTCATCGGCCAAGCGGAAACTGATGCATTCCTGCGCGACAAACCGGTGCGGATGATCTGGGGTGTGGGTGCCGCAGCTCAGGCCTCGCTGGACAAAGCAGGGATCCGTACGTTTTCCGATCTGCTGCGCTGGGAGCGTACCGATCTGGTCGCGCGCTTCGGCTCTATGGGAGACCGGCTCTGGCATCTCGCGCGCGGCGAGGACCATCGAAGGGTCTCGGCCCATGCGCCGGTGAAATCGATCTCAAACGAAACCACCTTCGGAGAGGACACAGCGGACCCTGATCTTCTTGACGGGCACCTGTGGCGGATGGCCGAAAAAGTATCCGACCGCGCCAAAGCCAAAGACCTCGCGGGCCGCGTCGTCACACTGAAGCTCAAACGCTCGGATCATTCGCTGATATCCCGCCGCATCAGCCTGCGCGACCCGACCCAGATGGCGGATACAGTTTATCGCACCGCACGCGGCCTCTTTGATCAGGTCGGTGATAAAGGCCCTTACCGGCTGCTCGGATGCGGGCTTTCGGATCTCATCAGTGCCGAAGGAGCAGACCGGTCAGGAGATCTGCTGGATCCGCAGGCGCGCCGCCGCTCAGAAGCGGAACGCGCCACCGATGCCATCCGCGCGCGCTTCGGCCCGGACGCGATCCTCAAGGGCCGCGCCCTGCGCTGATCCGCTGTAAGGGATTATTCCGCCGCAAGCGGCATCCGCTGCTGGCCGATCCGGGCGATATCCGCGATCACAGCGCGCAGCGCGTGACGCACTTCAGCGTAGTTCTGATTGGGCCGGATGGTTGTCTCATTCATATAGAGCGCGCGGTCGATCTCGACCTGAACCGCATGCTGCGCGCGCGACGGGCGCCCGTAGGCCTGAGCAATATAGGCACCGGCAAAGGGCGCATTGCGCGCGACCCGAAAACCCGCGGCGACAAATGCGGCTTCGACCCGGTCCATCACATC
>CBDUCB010000126.1:0-9855 GCA_965365545.1 uncultured Roseobacter sp. | reverse complement strand
TGTGCTTGTTGGCGGTGAGATGGGGATCGGCAATACCACGGCGGCGGCCGCCCTCGCGGCGGCTCTTCTGGGTGGAGAGGCCGGTGAGTGGACCGGGCGCGGCACAGGTGTTGATGATGCCGGTCTGGCCGCCAAGACCCGTGTTGTTGCCGAGGGGCTGAGCCTGCATGCAGGCAAGGGCGACGGTCTTGAAACGCTGCGTCGGCTGGGGGGGCGTGAACTGGCGGCGATGGCAGGTGCAATCGCGCGTGCGCGAAGCCTGCGCATCCCGGTGATCCTTGACGGATTTATCTGTAGTGCGGCGGCTCTGACGCTTGAAAAAACCCGCTCAGGGGCGCTCGATCACTGCGTGGCCGGTCATATGAGCGCTGAAGGTGCGCATGGCAAGGTGCTTGCTGCACTGGGCAAAGAACCGCTTTTGTCGCTCGGGCTGCGCCTTGGTGAAGCTTCAGGCGGCGCGCTGGCAATCCCTGTCCTGAAGGCAGCCGTGGCCTGCCTGAGCGGCATGGCCACCTTCGCCGAAGCCGGTGTCTCAGACGGTTAAATCCTCTTGCGATACCCGGATCAGTCGTCGTCTTCTTTGTTCTCTCCGCGGCTGAGAAAGGCGGTTTCCAGTTCTTTCTGCAACTCCTTGGCCCGCTGAACATAGGCCGGGTTGTCAGCGGCCGCGACACCGGGTTTCCACAGTTCAGCCAGTTGCCGCACGGAATCCCGGTCGTGGTGGTAGAATATCTTTTCCGCTTCGCTGGCTTCAAACTCGCTCAGTCCCATGTTTTCCAGCACATAGCGTCCGGCCCGCAGGGAGCTGTCAAACATTTCGCGCACGATGTCGTCGGCGCCGGCCTGATAGAGCCGGTACACATGCGTCCGGTCATGCGCGCGGGCGACAATATGCAGGCCGGGGCGGATTTTGCGGGCGTAGGTGACCAGTTTGATCGCAGCCTCGGGATCGTCCAGAGCGACGACAAGCACCCATGCCTCGTTGATACCGGCCGCGCGCAGGATGTCCGGGCGGGTCGGGTCACCCAGAAAGCCCTTGTACCCGAACTGTCGCATCACGGCTATCGTTTCCATATCATGATCGAGAACGACGGTATTAAATCCGGCCCCCTGCACCAGCCGGTTCACGATCTGACCAAATCGTCCGACACCTGCGATAATCACAGGTCCCTTTTCGTCGATGGCGTCCTCCTGTTGCTCTTCGGTGGTGTCCGAAATTCTGCTCGACAGAAAATCATGAAGCATAAACAGCAAAGGCGTGATCAGCATCGAGAGCGCGATGACCAGCAGCAGCGTTTCAGCCACATCCCGCGGAATGACCCCGTTGGATACTGAAAAGCTGACGAGCACAAAGCCGAATTCGCCGGCCTGAGCAAGCCCGAGAGAAAAGAGCCACTGGTCCCGTCCGCGCAGCCCGAAAGCCCGCCCGAGAATATAAAGGATCAGCCCTTTCACGAAAATAACCAACAAAGCCATGGCGACGATGGCAGGAGCATCCGCGAAGAGCAGCGTGAAGTTTATGCCTGCACCCACGGTGATGAAAAAGAGGCCGAGCAGCAGCCCTTTGAAGGGTTCAAGATCGGTCTCAAGCTCGTGGCGGAACTCGGAGTTTGCCAGAACGACACCGGCCAGAAACGCGCCGAGGGCAGGCGAGAGGCCCACGAGGGTCATCAGAAAGGAGATCCCGACCACAATCATGAGCGCGAGGGCCGTGTACATCTCGCGCAGACGTGCGGCGTGGATGTAGCGGAAAAGCGGTCGCGTGAGGAATATGCCGGCAATGATGACGGCCGCGATTGCTGCAATGGTGACGAGGGTCACACCCCATGCGGGAAGGCCCTCGACAAGGGAAAGCGAGTGGTGCGCATCGCCGTGACCGTGGTCGTCACTTCCGATCTGAATGGAGCCGTCGGGCTCCATCGTCACCGGCAACGTCACGACAAGCAGAGGCAAAAACGCGAGCATCGGGATGACCGCGATATCCTGGGTCAGCAGCACCGAGAAAATGGAGCGTCCGCCGTTGGTCTGCATAAGCCCCTTTTCGGACAGGGTTTGCAGCACGATCGCCGTCGAACTGAGCGAGAGCGTCAGACCGATTGCGAGAGCGACCCCCCAGGGCTGGTCATAAGCCATGGCAATCAGCATGATCGCCAGCGTGCTGAGACCCACCTGCAGACCGCCAAGCCCCAGCAACCTGTGCCGCATGTCCCAGAGGGCGCGCGGTTCAAGCTCAAGACCGATCAGAAAGAGCATCATCACGACGCCGAACTCTGCGACGTGCTGCAGGTCCTGCGTCTCAGAACCCACAAGGCCGAGCAGCGGACCGATGATGATCCCCGCCGCCAGATAGCCAAGCACCGAGCCGAGCCCGAGCCGTGCGGCAATTGGTACAGCGATTACGGCTGCGGCAAGATAGATCGAGGCCTGGTAGAGAAAGCCTTCCATGCGGCGTGGTCTCCCGGAGATTTGGTTTCAGGTGGGCAGAGGTCCGTCCTGCTTCAGCTGGTCCATGACAATCTGACTGTGCACCCGAGCGACTGCGGGGTGGGCAAGCAGAACATCGTGGATCAGGGCATTCAGGGCGGGAAGATCCGCGCAATAGACACGCAGAAGATAATCAGCATCCCCGGTCATTGTCCATGCGCTCGTGATTTCGGGGCGGGTATTTACCAGTCGGGCGAAACTGCGCGACTGATCCGCCCCGTGCGTGCCCAGGTGAACCTGCACAAAGCCCTGCACGTGCAGGCCCAGATGCGCCGGATCAAGACGTGCGATATAGGCCTGGACAAAGCCTTCGGCCTCCAGCCGCTGGCGGCGGCGGCCGGCCTGGCTGGGGGACAGGTTCAGTATATCCCCCAGTTGTTGCGCGGTCAGATGCGCATTTTTCTGAAGGGCCGCGAGAAGGCGCGTGTCGGTTTCGTCAATCATGATGCGGTGCAATCCCGGTATTGCCGCACAGTATGCGTAAGCCCCGCATGATATTCTACTAATACCTGCAATTTTGCGCGAAAATTGCATAGATCCGCCGGTATATTCAGCACAAAGGCATTTTGCCGTTTTTCTCACCTTTAATGGAGCAGCGCACCATGGGCCCTTTCCCGCACGACGCACCCAAATCGACGATCAGTGACGAGAACCCGGTCGGCACCGACGGGTTTGAGTTTATCGAATTTGCACATCCTGAGCCGCAGGAGCTGCGCGATCTGTTTGCACGCATGGGCTACAGCCATGTGGCGACACACCGCGAGAAACCGGTGGAGCTGTGGCAGCAGGGGGATATCACCTACATCCTGAACGCTGACCCGGACAGCTTCGCCGCCGGGTTTGTATCGGAGCACGGCCCCTGCGCGCCGTCGATGGGCTGGCGCGTGGTTGATGCGCAAAAGGCCTTTGAACATGCGGTTGCAAAAGGGGCTACGCCCTATGAGGGCTCCGGCAAGGCGCTGGACGTGCCGGCGATTGTCGGGATCGGAGGGTCCCTGCTTTATTTTGTGGATCAGTATTACGACACAAGCCCCTATAACGAGGAGTTTAACTGGATTGCGCAGTCTAAACCTGCGGGTGTCGGTTTTTACTATCTCGACCATCTCACGCACAACGTGCACCGCGGCAATATGGACAAATGGTTCCGCTTTTACGGCGACCTCTTTAATTTCCGCGAGATCCGGTTTTTCGACATCGAAGGCAAATATTCCGGGCTGCTGAGCCGGGCGCTGACGTCGCCCTGTGGCCGCATTCGCATCCCGATCAATGAGGACCGGGGTGAGACCGGGCAGATCGTTTCTTATCTGAAGAAATACAACGGCGAGGGCATTCAGCATATCGCGGTGGGCGCATCGGATATTTATGACAGCACCGATGAGATTGCGTCGCGTGGACTGAAGTTTATGCCCGGGCCGCCCGACACCTATTACGACCTCAGCTTTGACCGGGTGACCGGCCATAACGAGCCTGTGGACCGGATGAAGAAACATGGCATCCTGATTGACGGCGAGGGCGTCGTTGACGGGGGAGAGACAAAAATACTGCTGCAGATTTTCTCCAAAACGGTGATCGGCCCGATCTTTTTCGAGTTCATTCAGCGCAAGGGCGATGATGGATTTGGCGAGGGCAACTTCAAAGCGCTGTTTGAGAGCATCGAACAGGAACAGATCGACAACGGGGAACTGGCCGCTGAGTAAGCCTGCGCGTTTTGCGGGACCCGGGTTACGTTGCTGTGCGGTTGTGATCAGCCGCGCGGCATCTTCAGGATAATGTTGCGTCCGCTTTTCTGATACCGCAGTTCGGCGTCTCCGATGGCCGATACCCGCCCACCGTCAAGCCGGTCGCCGACCTGCACCTTCTGATACCGTCCGTTGCCAAGGCGGATCAGCGCGCGGCGATCGGACGGTTTACCGTAAACACCAATGAGATTGACGCGCCGCAGGTTGATCGCATTTTTCTGCGTGGCCTCGCGCGAGACGGATGCGCTTGACGGAATTTTGGGTGCCACGGCCCGTGGTGCCACGCTCGCTGTCGTGACTGTGGCCGGCGCAGCAGCCGAAGGTGCCGCCGTGGCAGCCTGTCGTTGCGCGCGGGCGACCGTCAGGCCAAAATCTGATGGCCGGAAGGACGGACGCAAAGACACGCCGATGACATTGCCTTCAGGCTCAGCGGCGTCCGCCTCCGTCTCCTGACCGGCGAGCAAGGTCTCGTTTGTGCTGTCACGGGGGACCAGACTTGCGGTCGCCGCGATTGCATCTTCCTGAACAGAAGGCGGTCTGATTTTCGGCCGGAACCGGGCAAGCTCGTTGCGGGTCAGTCCGGACAGGGTGGCCCGCTCCGTGGATTCGATCAGGTCAGCAGGGCGAAGTTTCGGGCGGAAGCCGGACAGAAGTGCGCGCAGCACCGGATCTTCACCCGGCTCTGCCGCGCGCGGCCTGTCTGCAGGCGGTTTTAGGGGCGGCGGGCCCGAGAACACCCTGATGCCGTCGGGGTTAACCGCACCGTCAGGTGTTGGAACCACGAACCCGCGCTCGTCCAGTGTAAAGCTGGTGCTGGCCGGAGCAGGGGACGACGGAGCAAGCAGTAAAAGATCAGGCGGCGTATCCGGTACGGCCGGCAGGGCCACGGCATCAAACGCTGTCTGAACCGGGTCAATGCTGGTGGCGTATATATCTTCAAGATCCATAAGCGCCGGCGGGCGCGGGACATCGGGCGCAAAAGGCCAGATGCCGGTAACCGCATACTCTGCCCGCAGATCGGCGGGCACCTTTGGCGTTTCGGGTTGGGGCCCGGGCGACAGAGGAACGCTGAGCGCTTCCTGAATGGCCGTATCCGTTGCTGACAGTGTGGTTTCATCAGGGACCGGACGGTCTGCGGTCTCTGTTGCCGGTGCTGGCTGTGCTGGTTGCGGCGGCGAGGCAAACTGTGCATCGGGCGGAATTTCGGAAGGCCGGTTGAGCCAGGCAGACAGCCCGCCGTGGCCGATCATACCTGTTGCCCAGAGCGCGCCACTGCCCAGTGCCACCACAACCACAGCTGCGAGAAACCCCGCAAGAAGTCCGGCGTTATCGCTGCCTGCCCGGTCATGCATCGCGGCAAGATCGACACGGGCACCTGTGGGGGCTCTGAGCGATCCGGCGGTTTCGGCGGGCGGTTTTGCCGGTGCCTCAGGACGCGAGGGGGGTGCCCGTTCAGACAGGCGAGGGGCGGTCGGAAGTACCGGTTCCGGGGCTGCGTCTGCGACCGGAACTTCGGCCACCAGTTTAAGTTCTTCAGGTCGGGCGCCTGCAGCGTTCTGCGCGTCTGGCGCATCAGCGAATATATTGTCATGGCCCTCTGTGGTGTCACCGGCATCATACGCCGCGTCTGCATCATCCGGATCCGCATCAACCGCCACGCCGGCCGGCGCCTGGCCACTTGTCAGGCTGACGGGCACATCGTCGGTTTCGGCTTTGATATCGGGACCGAGCAGATCTGCGGCCGCAGCGGTCTGGCCGAAGTCAGGCTCGGTCGGAAAGGTCTGGTCCTCACACTGGCCGGAAAAAATCACCGGGTTGAACCGGTGCGCAACGGCGAAGGCCTCGGCCTCTTCCAGCGTTTCACGGGCAACTGCGGCCACATGAAAGCGCCCGTCGCTGGCCGTGACCACATCAAACACCAGGTCTTCCACCGGATAGGGCGTGGCGCCGTCAAGCAGGCGGCGCGCCGTGGCCATCACGTTTTCGGCCGGTGTCGGGGGCGTCTCATCGAGATACCGGATCAGGCTGTCGGGCAGAACGAGTTTGCAAAAGAGCCCGCCGCGCGCAAGCGACGTGGCGGTGCGTCGCAACATAGCGAGGCGGTCATCCAGATCGTCCGCGGCTGTATCGGCTTCGCCCACAATATGCCACCCGTCAGCCGCGCGGTGCAGCAGGCGAACAGTGTCATGCGACAGGAGCAGTGCAAAATCAGGCGTCATTCAACAGGTGTACCAGTCACTCTTGAGGACGGACAGGAAGCCATCGTCCTGCGCGGACATTACAGCAGGTCTTCGCCGAGTGAAAGAAAAAGGGCCGGGTTTGCGCTTGTTCCCCGAAGCCCGGTCGTGTTGTGGTGGAGCAGGATAAACAGGGGAGGCTTTGAGATGAAATTTCTGACGGGAACGGGGATCTTGCTGTGCCTCTGGATGCCGCTCGCTGCTGCAGCTCAGGAGGCCCGCACAATTCACACGAGCGGCGTGGGGTCAGTCGCTGAAGTGCCTGATATGGCCGAAGTGTCCATCGGTGCGACCCATGAAGCGCCTACTGCCGGTGCCGCGCTCAGTGCCACATCCGAAGATCTGCGGGCTGTGCTGGATGTGCTGGAAGCTGCAGGGATCGCGTCGCGTGATATCGCCACCGGCTCGGTCTCGGTTCAGCCGGTCCGGAGCCGCGGTGACCAGTTGCAGACCGAGCCGCCGCGGATTACCGGGTTTCAGGCCAGCAACACGCTGTCAGTACGGGTGCGCGACATTGCCCAGGTCGGCAGCATACTTGATGCCGCAGTGCAGGACGGGGCGAACACCTTCAACGGCCTTCGGTTCAGTTTTCAGGATCCCGAACCTCTGCAGGACAGAGCGCGTGCCGCGGCGGTCCGCGATGCAATGCGCCGGGCCGCGCAGCTGGCAGCGGCATCAGGCGTCACGCTCGGGCCGGTGCTGAAGATCACCGAGACGGACGGCGCACCCGGCCCGGCGTTTGAGATGGCGGCCTCGGCCCGCATGTCGGATGTGCCGGTTGCAGCCGGAGAACAGACGGTCCGGGTGCGTGTCGAAATGATTTTTGCCATCGAAGACTGACGGCAGAGCGGGGGGGCGGTCGCGCCCCCCGCTCCTTCATCTGTTTGCCTCAGCTGACCGCTTTGGCGAGCGCCTGATCCATATCCGCGATCAGATCATCAGCGTCTTCGGTGCCGATGGAAATCCGCACTACACCTGGTCCCGCACCTGCGGCCTCCTGCTGCTCCTGCGTCAGCTGCCGGTGCGTCGTGGAGGCGGAGTGAATGACCAGCGACCGTGTGTCGCCGAGGTTGGCCACGTGGCTGAAGATCTCCAGCGCATTCACAAATTTCACGCAGGCGTCATAGCCTCCCTTGATTGCGAAGGTGAACAGCCCGCCCGCCCCTTTGGGGCAGATTTTGGCAACCCGTTCGAAATAGGGCGAAGATTTCAGACCGGCATAGGTGACGTAGTCGACCCGATCGTCCTTCTCGAGCCATCCCGCGACCTTTTCGGCGTTTTCAACGTGGCGGTCCATCCGCAGGGAGAGCGTTTCGGTGCCCATCAGCGTATAATGCGCGGCGCTTGGGTTCATTGTCATGCCGAGATCGCGCAGACCGATGGCGATGCCGTGGAAGGTGAAGGCCAGCGGGCCGAAGGTCTCATGAAACTTCAGCCCATGATAAGCGGGTTCCGGTTCGCTGAGCGAAGGAAATTTGTCATTGGCCGACCAGTCGAACTTACCTGAATCCACAACGCAGCCGCCGGTAACGGTTCCGTTGCCGGTGAGGTATTTGGTTGTCGAATGTACCACCAGTGTCGCCCCGTGCTCGATCGGGCGGCAGAGATAGGGCGTGGCGGACGTATTATCCACGATCAGCGGGATGCCGGCGGCGTCCGAGATCTCCGAGATCGCGTCGAGATCGGTGATATAGCCACCCGGGTTGGCAATGGCTTCGCAGAAAACGGCGCGCGTGTCATCGTTGATGGCGGCTTTGACAGCGTCTGTGTCGTCGAAATCGACAAAGGTGCAGGACCAGCCGAAACGTTTTATGGTGTGGCTGAACTGCGTGACCGTGCCGCCATAAAGGCGGGTTGAGGCCACGATGTTTTTGCCAGGGGTCATCAGCGGGAAGAGCGCCATGATCTGGGCGGCGTGACCTGATGAGCAGCAGACGGCTCCGACGCCGCCCTCAAGCGTCGCGATGCGTTCCTGAAGCACTGCAACCGTCGGGTTGGTCAGCCGCGAATAGATGAACCCGACTTCCTGAAGGTTGAAGAGTGCCGCGGCGTGTTCTGCGTCCCGGAACACATAGGCGGTGGTGTTATAAATTGGTGTCTGCCTGGCGCCTGTTGCCGGGTCCGGGCGCGCGCCGGCGTGGATCTGAAGGGTATCGAAACCGTAATCGGGGCCGTCTTGCATATGGAATTCTCCCTGGATTTTCCGGCTCATGGTTAGGGCAAGCCGCGAACGGGTACAAGGGTGCTGCCCTCAGCGCATCCAGAGCTTTTGTGACCTGATCCGGTTGCGGATCGCGGCCTCTCTTCTGGGCAGGTTGTCACGGTCAAAGAGCGCGCGCACCTTCGCGCCGCGGCCCTGATATACATTACGGCGGATCGGGTGAAATCTTTTGAGTACCTTCCTGAGGCGGTTGGGCGCGGCGATGGTTTCCAGCAGCTCAACCACGGCGTCACTTTCACGTGCGTAAAGCAGCGGGAATGTGCGGTAATGACAGCTGATCTCTCCGTCCAGGAGCCCGGCAGGCAGAGTATCGCGCCCGCCGCCCAGTGCATGGATGACCAGCGGCAGGGCGATCTGGTCAAGCCACGGCGTCAGGGTCTGCGTGCACAGTGCTTCCGGCGGGGCGTCGCGGATCGCCAGCGCGTATTCCTCAAAGCGAGCGCCGAACTCCTGCGGGCAGCGATAGAAGAAGAAGCCCGCATTAAAGTAGAGGTACCGGCGCCAGTATTCATCCGGGTAGCCGGGATCGAGCGAGCTTTCGAAATCGAGCCCGAATTTGTCATAGAGCGATTTCCAGATGCCGGTGTATCCGGGCCCGTAAAGCGGCGGATCAGGCCAGGTTCCCTCGCGCCGCAGGGAGGCTGTGGGCCGGTCGAAATCAAACGGTACGCGGGTGATGTCCCCGGTAATCAGCGTGTCAGTGTCGAAAAAGACAAACGGCTCGCCGGCGGGCAGCGCGCGCAGCATCTCAATCTTGTTGCCGTACGGATATGAGGCTCCGAAATGCCGGTTTTCAAAGGGCAGGATTTCAGCGCCAAGATCCGTAAGTGCGCTGAGGATCGCGTCATCGCTGATCCGGGGATCCTCGGGCCAGAGCGGGCCGGGCTGCGGCTCTGCTACCAGCAGCCTTCCGGCAAATCCCGGGCTGCTGTGCCTGAGCGACGCCGCAAAAAGCAGTGCCTCATAGGAGAGCCTGCCCGACTGGGCGACGACCACAATATTAAAGCCGGGGTCAGACGAGGGTGCCTGTGTCTGTGGCATATGTGCCCGGGGTCCTCTTATGGGATGTTGGACCCAGTATAGGCGGCAAAGCCCGGCGCCGGAAGAGCCTTGCCCCGGGTTGCGTCAGCCGGTCAGCACGATATCGGCGGGCAGGGATTGTTCCTTACAATCC
>CBDUCB010000125.1:0-9950 GCA_965365545.1 uncultured Roseobacter sp. | reverse complement strand
AACCCGAACCCGAACCCGAACCCGAACCCGAACCCGAACCAGAGCCGGAGCCTGAAAAGGCATCGCGCGCGCCGCTCGTGATGCCGCGCACCGAAGTGGCCTCGGCTCGGGTCCTTCGTGACGACAGCCCGGCTGAAACGGTGGCGAAACCGGGCATGCTGGGGCGACTTTTTGGCCGCGCGGCACCTCAGACCGTCGTGCGCCGCACGCTTGATGACGAAATGCTCGAACAGCTTGAAGAGCTGCTGATCAGCGCGGATATGGGCGTTGATACGGCCCTGCGTGTGGTGGCGAATATGGCCGAAGGGCATATCGGGCGGAAACTCTCTGTCGCCGAAATCAAAGAACTGATGTCAGCTGAAATTGCCCGCATCATGGAGCCGGTCGCCCGCCCGCTGCCGCTTTACCCCAGGACACCGCAGGTGGTTCTGGTGGTCGGTGTGAACGGCTCGGGCAAGACCACGACCATTGGTAAACTGGCAAGCCAGTTCCGCGCGGCCGGCAAAAAGGTAGTGATTGCTGCCGGGGATACGTTCCGGGCCGCCGCTGTCGAACAGCTGCAGGTCTGGGGGGATCGCGCCGGCGTGCCCGTGCTGACAGCGCCCGAGGGCTCGGATCCGGCAAGCCTTGCCTTTGACGCTATGGGCCGCGCCCAGGCTGATGGCGCCGATCTGCTGCTCATCGACACCGCAGGACGGTTGCAGAACCGCAGCGACCTCATGGAAGAGCTTGCCAAAATCGTGCGTGTGATCCGCAAAAAGGACGAAAGCGCGCCACACAACACGCTTCTGGTGCTGGATGCGACCACGGGACAGAACGCGCTGAACCAGGTCAGGGTCTTCCGCGATATCTCCGATGTCTCCGGGCTGGTGATGACCAAGCTCGATGGCACCGCAAAGGGCGGCGTGCTCGTGGCACTGGCGGATAAATTCGGCCTGCCCATTCACGCCATTGGCATTGGCGAGCAGATCGACGACCTCGACGCCTTTGATCCAGAAGAGTTCGCTGATGCGCTGATGGGGGTAGAGCGGGCGTAAGCCGCGCGCGCAATGACAGAATGGCTGATCTCCATCGAAGGCACGGAAACCGGGCACCAGGTGGCGCTGGTGCTGGCGCTGATGGCCGCTTTTCTGCACGCGGTTTTCGGCGCGCTGCAAAAGGGGCGTCATGATCCCTGGCTGACCCGCGGCGCGATCGATTTCTCATATATGGTGATGGCCGCACCCTTTGCGCTTTTCGTGGTGCCATGGCCCGAGCCGCACATGTGGCCCATTTTTGCGGGCGTCTGGGTCATCCACGTCATCTACAAGCTGCTCCAGGCCTGGGCCTATACCAAAGGCGCCTACACCGTCGTTTATCCGGTGGTGCGCGGCACAGGGCCGCTGTTTACGGTGATCGGGGCCTATCTGATCTTTGAAGAGACCTTCACCGGCACACAGTGGCTGGGGGTTGCGGTGCTGCTCATGGGGATCTTCGGGCTGGCGGTCTACAACATGATCTTTCTGGTCTCAGAACGCGATACGCTGAACGCAGCCCTGGGGCTTGCAGTGATGACCGGGCTCTTCGTGGCGCTCTATACCACGTGGGACGCCTACGGGATCCGCGCCACGGCCAATCCGTTCACCTTTCTCGCGTGGTTTTTCATGATCGACGGTTTTCTGATGCCGATCATCGCCGCGCGCCGCTGGCAGCGGATGGCTGACCGGCCGGAGTTGCCACCGCTGATGATCAAAGGCGTTTTCGGCGGCCTTGTGGCCTTCTGCAGCTTTGGCGCCGTGATGATGGCGACCCGTCTCGATAAGGTGGGCGAGGCGGCCGTGCTGCGCGAAACCTCAACTGTCTTTGCCGCGATCATCGGCTGGCTGTTCTTGCGCGAAACAGTGGGCCCGCGACGGATTGCCCTTATGGCATTGATTGCACTGGGCGCTGTGATAGTTGAGATGGGCGGATAACAAGCAGGATGGATACGTGGCCAAACCGATAAACCCGATCGTAAAACAGGTGCTCGAACTGGGGCCGACCATAGCGTTTTTCCTGATCTATCTGCGGATCCGGGATGACGTGTTTACTTTTGGCGGCACTGAATACACCGGGTTCATCGTGGCCGCGATAGTCTTTGTGCCAATTCTGCTGGTGGCCATGGCCATCCTGTGGAAACTCACCGGAGAGCTCAGCCGGATGCAGATTTTCACGGCCGTCATGGTAATTTTCTTTGGCGGGCTTACTGCCTGGTTCAACGATGAACGGTTTTTCAAAATGAAAACGACCATCGTTTACGGGCTTTTTGCCGTGCTGCTGGGGATCGGGCTGATGCGGGGTCAGTCCTGGCTGGCCTATGTGATGAACGACATGATGCCGATGCGCGATGAAGGCTGGATGATCCTGACGCGCCGGCTCTGTGCTGCTTTTGCGGTGATGGCCGTGGCCAATGAGATCATCTGGCGCACCATGTCCACGGATGCCTGGGTAAAAATCGAGACCTTTGCTTTTCCGGTGGCCCTGATGGCCTTTCTGATGTGGCAGTTTATGGCGCTGCAGCCCTATCTGATCAGCGACGAAACGACCGACGACAGCTAGTTTGCACGCACGCGTTCCACGGCGTCGACCATCGGCTCAGGGATCTCATCGACCCGAACGGCATCCCGGCCCATGGACCGGGCGACCTTACCCGCGAGATCCAGCGAAATCGCGGCTTCGAGCGCGAGCCGGAACCGCGCACTGCGGGCACATTTGCGGCGCAGATCGTCGAACTGCCATTCCAGAACCTCGGCACCTTCTTCGAGCCAGGTTGAAGCGGAACTGGGCACACCGGTAAGAAAGGCGATCTCGCCCAGAAAAAGATTTGGTGGCAGCACAAAAGCCTGATCAGATTTGCGCACCAGCGTCGAGCCGCTGATGACATAGTAAAGCCGGGTACCGGGTGCGCCTTCCTCGGTGATCTGTTTGTCTTTCTCAACGCTGTAGCGTGTCGCCAGCTTCATCAGCGCCCGGAAATCACCGGGCGGCAGGCGCGGGAACCCGGCATAGATGTCCCGGTGGGCCCGGGGAATGGCAAGGCGCGAATTACGCGCAAGCAGACTGGTGAGGCCCAAGAGGTTGGCTGCAACGATCAGCAGGCTGACCAGAATCGCCTCCCAGAGCGGCCGGTCGGCGATGATCGCATAGTAGAGAATATAAATGCCTGTGCCGACGAGCACGAAAAGCCGCAGCACGATCTGGTTCGTGATCGCAAGGCCGGCAACGTAAAAAGCACCGGCCAGAAACACCAGGTATTCCGGTGGCATGATGCTTTGCACGTAGTCCACTCGTTACTTCCCCCAAGGTCAACGAGCAGGACCTTTGAGGAGAATCGCCGCTGATGCAAAGGAAAACGAGACAATCTGTACTGTTTTCCGGCGGTTTGCGCAGCGGATCAGCTTCGTTTGAAAAGTTTGTCCTGTGCGTCTTTGTCCTTGCGGAAATCGCCGCGCTTTTCGGCATGAAGCGCGCGGCCCGCAATCACGCCCGGTCGCGCGCTCACCGCATCGAGCCACCGCGCCATATGCGGCTTGTCTTCCAGCGTTTGCTGCTGCCCTTCCCAGAGCGAAGCCCAACCCCAGATCGCCATATCCGCAATCGTATAGGACCCGCCGGCCACATATTCGCTCTGCGCCAGACGCCGGTCGAGCACACCGTAAAGCCGCGCGGTCTCATTGCGATAGCGGTCTTTTGCGTACGGAAGATCATTGGGCGGATCCATCGCCGGGGCATATTTCAGAAAGTGATGCGCCTGGCCTGCCATCGGTCCCAGTCCACCCATCTGCCACATCAGCCACTCATTCACTGCGATTTTCTCGCGCGCGGTACCGCCGCCGAACTGCCCGGTCTTTTCAGCCAGATACAGCAGGATCGCGCCGGATTCGAAGATCGAGACCGGCTCGCCCCCGGGTCCGTCATGATCCACAATCGCCGGCATCCGGTTGTTGGGCGCGATTTTAAGAAATTCCGGGGCGAACTGGTCCCCGGCACCAATGTTGATCAGATGTGTCTCATAGGGCAGTCCCATCTCCTCAAGGGCGATGGATATTTTCCAGCCATTCGGCGTCGGCCAGAAGTACAGATCAACAGGCGTGCTCATTATTTTTTCCCCGGGCTTGTGTGCCGGCCATGATGCGGTTTTTCACACGCAGGGCAAGGGGCATAGCAGGCCGGGCCGAAGCAGCACCTGAGCGCCCCGCACCGGTCCCGGTGCCGGCAAAGAGCCGCGACCAGCGCGGTGCTGTGGTGACGGGCAGTGCGCTGCGCAACAGACCGGAGGGCAGCTTGTCAGGGGAGCGCAGCAACTGCGTATAAAGCGCCATGACACCAGGTCTGGTATAGGCCGACCAGTGGCAGATCCGTCGTGAGGGCGCTCCGATCGGCAGGTCAAGGGCGCTCAGCGCATCCAGTGTACGGGCGCAGTCCAGTTGCAGGGTACAGGCATTCGGAGCACTGATGCCCCGGCCGATGGCGTGGTCTGCCGGTATATAGCGCGGCACGAGCCGCTCAAAGGCCATATCAAAGAGGTCATTTTCGCGGCTGGTTATATTGAAAACTTCGGTTCTGCGCCCGGCGGGCGTGCGGAGCATTTCCTGCGCGCGTCCGGCAAAACTTGCCCCGGTCAGCAGCACAATACGGTCCACAGCACCCGCGGGCAGGTGTTCCAGCGCACTGAGCGCCGCTTCAGAACCCATGGAATGCGCGATGATATGTACGGGCCGTTCCGGTGCGCTGGCCCGCAGAAGCGAGATGATTGTCGCGAGGCTGCCGCCCAGATCACGCGCCCGGCGGTGCACGCGCGCCAGTGGCCCGCGCGCATACCATCCGAGCGCAATACCCAGCCCTTCCTGCGGGTCGCCCACGCCAAAGCCCAGTGCACGCGGCCAGCTGCGCGGACCGGTACCGAAGATTTTGTGGTGCGGACAACGGGCGTATGTGGAGGGGTCGTATTTGTAGCCATGCAGCATGATGATCACCGGGCCGGTGCCCGTGCCGGGCCGTGCAATCAGAAGGCGCGCGGACTGACCGGGGTCATGCAGTGCAAACCCCTGAGGGGTCGCGTTGATCCTGAGCAGTGGCATTGAGGCGCCCTCTCTACAAGATATTGTGGCTGAGGTCTCTCACATGCATACGACAACCGTGTGAAGATGCTGTTACAGCAACGTGACGGTGTTGACGCGCAACATCCGTTGATCTAACGCTTTCTGCGTGGCGATTTGTTACCGGATTGCGGGCCACGTAAAATATTCCGCTAAAAGGTCACCGATGAGGAACCCCCGTCGCGTTGGCCGCGTCTGGGGTTTTTTTGTGCCCGAAAGGGCCGGGAGAGAAAGAGATGACGAAAGATCTGAGCAAACGCACACGAGCGGTTCATGCCGGCACCCGGCGCAGTCAGTATGGTGAGGTATCCGAGGCGATTTTCCTTACCCAGGGCTTTGTCTATGACAGTGCCGAAGCCGCAGAAGCCCGTTTTATCGAAGCAGGTCCGGATGAATTCATCTATGCCCGCTATGGCAATCCGACAGTGGCGATGTTTGAGGAACGCATCGCGTCTCTGGAGGGGGCAGAGGATGCTTTTGCCACGGCCTCAGGCATGGCTGCGGTCTCGGGCGCGCTCATGTCGATGCTGCGCGCAGGAGATCACGTGGTCTCCTCGCGGGCGCTTTTCGGCTCCTGTCTTTACGTGCTCGAAGAGGTGCTGACCCGATATGGTGTCGAAGTGACTTTTGTTGATGGCACGGATCTGGGGCAGTGGGAGGCGGCCATCCGTCCTGGCACAAAAGCGGTCTTCTTCGAGTCCCTCTCAAACCCCACCCTGCAGGTCATTGATATCGCTGCGGTATCCGAACTTGCGCATAACGCGGGTGCGACCGTTCTGGTCGATAATGTTTTTGCCACGCCGGTCTGGTCCGAAGCGATCGCGCAGGGTGCGGATGTGGTTATCTATTCAGCGACCAAACACATCGACGGGCAGGGTCGCGCGCTGGGCGGTGTGATCCTTGGCACCCGCGAGTTCATCCGCAAAACTGTCGAACCCTTCATGAAGCACACGGGTGGCTCCATGAGCCCCTTTACCGCATGGGTCATGCTCAAGGGGCTTGAGACGATGGACCTGCGGGTCCGCGCGCAAACTGCTAATGCCACAGCCATTGCAAAGGCCCTGCAGGACCACCCCAAACTGCGTCGTGTCATCTATCCCGGACATCCGGACCACGCGCAGCACGACCTGGTGAAACGGCAGATGCGCGAAGGCGGTACAGTGCTCTCTGTCGATCTGCACGGCGGCAAGGAGGCTGCCTTCCGCTTTCTGAACGCCATCTCTGTGGGTGTCATCTCGAACAACCTCGGGGATGCCAAGACGATCATGACCCACCCGGCCACGACCACCCACCAGCGGCTGCCGGAGGACCAGAAAGAGGAACTGGGGATCACGCCGGGCCTCGTGCGGATCAGTATCGGCATCGAGCATGAGGATGATCTGATTACGGATATTCTGGCAGCGCTTGACCGGGCCTGAGCAGGCCTTCGCGCTGAATATCTGACGCAGACACGGGATTTTCCCCTTGTCAGGTGCAGGGCGTCTGCGAGTGATCCTGATGTCGGCGACTGACGTATAAGTGAGTATGATTGGCAAGCGCGCCGAGGCGTCCTAAATAACAATCACATGTTGTCACAAGGGAAATAGCGATGAATATCCACACACCCGTAGTTGATGCTGCACCGGATCGCGACGAAGCAGAAGCCGCTCTGCGCCTTTTGCGCGACTGGGCCCGCGGCGCGTCGGCAACTGAAATACTCGAACTTGACCCGTCGGTTGCCCGGCTCGTGCCGGGCTCTGATGCCGTTGATTACCCCGCTCTGTCACGCGATTACCCGGACGGGTTTGCAATAGATGAAGGGTACAAAGCGACGCTGCCGGATCTGCAGAACGGCCCGTCGAGCCTGATCCGCGGCGCCAGACAGCAGATCCAGCACGTCGGGATTTCAAATTTCCGTCTGCCTGTGCGCTTTCACACCCGTGACGGCAATGATCTGACGCTGGAGGCATCGGTTACCGGCACGGTCAGCCTTGAGGCGGACAAAAAGGGCATCAACATGTCCCGCATCATGCGCAGCTTTTACCGCCATGCAGAAGAAACTTTCAGCTTTGAAGTCATTGAGGCGGCGCTGGATGATTACATAACCGATCTGGAAAGTTTTGATGCGCGTATCCAGATGCGCTTCAGTTTCCCGATGAAAGTAGAAAGCCTGCGTTCAGGTCTTTCGGGATACCAGTATTACGACATAGCACTGGAACTGGTGGAGCAGGGCGGGGTGCGCAAAAAGATCATGCACCTCGACTACGTCTACTCTTCGACCTGTCCGTGCTCGCTCGAGCTTTCCGAACATGCCCGTGCCACGCGCGGGCAACTCGCCACGCCGCATTCTCAGCGCTCAGTGGCGCGGGTCTCTGTCGAACTCGACACCGCGGCGGGATGTCTGTGGTTCGAGGATCTGATCGACGCCTGCCGCCGGGCCGTGCCCACGGAGACCCAGGTGATGGTCAAGCGTGAAGACGAGCAGGCCTTTGCCGAGCTGAATGCCGCCAATCCGATTTTTGTTGAGGACGCGGCGCGCCTGTTCTGCCAGCAGATGCAGGCCGACGTGCGCATCGGCGATTTCCGCGTTGTGGCCAGCCACCAGGAAAGCCTGCACAGCCATGACGCTGTCAGTGTGCTGGTCGAGGGCGGTACATTTGCTTCGGAAAGCATCGATCCCAAGCTCTTTAACACGCTCTTCCACGTCGGCTGAGCACCAGCGATCAGCGCAACGCACATAAGGCTCGCCCCCCGGGGCGCGCTTTTGTGTCCGGATTGGCGCCGCACCGCAGCAAAGGTGGTAGCGGCTATGCAGAATGCGCAATTCTAATCCGGACCTCGCTGCCTATATACCGGCTGTAACGCAACACCGGAAAGGTAAGAGGTTCATCATGGCCTATCAGGACGCACACTTTGCCAGCTCACGCGATGTCATCGCCACCGTCGCAGGCGGCCTGCGCAATTTCTTTGCTTCGCTCGGCCACTCGATCGTGCTGAGCACCGAGGCAAACCGCCGGCTTCACCTCGTGCAGGACCTGCAGTCGAAAACCGACGAGGAGCTTGCCGCACTCAACATCAAACGCGACGACATCGTGCGCGAAGTCTTTGGCGATCTTTTCTACAGCTAAGACGCGCCTGAAAGAGATATCTGGCGGGCCGCAGAGCGGCGCTTGACAGTTGCCGGCCCGCCGGCCAACCCTGCGCTGATGTTAGACCTGCGCCCCGTCGGATATGTAATTGGTTTGCTGGTGGCCGTGCTGGGCGTGGCCATGCTGCTGCCGATGCTCGTGGATATCGCGGAAGGCCGTGGTCACTGGCCGGTTTTCGTACAATCCGCGCTGATCACCATCCTCACCGGCGGGCTGATGTCTGTGGCCTGTGCCAATGGCGTCAAAGAGGGGCTGACGATCCAGCAGACCTTTTTGCTGACCACTTCCGTCTGGGTGGCTTTGCCGCTTTTCGGGGCGCTGCCGTTTATGCTGGGGGCGACCGAGGCGCGCTTTATTGATGCTTTTTTCGAGGCAATGTCCGGGCTGACCACCACCGGGTCCACTGTTCTGAGCGGCCTGCAGGATCTGCCCAAGGGGCTGCTCTTGTGGCGCGGCATCATGCAGTGGCTGGGCGGCATCGGAATTATTGTTGTCGCCATGGTATTCCTGCCCGAGCTCCGGGTCGGTGGCATGCAGATCTTCAAATCTGAAGCCTTTGATACTATGGGTAAAATCCTGCCAAGGGCCGGTCAGATCGCGAGCCAGATTTCATCTATTTATCTCGGCCTGACGATGGCCTGCGCGATGGTCTATCTGATCCTGGGGATGGAGGCTTTCGACGCCACCGTGCACGCGCTGACGACGGTATCGACGGGCGGTTTTTCCAACTACGACGAATCTTTCGGCGCTTTCAAAGGCAGCTTTGAATACGCAGCCACCGCCTTTATGATCCTCGCGGCACTGCCCTTTGTCCGCTATGTGCAACTGATCAACGGCCACGGCCGGCCCCTTGTGCGCGACAGCCAGGTGCTGGTTTTCGTGGCGACCATTGCCGTGGTGGCGACGGTGATGACGGTCGCTCTGGTGTTCGTTTATCCGCAACACTGGAGCATGTCCCTGCGCGAGTCGCTGTTCAATTCGGTCTCTATTATGACCGGCACCGGCTATGCCTCGGTCGATTACATGGGATGGGGCCCGTTTATTGTTTCGATGTTCTTTTTCATCGGGCTCATCGGCGGCTGTGCGGGCTCCACAACCTGCTCCATCAAGATCTTCCGGTACCAGCTGCTTTTTGCCTCGATCAAGATGCAGCTGCGCCGCATCCGCTCGCCCAACGGTGTCTTTGTCGTGCGGTATGACAAACGACCCGTCGATGAAGAAGTCCTGAGCTCGGTCATGTCCTTCTTCATGTTTTTCGTGGTGACGCTGGGGCTGTTGTCAGTAGCGCTGAGCCTGACCGGGCTTGATTTCATCACCTCCGTTTCCGGTGCTGCAACGGCATTGTCGAACGTGGGCCCCGGGCTGGGCGATGAGATCGGGCCGGCGGGCAATTTCGGCGGGCTCAACGATGCCGCCAAATGGATGCTGACCGTCGCGATGCTGCTGGGGCGGCTGGAACTGCTTGCGGTTTACGCCATTCTGACCGTCAATTTCTGGAGAGCCTGATATGCAACGACCGCTTGGCGCGCAGATTTCGCATATGCTCAAAGACCGTGGGATCGACACGATTTTCGGCATCCCCGGCGTGCATAATCAGGAAATGTACCGCGGGATCGAAGAGGCGGGGATCACCCATGTGCTGGCGCGTCATGAACAGGGGGCGGGCTTCATGGCCGACGGCTATGCCCGGGCGACGGGCAAGGTG
>CBDUCB010000124.1:0-9994 GCA_965365545.1 uncultured Roseobacter sp. | reverse complement strand
CGGCATATCGCTTTGCTGTGTCATGACCAAATGGGCTGTTTAACTGACGCCCGCTGAAACGATCGCGGAATGTTCTGCGGTCGTTTTCTTTTATCGGCGAACATGTACGCAGGCACGGGATCCTGACAACCCGGGCCGCAACTGACATACCGGTCCGGAGATACAATCGCAGAAACGGTATCAACCTGAACCCGGTAATTTCTCCATGGTTTCGGCGGGTTCTCCTGACCCAGATGATCAAGGGCAACCGAACGCACAACAGATTTCGTGTTCGGAATACGCACCGGAAGCTTTCGTCTCCTCGCTTCGACAATCGCGACAAAGCGGATCTCAAAAACAAAACCGGGTTAATTTCTGCAATCTCCTGCAGGGCATAAACGCAGCGTGCGTCCTGCAGAGACAGTGGCAAGACGGGGTTTCACGTCTCCAATGCTATTGCAGAGCAATTCGAATTGATAAATGTTGAAAGGAGTGGGATGCAGCGTCCCTCTTTTGGTATGGCTGCAGTTGAGAGGGCTTTCTGTGACAACTGAACTATTGCCTGTTCGTTTTGTGCCGCCTGACCGCCGCTATCTCAGGTCAGATACGGTCATTGGGGGTGTGCCGGAATGAAACTGATCGTACTTGGTGCGGGCGCGGGCGGCGGCTTGCCGCAGTGGAATTGCGGTTGCGCAAACTGTCAGGACGCGCGTGCCGGTAAGATCGCCCCGATGACGCAGTCATCGGTTGCAGTCTCCGCCGACGGGGATCGATGGGTGCTTCTGAATGCATCACCGGATATCGCAGCCCAGTTGCAGCGCACAAAAGCGCTCTGGCCGGCCTCCCTGCGCGGCACTCCTGTTACAGCGGTTGTTCTCACCAACGGCGACATCGATCACATTGCGGGATTACTGACCCTGCGTGAAAAAACGCCCTTCACGGTTTTCGCAACCAGAAGCGGCATGGATATTCTGACGACAAATTCCGTGTTCAACGTGCTGGATACGAAACTCGTCGAACGCACTCTGGTGTCGGTTGACGACATGTTTGAACCGGTCCCGGGTCTCAAGGTCACACCTTTCTCAGTGCCCGGCAAAGTTGCGTTGTTTCTGGAAGACGAGGCAGCCCTTGAACTGGAGGCGGTCGGCGATCAGACGATAGGGCTTTTGCTGGAAGCTGATGGCAAGCGGGCCGCTTACATCCCTGGATGTGCCGCGCTGCCCGACTGGTTGGTTTCGCGACTGAATGATGTTGATCTGTTGATGTTTGACGGCACTGTCTGGGAAAACGATGATATGGAGAAAACAGGTACAGGCCGCAAAACCGGCGCGCGCATGGGCCATATCGCCCTGAGCGGACAGGACGGCAGCCTCGACCGCCTCGGCGCCCTTTCGGCCCGTAAAGTCCTGGTGCACATTAACAATACCAACCCGATCCTGCAGCCGGGCGGCGTTGAGCGCACGCAGGTGGAAAATTCAGGCTGGGAAATAGCTCATGACGGAATGGAGATAGAACTTTGAACAGTCTCACACCGGATTGCACTTCATTTGAAGCGAGGCTCCATCGGATCGGCGACGAGCGCTACCATGACAAGCACCCGTTCCACCATCTGTTGCATTCAGGTGGCTGCACCCCCGATCAGGTCCGGGCCTGGGTCATCAACAGATACTATTATCAGTCCCGCATTCCGATGAAGGATGCGGCGTTTCTCTCTCGCGTAACCGACCCCGCATTGCGCCGCAGCTGGAGGCGGCGCATTGAAGACCATGACGGCACAGAGGACGGGACCGGCGGCATCTACCGGTGGCTCAGACTGGCCGAAGGCGTGGGACTTGATCCGGATTACGTATCATCGGCCCAGGGCGTTCTTCCCGCAACGCGCTTTGCCGTAGACGCATACGTCCGTTTTGTGCGGGACGAGCCGATGCTGCCGGCTGTTGCGTCCTCGCTCACAGAACTCTTTGCACCCAAAATTCACAAAGACCGGATTGCAGGTCTTCTGGAGCACTATGATTTCGCCAATTCTGATACGATTTCCTATTTCCGGCACCGTCTTTCGGAGGCGCCAAAGGATGTGGCTTTCGGACTGCAATGGGTTCTGGATCATGCGGTGACCAAAGCCGATCAGGACGCAGCCGCAAACGCGCTCATCTTCAAGACCGAGGTGCTCTGGGCGCAGCTGGATGCACTTTATTCGGCCTATGTTTCTCCCGCGCGCATCCCACCCGGCGCGTGGCAACCCGGAGAGGGCTTGCTGCAATGACACCCCTGAGCGTGCCTCTATTACCACGGGGGGTCCGCAGGCATTTTGACAAAGTGCGCGGGGTTCCTGTTTTGCTGGGGCCTGAGCGGGTTCTGATGCTTGATGAGATCGGCTGCGCCATACTGGATCAGGTCGACGGGGTCTCCACGCTCGACCAGATTTCAGCAAAGCTCGCGGAGATCTATAACGCCCCGAAGGAAGATATCTCGACGGATGTTGCAGATTTCCTGACAGACCTTGGCAACAAAAAGCTGGTGGACAGCACCGATGGTTAACCCCCCGCTTGCGATGCTTGCTGAACTCACGCACAGGTGCCCGCTCTCTTGTCCTTACTGCTCAAATCCGCAGGAGCTCACACGAAAGGATCGTGAACTGACAACTGCCGAATGGGCTGATATATTCTCGCAGGCCGCTGAGCTGGGCGTGTTGCAGCTTCATCTCTCCGGGGGGGAACCTGCCTCCCGCACAGATATTGTGGAACTGACAGCGGCAGCACAACAGGCAGGGCTTTATACCAATCTGATCACCTCCGGCATCGGGCTGACGCGTCGCCGGCTGGATGCCTTGCAGGACGCCGGGCTCGACCACATACAATTGTCGGTTCAGGGCGTCACTGCGCGGATTGCGGACCGCATCGGCGGATACAAGGGCGGGTTCGACCGCAAAATGCATGTGGCCGAACACATCGCTGAAATGGGTTTTCCACTGACGTTGAATGCTGTGATGCATCGCGAAAACCTGAATGATCTGCCGGCAACGCTCGAGATGGCTCTGCGTCTGAAAGCGCGGCGGATCGAGGTCGCCTGTGTCCAGTTCCAGGGGTGGGCACTGAAAAACAGATCAGCTTTGCAGCCGACCCGGGAACAGGTCGACAGTGCCAAAAAAACGGTACGCGATGCACGCATTCGTCTTGAGGGCGACATGGTTATCGACTTTGTGCCGCCCGACTATTATTCGGACTTTCCGAAGGCATGTATGAACGGATGGGGATCGACAGGCGTTAACATCACGCCCGACGGCACGGTGTTGCCCTGTCATGCGGCGGAGACGATGCCAGGGCTCTGCTTCCAGCGTGTAACCGAAACCCCTTTGAAAGAGATCTGGTACGACAGTGAGGCGTTCAATGCGTATCGCGGCACGAGCTGGATGCCTGAACTTTGCCAGTCCTGCGAGCGGCGTGATGTGGATTTCGCAGGGTGCCGCTGCCAGGCAATGGCTGTGCTGGGCGATCCTTCCGCAACGGATCCGGTATGCACGAAATCTGAAGGGCGCGCGGTTCTGGATGCTTTGCTGGACCTCGAAGTTCAGCCCGATGTTGTTCCGGACCTCGTGTACCGGCGGTTATAAACACGGCTCAGGGCATTATCGCATAAACGGCGCCGCATATTACCTGCGACGCCGCCATGTATCGTAGCGATCACTGAACCGGTGTAATTTCAATGTCGATCTGCGCGAACCAGTCGGCCACGGCGCGTATCTGATCATCCGTCATATCGGCTGCAATGACTGACATGATCTCGTGATTGCGCTTGCCGAGACGATACGCTTTCAATTGAGTGTCGATGTAGATATTTACCTCACCCGCAAGGTTCGGGGCTTCCGGCAGAAGAGAGATCCCATCCGCCCCGTGGCACGACACGCAGGCCTGAGGCGCATCGTCTTCGGAAACGCCGTCAGGCAGAGTTGCGGTGACAGAGTGTGCTGCATACCAGGCCGCGACATCGGAGATCTGCTGAGCCGACATGCCCGCCGTCACAACCGACATCATCTCGTGCTCACGCGCGCCTGTCTTAAAGGCCATGAGCTGGTTCTCAAGGTATTCTTTAGGTTCGCCACCAATATGAGGGGCAATGGGAATTTGTGCATAACCGTCAATACCATGGCATGTCCGGCACATATTTGCGATCTTTCGACCTGCTTCTGCGTCATCCGCAGTCACAGGAGATGTCCCGGCGAGCATAAGCCCGCCGAGAAGTACAGTTACCGCCCTGCGCATTATTCAGCAGGTTGCGGGTTGTAGGCGATGCGCCAGATCGCTCCGGCGAAATCATCGGAAACGAGCATCGAGCCGTCTTTCAGGAACGCAATGTCCATCGGACGTCCCCGGTACTCACCGGTTTCCTCATTGAGCCAACCGTCAGCGAAAACCTCCGCTCCGACCGCATCGCCGGTTTCCGGGTCAAGGGCCGTGTACATCACCCTGGCGCCGACGGGTGTTGTGCGGTTCCACGAGCCGTGTTGTGCCCAGAAGATCCCGCCCTGGTAGTTGTCCGGATAGCTAGAACCTTTGTAAAAGCTCATGCCCAGGTCCGCCGCATGCGCCGTCAGCTCAAGCTGTGGCTCAACAAATTCCACACCTTCAGGACGCGGAAAATCGCTTTCGGACACGATCTCGACCCTGGAGTTTGTCCATGGGAATCCGAAATGCTGCCCTGCGGCGGTTTGCCGGTTCAGCTCGCCTGGTGGAATGTCGTCACCCATGCCGTCGACCTGGTTGTCCGTCCACCAAAGCTCGCCGGTTTCCGGGTTAAAGTCCTGGCCGACTGAGTTCCGCACACCGCGGGTAAAGACTTCGCGTCCCGAGCCGTCAGTGTTCATGCGGATGATGCCACCGATGCCGATTTTGTCGTACATCTCGATCTTGTCCAGCGGCTGCACGTTATGCGGCTGTCCGAGTGAGATATATATCTTGCCGTCGGGGCCGATATCGCACACCCGTGCCGTGTGGTTAAAGCTCTCTTCTTCAGCCGGCACCAGTTCTCCCTGCGGCACGACGACTGCAACGGCAGGGTCAGGTCCTTCAAAGAAAAACTCTGCGGCCGGGAAATTCAGAACGCGGTTACGTTCTGCGATGAACAGAAAACCGTCGGGCGAGAAGCAGGGACCGTTTGGTATGTCAAATGTAACCGATGGCGCAAAATCCTTCACCTCGTCGGCGACGCGGTTACGGTCGCGGTCGACAATCGACCAGACTTTGTCCTTGCGTGTTCCGGCAAAGACGACAGTGCCCTGCGGGGCCACCGCCATGGAGCGTGCATCGGGCACAACTGCATAAAGGCTTACCTCAAAACCATCAGGCACATTGATGTTCGGAATGATCTCTCTGAGTGCTTCAGCGCGCTCGCCTTCCTGGTCGATAAACGTATGCGCCGCATCGGTTTTCTGCATGTTACCGAGCTTGTCCATATTGTCCTGGGCCACGGCAGCGGTTGCCAGAACGGTGCTCGTAAGAAGCCCCGCAATCAATCGTCCATTCATAATTTCTTTCCTCCCGTTTGGTTCAGCAAATACAATCCGCCGTTCTGGCGGGTTATGTTCACGGACTCCCACAGTACTCTGTAAACACTTGAAGTTGTCAACGTTTTTGGTGGGCGAAACGTCAGCCAGCTCAATCGGACGCGAACTCGAAAGGCCTTCCTGAGGGGGCAGTCCCCGTCGGATTTTCCTGTAGTACTTACAATTCCCCCGCGGTGGTATTGTTTGAAGCAGTTCTCAAAGAGAGAATTGACGGGCAAAGAGGATCCCGACGCGCGGGAGCAACAAATCCTGTGATAAGCCAGAGCAGGGCCCCCAAAAAAACTGGTCACATGCATTGCAGATGATTGTTTGAACTCTCCCGGAACATGATCCACCATGCGCACAGTCGAAGGGTGGTTTTCGTCATGTCGAAATCCCGAAGCATCCGCCACAATATAGGTGGTACGTCAATAATGGTCGAAGGCAGGTTCAGGACCGGAATCCTGGTTGTGTGCTTTGCGCTCTGGACCGCTTCTTCGGCGGCCGCCAACGACAGTATTGAAATAGCTTACCTGAGCGTTCAGACGCCGCGCCCCCCGGTCCTCACAACTCTGGACCGGATTCCCGACGATCTCGGAATCGCAGGCGCGCAGACCGCGCTGGCCGAAATCAGTACGGCCGGTGCCTTTCTGGGTCAGGTCTATAGTCTGGACACCGTGATCGTTCCTGTTGGAGAAGATCCGCTTGAGGCCGCAAAACAACTTCTTGATAGCACAAAGTTGCTTGTGCTGGATGCACCGGCTGAGGTTCTCACGGCGATCGCTGATCTGCCCGGCGCTGCAGGAGCGTTGTTGTTCAATACTTCATCCGGTGAAGCCGGCTTACGAAATGATGCCTGCCGTCCAAACCTCCTGCACACAATCCCGGAAACCGCTATGCGGACTGATGCACTGGCACAGTTTTTCTTGAGCAGACGACGCACCGATCTTGTCATGATCTCCGGCGTGCATGCCGAAGACCAGTCCTATGCCGCTGCTGTGCGACGATCGCTGCAGAAATTCGGACTGACCCTGAAAGCTGAAAAGACATGGGATTTCAGTGCCGGCATGCGCCGCAGTGCAGCAGCGGAAGTGCCTCTTTTCACTCAGGATTTCGGTGATTATGATACGCTGATCGTCGCTGACGAAGTACACGATTTTGGCCGCTATGTCATGTACAACACCTGGCAGCCACGACCGGTTGCGGGGTCGGAAGGACTGACCCCGGTCACCTGGTCCCCCGTTATTGAAGACTGGGGAGCAGTGCAGCTGCAAAGGCGCTTTGAAAAACTGGCGGGACGCGGAATGACATCTGAGGACTATGCAGCCTGGGCAGCGTTGCGTGTGATTGGCGAAGCAGTGTCCCGCACAGGCTCGGGCGACCCGCTCGGGCTTCGCAGTTACATTCTTTCCGACGCGTTTGAGCTTGCAGGTTTCAAGGGGCGTCCGTTGACGTTCCGAAGCTGGAACGGGCAACTTCGCCAACCCATCGCACTGACGCACGCACGCGGGGTTGTGGCGTCAGTTCCACTGGAGGGTTTCATGCACCAGACGAATGACCTCGATACTCTGGGCACTGATCGTCCCGAAAGCACTTGTGACGCGTTCCGATGATCCGTATCACCGCGGCATTCTGTATGTTTTTTTCTACCGCATTTGCCGGAGAAGTCTGGGTCACGAATGAAAAGGACAACACAGTTTCAGTCATTTCGACGGATACCCTGGAAGTTGTCAGGACCTACCCGACCGGCGAACGCCCGCGCGGAATAACCTTCTCCAAAGATTTCTCCCGGCTGTATATCAGCGCCTCCGACAGGAATGTCGTGCAGGTTATGGATCCACAGACGGGGGAGGTTCTGCACGAATTGCCCTCTGGCCAGGACCCGGGACAGTTTGTTTTACACCCCGACGACCGGCACCTGTACATCGCAAACGAGGACGATGCGACCACGACAGTCGTCGATACAACGACGCGCGAGATCATCGCCCGTATCAACGTTGGTATTGAACCTGAAGGCATGGCCGTGTCACCGGACGGCGAAATCGCTGTGACCACTTCAGAGAATACGAATATTGTGCATTGGATTGATACCGGGACCCATGAGATTTTTGCAAACAGCCTTGTTGACAACCGCCCCCGTCACGCCCGGTTCAGCAGCGACGGATCCGAGTTGTGGGTCAGCTCAGAGATCGGCGGCACAATCACCGTCTTTGATGTCCGGTCACAAACCGAAAAGGGCAAAATCCGTTTTGAGATACCAACAGTACATTCTGATTTGATGATGCCGGTCGGGTTCGAGTTTACACGGGACGACACTCACGTTTTCGTGGCACTCAGCCGCGCCAGTCATGTTGCTGTCGTCAGTGCGCAAAGCTATCTGGTCGAAGATTACATACTTGTGGGCAGACGCGTCTGGCATATGGCGTTCAACGATGACGGGACCCTGTTGTTTACGACAAACGGCGTGTCCGGTGACGTGACAGTGATCGATGTACCCGCGCGTACGGCTCTGAAATCGATAAAGGTCGGCCGATACCCCTGGGGTGCTGCGTGGCGCGCGGTGCCGGAAGACTGACCTCGCACACGAATAACTCCACAGAGTACTGTACCTGCACAGGCTTTTGAATTAGCGATCATACCGTATGCCCGGCCTGCGGATCTGATCTGTCCGGATTGTGGTAATGCCGGCAAAACGGAGCGGTATTGAAATGAGCGGGCTCAGCGTTTCAGGGATCAGCTATGCTTACGGATCGCGTGTGGCGCTTGATGACGTGAGTTTTGAGGTGCCGCCTGCGACGTTCTGTGCATTGCTGGGCCCGAACGGTGCCGGAAAATCCACCCTTTTCAATCTTCTCACGCGGCTCTTCAGCCCGTCATCAGGCAGGATTGAAATCGCGGGCTATGATCTTGATGACAACCCGCGACTGGCACTGTCTCACCTCGGCGTGGTTTTCCAGAAGCCCACTCTGGATCTGGAACTCTCGGTACGGCAAAATCTCAGATACTTCGCCGCGCTTCACGGGCTGTCAGGTGCTACGGCAGACAAACGCATCGATTTATGTCTCGATCGCCTTAACATGCTCGAGCGGGCCGCAGAGAAGGCGCGCAGCCTGAACGGCGGCCATCGGCGTCGTGCAGAGATCGCCCGCGCTCTTTTGCCGGAACCGGATGTTCTGCTGCTTGATGAACCAACCGCGGGACTGGACACGGCCTCTCGCCGGGGCATCACAGATTACGTGCATGATCTGGCCAGACGGGGAACAACAGTTCTCTGGGCAACGCATCTGACGGATGAAATCCGCTTCGACGATCACATCGTTCTGCTGCATCAGGCAAAGGTCCTCGCCGTCGGATCGGCAGGCAGTATATGCGGGGAAGAGCCTTTGCAGGACCGGTTCCTGCAGATGACTGGAGCAGCACCCTCGTGAACCCTTATCTGACGTCATTCCGGGCCATTGTATTCCGCGAAGCGCTTCGGTTTCTGCAGCAACGCGAACGTTTCGCCGCCGCACTGATACGTCCCCTTCTGTGGCTGCTGGTCTTTGCCGCAGGCTTCCGCGCAGCACTTGGTCTGAGCATTATCCCTCCTTATCAGACCTATATTTCTTATGAGGTCTATATCGTTCCCGGGTTGTGCGGGATGGTTATGCTGTTCAACGGCATGCAGTCATCTCTCAGCCTCGTCTACGATCGGGAGATGGGTTCGATGAAGTTGTTACTGACATCTCCCTTGCCACGCTGGTGGCTGCTGTTCTGCAAGCTGGCAGGCGCCACCGTCATCTCCGTTGCTCAGGTATATGCTTTTCTGGCAATCACGGCAGCGTTCGGCATTGTTGTGCCGCCCTTTGGGTACCTTATGGTACTGCCTGCGCTGATCGTAGCCGGGCTGATGCTCGGCTCTCTCGGGTTGCTGCTGTCGGGTTATGTCCGGCAACTTGAAAACTTCGCCGGCATCATGAACTTCGTGATATTTCCGATGTTCTTTTTATCCTCCGCTCTTTATCCGCTCTGGAAAATGGCAGAATCCTCAGAGATCTTATACGCCATCTGTTCGGCCAATCCGTTCACACATGCAGTCGAACTCATCCGGTTTGCATTATACGGTCAGTTGAATGCGCCTGCTTTAGGCTGGACGTTGCTGGAGGGCATCGTGTTCATGTCCCTCGCTATATACAGCTATAATCCAGGCCGGACCGGTATGGCGCGCAGGGGCTGAGCCGGCAGATTTGAAACTTCCGCACGGTTAGTTACCTGACGCAGGGTTTTCTGCCTGTCCGGCACGGCTTCAGCTCAATGCGCATCCTGACAACTAATTTTCTCAACAGGGTGACTGTGCTGATATGGATCTTGGGATCAGGGTTCTGAGATGAGGTCGGTCCCTGCTTTCTGAGGCCGGGCACATTGTCGCCGGCGGACACGTAGCCGCCGCAAAAGTTCAGACCGGGTTCGCAGTAGCGCAGAAATTTTGCTGGCGTG
>CBDUCB010000123.1:0-10059 GCA_965365545.1 uncultured Roseobacter sp. | reverse complement strand
GGGTTTTTTGTCCGCGAACATCGCCACCCGATTCAAATGGCGCGGTTCTGTGCAGGCGGGTGCTTTTGAGAAAAAGATGACGGGCGAAGAGAGCGAACACATGGGCGGCCAGAGAGATCGTGAGACAGGCCGTCCGGCAGGTGTGCAGGTTGCGCCCGGCGCCGAAGGCGAGCAGCAGACGAACGAGGCTATCTCAGTCTGATTGTCCCGGGGTGTCTTTGGTCGGGAAGGCATTCAGCACAACGCCCAGCACATTGGTATATTCGGCAATTTCCCGTTCGCAGGCATCGAAGTGACCGTAGCGGGTGTTGTTGGCCCGCGCGATAATGACCGCACAGTCCACATTGCTGAGAAACGCGCGGGTGTTATCGCTCACGAGGATTGACGGCATGTCAAAAATCATCAGATCGGGTGACTAAGCCGACTGAACGCTGTCCAGCGTCTCTGAGGTCTGGGAGGACAGCAGCACCCGGGTCGGGTCCTGTTCGATCTGTGTAGAGGCTGAAACCGCGACGTTAGAGCCGATACGTACGGCCTGTTCATGAAAAGAGACGGTGCCCTGGAGCACATCCGAGATCGGCGCGGTGGGTGTATGGCCAAGAAATTCCCCCACGGACGGGTCCTGCAGGTCCAGATCAAAGAGCATCGCGCGCAGCCCGCTCTGCCGGCCGAGCCCCAGCGCCAGGTTACAGGCTGTGGTGGTTTTGCCGCTTTTGGGCATGGGTGAGGTGATGGCCAGCCGTTTCCAGCCGTTCTGTTTCATCTGCAGCAGGATCTTGGTGCGCATGATGTCAAAGGGCGTGGCCTTTTCAGAGGCCTGCCGGGTGACGACACGGTGGTGGCTGAGGGCCTCGCCCGACAGCTCAATCTCCGGCAATTCATTCCAGAGCCGGTCAGCACGGCCCGTGACCGGTCGCCCGCCTGCTTTGCGGCGCGGGGCGGCATCAGGTGTCGCGGTCTCCCGGCGGGCCCGGGCCTTCTCAAGTGCAGCCTGAATTTTTTCCATATCTGTGCAGATCCGTTTATTGGGTGGGGGCAGGGCGCGTCAGGAAATACCCAGGCGGTCGAAAACTTTGTTGGCCAGAATATCAAGCGGCATATACCGGGTATCGATATACCAGAGCGCTGTTGGTACCAGGATCAGGACAGCCACGAAGGCTCCCAGCAGAACCGCGCGCCGCATAAAGCGCTCCCGGGTGGATTCCATGTAAGGAATGACGGCAAGCGGCACGATCCCGAACTTAGACTGCAACTCAAAGGGTCGCCGGATAGACCGGTTCAGAAGCTCCAGCAGCATGAAGAACCCGACGGCCAGGCCGCCACCCGCGGCGATCCCGGCGGCGATGAATTTGATCCGGTTCGGGCCGGAGGGCTCCTGGGGCACGTTTGCTCCTTCGATCACGGTGACCCGCTGGCCCTGAGCGCTGACTACGATACGTTCGTTCACGCGTGCCTGTTTGAGGTTACGGACAGCGTCATTATAACGGGCCTGGACGTTTTCATAGTCGCGTTCCAGCGCATTGAGGGCGATGGCATTGCCGGCGGTTGCCTGAATAGACGCAATAAGTTCCTGGAGTTCCCGGGAGACGTTGCCATACTCCTGCTTCATTGCATCGATGCGCTGGTTCATTTCGGCAAGAGTCACATCCATCAGAGAGGCGGGTTCGCCATTCGCGGTGCCGGCTATGCCCGGGGCGGACATCTGTTCCTGAACCGTTTTTTCCATCTGTGCGATCCGGTTCTGCAGCAGGGTAATCCTGGGATTGGTCTCAGAGTAAATGGCCAGCGCACTGTTCAGCTCGCTCCGGAGCGCCTGAAGCTGTGCCTCTTCCTGTGATTTCGGAGCACCCTGGGGTCCGATCTGGCCTGTGGCCTCAAAGATGGTCACCATATCGTCGCGCTGCTTTTCCAGAACCGCGACATCATTTTCCAGTCTGGACTGGCGCTCCTGCAGCAGGCTCACCCGTCCCTGACGGTAAGGCAGATCATCCGGCAGTGCGGTCGCATTGGCGTTTTTAAACTTTACGATCTCAGCACTCTGCGTCGAAAGATCAGCGTTGAGGCGTTGTACTTCCTGCTCAAAAAAGCTCAGGGCACTTTCGGCGCGGCCCATGCGGAAATCACTGCTTTCCTGCAGGATCAGGGTCACATATTCATTCACAACATTGGCTGCGATCCGCGGCGAACGCCCCTCGAAACTGACGCTCATGAGGGTGGCCTGCCCGCGCCCGCCGGTGCGGCGCACGTTGGTCTGTTGGCGCATGCCTTCGACGATTTCGTCAGGGGACATGTCGCGGATATCTTCAAAGACGTTAAATTTCCGGGCGATATCGAGCATATTGGCGCGGGTCAACAGGCGCTGTTCGATCACCTCCAGCTGCTGTCCTGCGTCGGTTTCCACGACTGTTTCGATCATGCTGTCCGGGATCTGCGGTTCTTCGACCAGCAGGCGTGCCGAAGTGGTATAGGTGGGCGGCAGTTTCAGGGCCAGGACGGTAGCCGTCACCGCGCAGAGCAGAAACAGCGCAGTCATCACCGGCAGACGCCGGAAGATCAGGCCGCGATAAAATTGCAGATCAAAGTTCATTCCGCAGCCTTTTCGGGAAATTCAACAGGGTTTTCGAGAAAGAGCGGCAGGGGCCGCGTGGGCAGGATGACCCCGTCGCGGATCAGTTCGCGCACGGTGGTCAGGCTGACCGTTCTGTGACCGGCACTGGCGGTATAGACCAGCGCCAGATCGCAGATCTTGTTGATCATCCGGGGGATGCCGCCCGAGGTCTCATGAATGAGGCGGACCGCCTGAGGGCTGATCTCTTTTCCGGTGCCGCCGGCATGTTCGAGCCTGTGGTGGATGTATTTGCGGGCGGTGGCCAGATCCATCGGGTCGAGATGGTAGGTGGCGGTGACCCGCTGCGCGAACTGGCGCAGGGCAGGGTCGGTGATCATATCCCGCAGCTCGGGCTGTCCCAGCAGGATAAGCTGAAGGATTTCATCCTTGTTAGAGTTGATATTGGTGAGCATGCGCAGTTCTTCGAGTGCCTCATGGGTCAGGTTCTGCGCCTCATCGATGATCAGCACCACAAAACGGGCCCGGGCGTATTCGTCGATCACAAAATCCGTGAACTGCTCAAACAGGGTGACATAATCGCCCGAAGGATCCGGCGTGATGCTCAGCGCGCTCAGCACCCAGCGCAGCAGATCTCCGCGCCCGCCCTGGGCGTTAGAAATCAGGCCGATGGTGACGTCCTCGTCAATGTTGCGCAGCAGTGCCTGAACGAGGGTGGTTTTGCCGGTGCCGACCTCGCCGGTGACGACGGTCAGCGGCGCACGGGTGACCAGACCGTATTCAAGAATAGAAAAAGCCCGCGCGTGGGCCGGTGACCAGAACAGGAAATCCGGATCCGGCAGCAGCGAAAACGGCCGCTCGGTGAAGTTGAAATACTCTGTGTAAAGTTCCCGGCTCACAGCACCACACTTACTCTTGTTCTCCGACACCCGGAGATATCACTAATATACGCAGCCAATGGTCAATTAGCACGGCGATATTAAGGCAAACCGTACGCAACTGCCAACTTTGCCGGGAATGGCATTCCGCAGCCCGGATTTCAAGGAAGCTCTGCGGCTGAGCGGGTTTGATTCGAGATCCGGCCTGAATGATGACGCGATTGTTCCCGTTTCGGAAATAATGCGCAGGCCCCCCGGGCATTGTGCAGCACGGATCCGGCCCGTTGCCTGGCAAATGCGCGACGGTCAGGGCAGGGTGCCCCTTAAGATACTGGAAAAAGATCAGAAATTAACCAAAGGTACCGGTGTGTCAGATCACTGCGGCGATTCCAGGGCATTCATTACTTTATTAAAATTTTACCGGGTGATAACGTCCCGTGGTGTATCCAGTTTGTGAGCGGGGGACAGCTGTATTAACGGCACGCCCTGTTCATCGTCTTATTGCGAGGGGTTGGCTGTCAGCCAGAGTTAGTTATGACATTACATGTTCCCGATTTATCGACAGATGTTGAGACAAATGCCTCAGCCCGCTTTGTAACATCTGAAATCTCGCTCTCAGGGCCTTACAGAAATTTCTTCAAACGGTTTTTCGACCTCGTTCTGGTGCTGATCGCAGCTCCTGTGCTGGTCCCGCTGATCGGGATCCTCGCGCTGGTGGTGAGCCTGAGCGGGGGCACACCGTTTTATTCGCAGATGCGTGTTGGCCGCGACGGTCGGCATTTCCGCATGTGGAAGCTGCGCACCATGATCCGCGATGCCGATGCGGCGCTGGTGGATTTTCTCCAGGACAATCCGCATGCCCGGGCGGAATGGGACAGCACGCAAAAGCTGAAAGACGACCCGCGCATCACCCGGTTCGGCCGGCTGCTGCGGAAGACCTCGATGGATGAGCTGCCGCAGCTTTTCAATGTGCTCAACGGCACCATGTCGCTGGTGGGTCCGCGCCCGATGATGGTGCAGCAGAAAGCGGACTATCACGGGCACGCCTATTTCACGCTGCGCCCCGGAATCACCGGGCTCTGGCAGGTGACCGACCGCAACAACTGCACCTTCGCGGATCGTGTCGGGTTCGATAACGACTACAGCCGCACTTTGTCGCTGAAGACAGATATCAGTATTCTGTGGCGGACGGTTGGTGTCGTGATGCGGGCCACCGGGCACTGAGGCCAAACCGGGTATTTATCCGGGTGACGTCACACATGTTACATAATAAGCCTTACAGATGAGCCTTATTGTCGCCATGTAATCATGCTGGTTGCATCCTGCGCGATGCTCTATTCTTGACCGAACTAACCTTCCGGGAACACGTTATGTCTGTCTCATTCTTTATCAAAACCACAGTGCTCTCTGTTTCTATGCTGGCACTTGTCGCTTGCAAATCGGACGCAGACCGGGCCGAGGACTACTTCCGCTCCGGTATGGAGCTGATCGAAGCCGGTGATACCGACCGGGCGATTGTCGAGTTCCGCAATGTCTTCGAGTTTGATAACGGCCACCTGCCCACCCGGATGAAGCTGGCCGAGATTCAGATGGAAAACGGCAATATGCGGGGCGCATACAGCCAGTACCTGGCGGCCGCTGAAGCGCATCCGGAAAATACTGACCTGCGCCTGACACTTGCTGAGATCGCATTCACGATCGGAAGCTGGGATGAGTTTGTGCGCCACGGTACCGTTGCAACTGAAAACGTGCCGGAGGACCCCCGGGCAAAGGCTGTTTCTGTCGGGCTGAAATATCGCCAGGCAGTTCTGGATGAGGATAACCCGGCCCGACAGGCCCTGACCGCTCCGGCGGAGGCTCTGCTGGTGACCCTGCCTGCAAATGCCATTCTGAATAATGTGCTGGTCGACAGCTACTCGCGGGATGGTCAGCCGGGCAAGGCACTGACACGTATCGATGCGCTGATTGCTGCAAATCCGGATGACCGGCAGCAGTATATGCGGCGTCTGGGGCTGCTGGGACAAATGCAGGATGAGGCCGGTACAGAGACGCAGTTGCAGGCGATGGTGGCGCAGTTCCCGGGCGATGTCGAGATTCAGGGCATGCTCTTCCGGTTCTATGTCGCGCAGCAGCGGATGGACGACGCAGAGCAGTTCCTGCGCAGCATCGCCGATCCGGCAGATGACAGCCCGGCGCTGTTCCTGAGCCTGGTGAACTTTGTGCAACAGGTGCACGGCGATGCGGCCGCCCGGGTAGAGATCGAACGGGCGATTGCAGAAAACCCCCGCCCTGACCGGTTCCGGGCGATGCTTGCCATGATGGATTTCCAGGCGGGTGGCCAGCAGGCGCAGGAAAAGGCGATTGCAGATGTGGAAGCTATTCTGGTCTCGGCCGACCCGGAAGCAGAAGAAACCGAGAGCATCCGGGTCCTGCTGGCGCGCATGCTGGCAAGCACCGGTAATCAGGTGGGTGCGCGACGTGTTGTTGAACAGCTGCTGGAACAGAACCCAAACCAGGTAGAGGCGCTGAAAATGCAGGCCACCTGGCAGCTTCAGGAGGATAATCCTGACGCTGCGATCGCCACTCTGCGGCTGGCGCTGGATAACGCCCCTGAAGATATCCAGACGATGAACCTCATGTATGACGCCTATACCCGCGCCGGCGAGCCGGATCTGGCGCGTGAATTTCTTGCCCTGGCAGTAGATGCCTCCGGAAATTCGCCGGAAACCTCTCTGCGCTATGCACGCGTGCTGATGCAGGAAGAGCGCTGGCTGCCGGCAGAGGATGTGTTGCTGCCCGCGCTGCAGCAGAGCCCTGGTAACATCGATATCCTGCAGCAGCTTGGCACAATTTACCTGCGGCTCAATGATACGGCGCGCGCCACCCAGGTCATTGACACCCTCCGGCGCCTTGACGATGAGCGGGCAACGGCCCTTTCCAACCGGCTGCAGGCGGATCTGCTCAATCAGGAAAGCGGTATCGGGGAGGCGCTGAGTTATCTTGAGGGACTGGCTGCAAGCGAAGATGCGGGCCTGCAGGAGCAGCTTAATCTGATCCGCGCGCAGCTTGTTGCCGGCGAAACAGCCGCGGCTTTGCAGCGGGCCCAGGAACTGGTGACGGAAAACCCGGGAAACCTCACGTTAAAACAGGTGCTTGCCAATACGCAGATTGCGGCCGGCGAGTTAGATCTGGCAAAGATCAGCCTGCGGGAGATTATTGCCGCTGAACCTGAACAGGCCGTAAATGCCTGGTTGCAGATGGTTCAGATCGCTCTGCGCCAGGGCAATCCGGAGGAAGCGGAAGCGCTGCTTGCGCAGGCGCTGACTGCGACGGGCAATAACGCCCGGCTGATGTGGGTTCGCGCCACCCGGCTGGAACAGGCCGGCGATATTGATGGTGCGATCGACATCTATGAGACGCTCTATAAGCAGAATTCCGGCGCTGTTGTGATTGCCAATAACCTTGCCAGCCTGCGGGCGACCTACAGAGAAGATGAGACGAGCCTCGAGCGGGCCTGGTCGATCGGCCGGCGGCTGCGGGATATTGAACTGCCCCCCATTCAGGACACCTATGGCTGGCTGTTGCACCGCCGCGGCGATTCTGAGGAAGCTCTGCCCTATCTGGAAAGTGCGGCCGAAGGTCTGCCGGAGGACCCGATCGTTCAGGCCCATCTGGGGTTTGCCTATATGGCGCTGGAGCGCAACGAAGATGCGCTGAAGCAGCTGCAGAAGGCAGTCGATATAGCCGGCCCTGTCGATACGCGTGACAGAATCGAACTCGCCCGCGAGGAAATCGGGCGGCTGCGTGATCTGACCGGAAACTGAGGGGCTGGCCGGTGAAAACGTGTTGTAATAACTACAATCGCCGGCGGGTCCGGGGGAAGCGGGTGTTTTCACTTGAGTTTACTGTCCCGAGCGGCCCTAATCTGAACTGAATTCGCGAAGGTACCCTGACATGAAGTTCTTACATCTCTTTTCCGTTGTGATCGCTCTGGTTTTCTGTGCGGTCTCCGCGAGCGCGCAAAGCGATTACAGAATCCGCACCGGCGATACGCTGCAGATCGAAGTGCTGGAAGATGCCAGCCTGAACCGTGCGGTTGCCGTGCTGCCCAACGGGCAGATCAGCTTCCCCTTTGCCGGGACGATCAATGCCGCCGGTCAGACCATTGGTCAGGTCCAGGCTGCAATCCGTGGCAGCATCGCCTCTAATTTCGCCAGCCCGCCGACGGTATTTGTCGGTGTCCTGCCGAGGGTTGATCCGATCAACCCCAATGCGATAACCGGCCCGACCATTGATGTTTTCTTTGTTGGTGAGGTGAATAATCCTGGCCTTGTCCCGGTCAAACGCGGCACATCACTGCTGCAGGCCGTGGCGATCAGCGGTGGTGTTTCGCGCTTTGCAGCCATCAAACGTATTCAGCTGCGCCGGACCGGTAAGGACGGCGTACAGCGGGTCACGATCCTAAACTATAAAGCCCTCGCAGACGGGGCAGTCACAAACGATATCGAGCTCAGGGACGGTGATGTTATTCTTGTACCCACAAGGCGGCTGTTCGAGTAACAGACACCCGCACAGGCAGAAACTTTCAAAACGAACGCATCAGGTCACTGGTGCGTTTGCGATCCTGTGCACCGCAGGTGCTGTGGTGCAGGCCCAGGATACGGCCCCGCCGGGCATCATTGCGGGCTTTGATATCACCCAGCGGCTGGAATACAGCGATAACCCCGATCTTGATGTGGATGGCGATTCCGATTTTTATGGCCGCACGATCCTCGGGTTTAGTCTCGACAGCGATACAGGGATTGACCGCTTTTCGCTCGATTTAGGGACGGATATCGAAGAAGGCCGGAACGACCGGTCCGGCATTGATGCGACAAACTCCTTCGCAACACTCGGGTATGACCGGGGCACGCGCAACGCGCGGATCGGCTTTGAGCTGCGGTATCGCGAAACAGACGTGGATGGCGATAACTTTGATGATTTTGACGAGAACGGCAATATCATCAATCAGACGGACGGCACGCGCGAACGCTACGGGTTTTCACTGGAGGGCGCCGTGGGACAGGAAGCCCCTGTCGGTGCCAGTTTCGGTCTGCGCTATGATGAGCTGACCTTCAGCGATACCACTGACCCGGACCTGACGGACGAAAGCACGACCGAGTTTAACGGGCAGATTGATTTCCGGATCACCCCCACAGTCACAGCAAACCTCACGGCGCTTTACCGGGATTTTGATGCGCAGGGGAATGGCGTGAACCGCGAAACCACGGGTTTTGGCGCCGGCGTGGTGATGGAGGTCACACCGACGCTGACCGCGGATCTGTCGCTCAGCTATGACGAGATCGAGCGCAGCGGGGATGAAACCGGCACGGATGATGGTCTGAGCATCGGGGCCGCCTTTGTCAGAGATCTGCCCAACGGAACGCTCGGGCTGAATTTTTTCTCTGACGTCACATCCAATGACAATGGCCGACGCTCGCAGCTCAGCGTCAGCCGGGCCATGGAACTGCCGACCGGGGCTTTGTCCTTTGAACTCGGGGTGACCGGGGCGGATACCATCGGCAGCGATCCCCTCGTTAACGTTGATTACCGCCATGATCTGCCGACCGGGCAGATCACGCTGGGGCTGTCACAGCGTGTCGTGACAGACAGCGATAACAACGAGGATATCAACACCTCTCTGCGGGCGGGCTATGAGTATGAGATCAACAATGTCTCCGGGCTTGGCCTGAACTTTTCCTATTTTGACCGCAATGAGCTTGATGAGAACGGCAACGACGGGCAGCGGATGGAAATCGGCCTCACCTACCGGCACGATCTGACCCGCGACTGGGGTCTTGTGGGGGGCTATTCCCACACCTTCTCAACCGAAGACAATGGTGAGGATCGTCGCCGCAACACGATCTTTGTCGGTCTGCAACGCAGCTTTAACTGGGTACCCTGACACCCGCGCCCCAGAACCTGCCACAAATAAATCCGCCCGGTGTGACGCATGAGGACATCTGACCAGTCTGACACTGCCGCAGGTGGTGCCGCCTCCCCGGGTCCCGGGGTGCTGATTGCGGTGATCGTGATCTGCTTTGTGGTGGAGGCGGCGCTGCAGCTGTCGGATCTGGGAATTGCAGGTCCTTCGCGGCTGAGGTCGCAGGCCTATGAATACGCGGGTTTCTGGGCCGGGCTGCTGCAGTCCTGGACGCCGAACTATCCCGCGCAACCCTGGCTGATGTTTCTGACCTACGGGTTCCTGCATGGCGGCGCGCTGCATCTGGCGGTGAACATGGTCACGCTGTGGTCGCTGGGTCTGGCGGTGCTGGACCGCGTGGGCGTGCGGGGCTTTTTGCTGCTTTACGCCGCTTCCCTGCTGGGGGGGGCTGCGGGTTTTGCGCTGCTGGCCTCGACGCTGGCGCCCATGGTCGGCGCCTCGGGGGCGCTTTTTGGCCTGGCGGGCGGGCTGCTGGCCTGGGGCTATGTGGACCGCTACACTCTGAGACAGGCGCTCTGGCCGGTGGCACGGGCGGCGGGGCTTCTGGCGCTGATGAACGTGGTGATGTGGTGGGCGCTCAACGGCCAGCTGGCCTGGGAGACGCACCTGGGCGGGTTCATCACCGGCTGGGT
>CBDUCB010000122.1:0-10222 GCA_965365545.1 uncultured Roseobacter sp. | reverse complement strand
TAATGGTGAGCCGTGCAGGATTCGAACCTGCGACCCGCTGATTAAAAGTCAGCTGCTCTACCAACTGAGCTAACGGCCCCACTAGGGCGCCTACTTAGAAAGGAGCCGTGGCCGGGTCAAGCCCCAATCCGGTGTTTTCGCAAGCACATACTGGATAGTTTCGCCGCACCGGCTTATATGCCCGGCATGTGTTACGACGACCAAACCGGTTTGCCCTTTATGAAAATGCACGGGCTGGGAAACGACTTTGTCGTGCTGGACGCGCGCGGGCAAAATATTGCGGTGACACCGGTGCTCGCCAGGGCCCTCGGGGACAGACACAGAGGCGTCGGTTTCGACCAGCTGGCAGTGATGACCGGGGCCCGCGAAAAGCTGCATCTGACATTTTATAACGCGGACGGCTCTCTGTCAGCGGCGTGCGGCAATGCAACCCGCTGTATCGCGCGGTATGTGATGGAGGAAACGGGCGATAAGGCGCTCACGCTCACAACGGACCGCGGGCTTTTGTCTGCGCTTGATGCGGGCGACGGGCTGACGTCGGTCAATATGGGTCAGCCGAGGTTCGACTGGTCAGAAATTCCGCTGAGTTCAAAGGCCGATACGCTTTCTCTGCCTATTGACGGAGACCCTGTCGCCACAAACATGGGTAATCCGCATTGTACCTTTTTCGTGGAAGATGCCGAAGCGGTGGACCTTGCCGCATTCGGTGCCGCGCATGAACACCATCCGCTGTTTCCTGAGCGTACGAACGTGCAGGTAGCCCACCTGGTCGGACCAGACCATCTGCGGATGCGGGTCTGGGAGCGCGGCACCGGGGTTACGCTGGCCTCGGGCTCATCAAGCTGTGCCGTCGCAGTCGCGGCGGCGCGCAGGGGGCTGACAGGGCGACACGTCCGCATCGATCTTGATGGCGGGACGCTTACAATCGACTGGCGCGACGACGGGGTCTGGATGACAGGACCGACGGCGCATGTCTTCAGTGGCCGGCTGACGCAGGCATTTATGGAGAGTATCGCATGAGCGCGCCTGTCTTCTCCACGCTGGGCTGCCGGCTGAATGCCTATGAGACCGAAGCGATGAAAGACCTCGCGGCCCGGGCAGGTCTCAGTAATACCGTGATCGTCAACACCTGTGCGGTGACTTCCGAGGCGGTGCGCAAAGCCCGTCAGGATATTCGCAAACTACGCCGGGCGCATCCGGACGCCAGGTTGATTGTGACCGGATGTGCGGCGCAGACCGAGCCAGAAACATTCTCGGCAATGCCGGAAGTTGATGTGGTCATCGGAAATACCGAAAAGATGCAGCACGGCACCTGGAAAGGGCTGGCCGCGGACTTTATCGGAGAGACAGAGACCGTTCAGGTCGATGACATCATGTCGGTCACCGAAACGGCCGGGCATCTGATCGACGGATTCGGGACCCGCAGCCGCGCTTATGTCCAGGTTCAGAACGGCTGTGATCATCGGTGTACTTTCTGCATCATACCGTATGGCCGTGGCAATTCACGTTCCGTGCCGGCAGGGGTTGTGGTCGATCAGATCAAACGCCTCGTCGACAAAGGGTTTAACGAGGTCGTTCTGACCGGCGTTGATCTCACCAGCTGGGGTGCGGATTTGCCGGCAACGCCGAAACTGGGTGATCTGGTGATGCGCATTCTGCGCCTGGTGCCCGATCTGCCCCGGCTCAGGATCAGCTCAATCGACAGCATCGAGGTTGATGACAACCTGATGCAGGCGATCGCCACCGAACCGCGGCTGATGCCACATCTGCATCTGTCGCTGCAGCACGGGGATGATATGATCCTTAAGCGGATGAAGCGCCGGCATCTGCGCGACGACGCGATTGCCTTTGCTGTTGAGGCCCGCCGGCTGCGGCCCGATATGACATTTGGTGCGGATATCATCGCAGGCTTTCCGACGGAAACCGACGCTATGTTTGAAAACAGCATTAAGCTCGTCGCGGACTGCGACCTGACATGGCTGCATGTGTTTCCCTACTCCGCGCGGCAGGGTACGCCGGCAGCACGTATGCCTGCGGTGGATGGCAGCCTCATCCGTGAGCGTGCTGCGCGTCTGCGGGCCGCAGGCGACGCGCAGGTTGCGCGCCATACTGCCCGCCAGATCGGGAAGCGCCACAGCATCCTGATGGAAACACCGACTATGGGACGCACAGAGCAGTTTGCCGAGGTCCACCTCGACCATCCGCAAGCCGAAGGCAGCATCACGGAGCACATGATCCGCTCCGCCTCCGGCAGCCGGCTTTTCGCCTGACAGCAGACGACGCCTGCGACCTCGCCACAAAATTTATCGTGACAACGCTCCGCAGCGGTCGTTAATCTTGGAAAACCTTGTGGGAGAGGTCGTATGCACGGGCAGATCGAATGGGTTCTGATCATGGACATCCGGGAAGGGCAGTCGCACGCAGTGCAGCCCCTGATCGATGAAATGGTCGCAGCAACCAGGTCGGATGAAGCCGGCGCACTGGTTTACGAGTATTTTCTGAATTCTGAAAAAAGCCGCTGCACCGTTCTGGAACGGTATAAAGACACCGATGCCGCGATGATTCACCTGGACAACTTCGGTAAAAAATTCGCAGATCGGTTTTTTTCGTTATTCATACCGGTCAGCTTTACGGTCTTCGGGCCGGCGGGTGCACCGCTGCGTGAGGCACTGTCAGGTTTCGGGGCGACATTCGAAGACCGCATCGGCGGCTTCGCCCGCTGACCGGTTATATGAACTGTCTGAACCGGCGGGTCGCCGACCGGAAGTTCCCGCTTTAATTGAGCGGCTTTCTCCCCCAGAATGGTTGGATGAACCGGGCGTTTCGGTGCCGGAGAAAGGACGACGATCAGAATGGTGACCAGTGAGCTGCCCAAAACAGGATTTCTCGCGAATGCGTCGCGGGATCTGTCAGTTTTGCTGAACTCAGTTGCGTCAGAGGTTGAGCTTGACGAGGGCGATGTTCTGTTTGAGCAGGGCGATCCGGGGGACGCGCTTTATGCCATCGTGTCCGGATCGCTGGAATTCAGTATCCTCTCGCGGGAAGGCCGTAAGCTGTCACTGGACGTGATGCGGCCCGGCGCACTTTTTGGGGAAATAGCTCTTTTTGATCCGGGGACGCGGACTGCGACGGTGACTGCTCTGGAAAAATCCCGGGTGCGTGGCGTGAAAAACGCAGACGTTATTGCGGCGATCCGCAAGACACCGGAACTGGGTATCGATATGATCCAGCTGGCCGGAGAACGCATGCGCTGGATGAGCAGCCAGCTTAATGAACAGGTCTTTCTGCCTATGCCGGCGCGGCTGGCCCGGAAGATCCTTTACCTCACGCTCGACGGGTCCGAACATCTTTCACAGCTGTCATTTTCACAGTCTGAACTGGCGGAATTCGTTGGAGCAACACGCGAGGCTGTCTCGAAAACACTGGCGCTGTGGAAACGCGCAGGCGTGATCGAGTCCACACGGGGCGGTGTCAAAGTACTGGACCGCGAAGCACTTCAGGTGATGGCCGATCTTCATCAGATTTAATGGGCCGGTGTGAACACCTTCACAGACCGCGATTCGATTCTTCTGCATAACAGGCACAGTTGATAACGCGGTTTCCGCATTTGAGTGCTTCCCGGGACGGGAATATGATGCAGAAGGATCATAAAATGGAAGATCAGAAAACCGAACTGCCGTGCCAGACAAGGACGACAACCGCGCCTTCACCGGTGCGCGCGATGATCACCTGGCTTGTCGAGGCTGACCGTGAGTTCAGGGTCGCACAGAGCATGGTTGATGAAACAAAGCGGCGCGGATGAGATGCCCGCATACGGCCTCGCGCCCGATGGGTGCGCGGCCACTTCACGGCCCGGAAGCGGGACTTGTGTGAAGAAGATCACATACAGATATTCGCGATTCGATTATTATTGTGGTATTGTACGACCGGTGGTGAGTAAAATGTCCGTCAACGGGCATTTCAGGTAAACAGTAATTTCAGACATCAGGCCGGAGCGGTGCGGATACGATAGCTATTTGCTGCCAATACCGTTCATTTATACCGGCTTAATATAACTCTCCCCAGGGTCTGTCATTTGCCGCTTTAGTGGCGCAGACGGAAAACCCCCCGCGCTGATACAGCCGGGGGGTTTCTTCGTTCTGCTAAAGGTCAGCACCGGGTCAGCTGGATTTTTTGCCCTTCACATCCGCCCAGACCCGCTTGTTGGTCAGATAGAGCAGCACCGACAGGATGGTCAGGAACAGCACTCCCACGAAACCGGCCTGCTTACGGGCCATCATCTTGGGTTCTGCGGTCCACATCAGAAAAGCGGATACGTCCTCTGAAAGGTGGTGCAGGTCGTTCTCGTGGCCATCAGCGAACTCCACCTGCTCGTCATAGAGCGGCGGGGCCATTGCAATGTAGCCGCCCGGATAGGCGGTGTTTTCATAGAGGACCACGCCGGCTTCTTCTTTCTCTTTTCCGGTATAGCCGGTCAGCAGAGATGCGATGTATTCAGGACCACCGATGCCTTTGAAGAACTGGTTGATCCCGAGGCCGTAGGGGCCGTGAAAGCCCGCACGCGCCTTGGCCATCAGGCTGAGGTCAGGTGCGTTTTCCAGCGCGGAGCCGGGGAAGTGATCGGCCGGCTTGGCCGGACGGAAATCGTCCAGTTCGGCATCGAACACCTCGTAGTTCTCAGCATAGGCGCGCACCTGATCTTCGGGCATCGAGGGGCCACCGTCTTCGGACAGCGACCGGATCGGCACGAATTTCAGGCCGTGACAGGCAGAGCAGACCTCGGTGTAGATCTGCAGGCCACGCTGCAGCTGGTTCTGGTCATACGTGCCGAAGGGGCCTTCGAACGAGAAGTCGAAATCCTCGACATGCCCCGCAGCACCGGCGGCAAACGCCGCCCCGCTGCTGAGGCCCAGTACCGTCGCGGTCGCAAAGGCAAGTTTCTTAATCATTGTCATTGTCCTTTACTCCGCAGGAGTTGCTACTGTGTCGCCGCCGCCGGATTTAGCTTTCTTGGCGGCATAGGCTTCCTCGATCGTCGCCGGTTGTGGCAGCGGTTTCTCGATCACGCCAAGCAGGGGCAGGATCACGAGGAAGTAGGCAAACCAGTAGGCCGAGCCGACGAGCGCGATATAGGGATAGATGCCCTCGGCCGGCATGGCGCCCACCCACATCAGCACGAAGAAGTCGACGACCAGCAGTGCAAACCACCACTTGAACATCGGACGGTACCGGCCCGAGCGCACGGACGAGGTGTCCAGCCAGGGTGCCAGCGCCATCACCACGATCGCACCGAACATGGCCAGAACCCCGAAGAATTTGGCGTCGATGATACCACCGGTCAGCGTGCTCGCGATGATTACCACCCAGACATCGCCGTCAAAGGCGCGCAGGATCGCGTAGAATGGCAGGAAGTACCATTCGGGCACGATATGCGCCGGTGTCGCCAGCGGGTTGGCTTCGATGTAGTTATCCGGGTGGCCGAGGTAGTTCGGCATAAATCCGACAACCGCGAAGAAAACCGCCAGGATCACCGCAAGAGCAAAGAGGTCTTTGATCACGAAGTAGGGCCAGAAGGGCAGCGTATCTTTGGCCGCGTCTTCCTTGGACGTGCGCCGGACCTCGACACCGGTCGGGTTGTTGTTGCCCGTGGTGTGGAAAGCCCAGATGTGCACAATGACCAGACCGGCGATCACGAAGGGCAGCAGATAATGCAGTGAGAAGAAGCGTGTCAGCGTGGCGTTATCCACCGCCGGCCCGCCCAGCAACCATGTCTGCAGACCCTCACCGATGAAAGGGATCGCACCAAAGAGGCCGGTGATAACAGTCGCACCCCAGAAAGACATCTGTCCCCAGGGCAGAACATATCCCATGAACGCTGTGCCCATCATCGCAAGATAGATCAGCATACCAATGATCCACGTGATCTCACGCGGGGCCTTGTAAGACCCGTAATAGAGGCCACGGAAGATATGCGCATAGACCGCAACAAAGAAAAGCGAGGCGCCGTTTGCGTGCAGATACCGCAGCATGTAACCCCCGTTCACGTTGCGCATGATGTGCTCAACGGAGGAAAAGGCGTGATCGACGTGCGGGGTATAATGCATGACCAGCACGATGCCGGTGATGATCTGCAGCGCCAGGACGAATGTCAGCACGATGCCCCAGATCCACATCCAGTTCAGGTTTTTCGGCGTGGGGATCATGATTGTGTCGTACATCAGCCCGATGATGGGCAGACGGCGCGCCATCCACTTCTCGGCACCGGACTTCGGTTCGTAATGGTCGTGAGGAATTCCAGCCATCAGGTTTCTCCCTTAACCGAGTTGAATTGTTGAGTCGTCGACAAATGTTGCGACGGGCACCGGCAGGTTGGTCGGTGCGGGACCCTTGCGGATGCGGCCGGCAGTATCGTAGTGCGAACCGTGGCACGGGCAGAACCAGCCGCCGAAGTCACCTGCATCGCCAAGGGGCACACAGCCAAGGTGCGTACACACGCCCATCATCACGAGCCATTCGCCTGATTCGTCCAGCGTACGGTTGCTGTCTGCGGCATCGGTACCGCCTGGCAGGTTGGCGTTCTCGGCGCTGTTATCGGGCAGAGAAGACAGATCAACGTCGCGGGCAGCATCAATTTCTTCCTGCGAGCGGCGGCGGACGAACACCGGTTTGCCCAGCCATTTAACGGTAAGCTGTGTGCCCGGCTCAAGGCCGCTCACATCAACGCGGATGGAGGCAAGCGCCAGCACGTCCGCGGAGGGGTTCATCTGGTTCACCAGCGGCCAGATCGCGGCACCTGCTGTTACAGCGCCCGCACCGGCGGTGGCGTAATAAAGGAAATCCCTGCGGGTGCCTTCGTGGTCTTCTGCATGCGACACGGGTTCACTCCATTTTTCGGGGCCGGGTCCGGCCAAAAGATGTTCCGACCGCGCGCGCGCAGTCATAGTCTGGCCGGATACTTAGCCTTGTGGCGCGCATACGTCCAGTGATGGTACGCGCGCAAACCGTCGCAGGCGGCACGCATCGGGCATTTCCGGCGCTCTTTGCACCCGAATCTGTTAAAGATCCGGAAATTCAGGCAGCTGGTGGCTGTGTGGCCTGCATCGAAGCGCGCGAATCAAAATCCCTGTGCCAGGCGGCCAGGGCGTCGTTGCCGTCGCGCCAGTTGCGCGCATCATGCCGGAAATCCAGGTACGACAGTGCGCAGCCAACCGATATGTGCGCCATGCTCAGCGGACCCGACAGATGGCTCATCCAGCGGGCATTCAGGACATCCAGCGTGCGGCTTACCTTACCCCACTGCGCCTCGACCCAGCCGTCGGACTGTTCGTTTTCGGGCCGCAGGCGCTTTTCGTAAGACATGGACACTGAGGCATCCATAATGCCGTCGCCGGTGGCTTCAAGCGTCAGGTTCTCCCAGCGCCCGGAGCCCTGCGGGTACATCCCGCCGTCGAAATGTGCGTCGAGGTACCCGGTGATCACCCGGCTGTCATAGAGCGTCACACCGTCGTCGCGCTGCAATGCGGGCAGCTTGCCCAGCGGGTTTGCCGCTTTAAGCGCCTCATCCGAGGCAAAAGCCGTGGTTGTGACCGTTTCCAGCAGAACCGCATCCGTTTTGTCGAGCTCGTGCAGCAGAACGACAACCTTGCGCACATACGGCGAGGCGGGAGAATGGAAAAGCTTCATGACTGCATCCTTTTTAAAACGTCACCGACAGTCGCACGGGGCATCAACCCTGTCCATCCACGGCGCGCATCAGACCGGAGAGCACAGCGATATCAACGCCCTGCCCGTATGCTGCCACGTGATCCGCGGCGCGCAGGCGCACCTCATCCGGCTTGTTCTGGTTGAGCTTCCAGGTGCCGTCCACCTTTGACACAGCCATCCGGCAGGGCACGATCGAGCGCATCATCCGCTCCATGACGCCCGCGCTCATTTTGTCCGTGGTCCAGGGCTTTTTGGGGGCAAGCCGGTCCTCAAAGAGTTTCGACTGGCGATCCAGCAGAGCATGCAGTTCTTCGGACGGGCACAGTTCCAGCGTGCCGGTCAGGTGCACTGCCACATAATTCCACGTGGGCACCTGATCCGGCACGCCGTACCAGTCCGGCGAGACATAGCTGTCCGGGCCGGAAACCGCGATTTTCGCCCCCCGTGGCGATTTCAGCGCCCGCGCGATCGGGTTTGAGCGCAGCAGGTGCAGCCATGCCGTTTCTCCGTCCTCATCGAGCAGGAACGGCACATGCGCCAGCAGCGGACCGTCGTCGCCGCAGACCGCCAGCAGACCAAACGCCCGTTCGCGGGCATAAGCGAGGTTGGTTTGCGCTTCCTGAGTATGGAAAACCGGATTGGGGTGCATCGTTTTGCCCTCACGTTCTGTCGCTTCCGCTCTTGCAGGCTTTTGCCGGCGCTGGCAAGCTCAGGTCATTCTCAGGGCGGGGCGAAATTCCCCACCGGCGGTATGGGGGCAGCTGTTCCCGAGCCCGCGAGCGCAACAGGTCTCCTGTTGGTCAGCAGATCCGGTGCGAGGCCGGAGCCGACGGTCATAGTCCGGATGGAAGAGAATGCGCAGTGATGTCCGGAGCCCCGCGGGGTGCCGGTCGGATCTGCGTGATCACCCTGGGTGGACGTGTCTGACAACCAGAGGAGATCACTTATGACACACACCCGTTTCGCCTTCGTCAAAGCACAGTGGCACGCTGATATCGTGGACCGCGCCTATGACGGATTTATCCAAAGCATCCCGGCCGGACAGGTCGATACCTTTGATGTGCCCGGCGCTTTCGAGATGCCGCTGATGGCGCGCGATCTGGCCGCTACAGGGCGCTATGGGGCAGTGATCTGTGCGGCGTTCGTTGTGGATGGCGGCATCTACCGCCATGATTTTGTGGCACAATCCGTTGTTGACGGGCTGATGCGCGCAGGTCTTGATACCGGTGTGCCGGTCCTGTCGGTCTCACTGACGCCGCACCAGTATCAGGAGACGGATCATCATTCCGCAATCTATCGCGCGCATTTTGTGACCAAAGGGGAAGAAGCTGCGAGCGCCGTCCTCGGCATCCTGCGGGCGCGCGAGTGTCTGCGCGCGGCCGAAGCTGCTTAACCGAGGTAAGCCTTGAGTGCCGGTGGCGGATTTTTCAGAAGATCCGCCGCCGGCCCGGGCGCATGCGCGATACCCCCTTCAACGAAGATGACCTCGTCAGCAATGCGCCGGACGTCTTCGGGCGCATGGGTGACCATCATCAGCGTGGCACCAGTGTCTGAAATCAGCTCTGCGACCAGATCGATCATTTCGCGGCGCAATGCAGGACCCAGCGCGGCAAAGGGTTCATCCAGCAGAACAAGAGGCCGGTCGCGGACCAGAACCCGCGCCAGCGCCGCGCGGCTTTGCTGTCCGCCCGAGAGATCGCCCGGCCTCCGGTCTTGCATCCCGCTCAGGCCTACCCGTTCAATCGCCGCCTGCACCCGGGCGTTTTCCTCTGCCGTCAGACGCCAGGCCGGGCGCAGCCCCAGCGCCACATTCCGCGCGACCGTAAGGTGCGGGAAGAGGTTATTGTCCTGAAACAGCATCGACACCGGCCGCGCACCCGGGGCTGCCGCAGTGATGTCTGTGCCTTCGCAGATCAGTCGCCCCGCGGTAACCGGCACAAAACCGGCGATGGCCCCGAGCAGCGTTGATTTACCCGCACCTGACGGACCAATCACGGCAATACGGCGTCCTGCGCGAACGGTAAAATCCGCGGCGAGTGAAAAACTGCCCTGTTCAATCCTCAAACCCTCAAGCCGCAGCATGCCAGCGCCCTCCCCTGTCGCAGATCCAGAAAACCGTCAGTGCCATGACCAGCAGGATAAGCGCCGCCCCCGCCGCCGCCTCGACCCGGTACGCCCCCATCAGGCGGTACATCTGCAACGGCAGTGTGGTTCGGTCCGGATCGGCGAAAAGTGCTATGACCCCGAGATCACCGACCGAAAGCGCGCCGGTCAGCCCGGCAGCAAAGCCGGTGGCGGCCGCAGAGCGTGGCAGGATGAGCCAGCGCCAGGCAGCAAAGCCACGAATGTCCAGTGCGATGCAGAGGCGTCCATGGCTTTCAAGCGCGCTGCGCACTGCCGGCACGATGATCCTCAGCGCAAAGGGCAGTGCCATCAGCGCATTGACCACCGCCGTGACGGGCAGCGAAACACTCACCGGGTCCACCACCGGATTGAGCAGGAGAAACCAGCCGACGCC
>CBDUCB010000121.1:0-10222 GCA_965365545.1 uncultured Roseobacter sp. | reverse complement strand
CCTGTGTCAGCGATATCATCAAGGCCGGCGTCCTGCCGGTTGCGATCGAGTTCATGGACCGCCCCTGCATCGAGGCCACAGAGGCCTTTGCCCACGCGGGTTATCCGATGTGCGAGGCGTTGCTGATCGTCGAGGTCGAAGGCTCCGAGGCCGAGATTGATCATCAGTTGTCGCTGATCATGGAGATTGCCCGGCGTCATAACCCCGTCGAACTGCGCGAAAGCAAATCCGCAGATGAAAGCGCGCGGATCTGGCTCGGGCGCAAATCGGCCTTTGGTGCGATGGGTCAGATCAACGATTACATGTGCCTTGACGGAACAATCCCCGTGAGTTCGCTGCCTTTTGTGCTCAGGCGTATCGGCGAGATGTCCGACGAGTTCGGCCTCAAGGTCGGCAATGTGTTCCATGCGGGCGACGGCAACATGCATCCGCTGATCCTGTTCGACGCCAACAAGCCAGGCGATCTGGAGCTTTGCGAGGCATTTGGCGCTGAGATCCTGAAGCTCTGCGTGGAAGCCGGCGGCTGTCTGACCGGAGAGCATGGCGTCGGCATCGAAAAGCGGGATCTGATGACATATCAGTATGAGCCTGCGGATCTCGAAGCGCAGATGGCCGTAAAGGATGTGTTTGATCCGCAATGGCTGCTGAACCCGGCCAAGGTTTTCCCGCTGTCGGTCTCGGACGCGCGGCGCGGTGTGACGCCGGTCGCTGCTGAATAAGCAGAGCCGTCCCTGAAACACTACAGGCGCGACCGGAGCATTTGGAGCCAGAAAAACGATGAAACCCGAAAACGAAGCGGCCCTGGCCGAAATGATACGGTCGGCGAACGGCCCCCTGACGGTCACCGGTGGCGGCACGCGGGGCATGGCCGGTGACGGCGAGACGCTTGAGACGGGTGCGCTGTCCGGCATTTCGCTTTATGAGCCTGGCGCATTGACGATCGTTGCAGGGGCGGGCACGCCGCTTGCGGATGTTCACACCGCTCTGGCGGCTGAAAACCAGCGGCTGGCCTTTGAGCCAATGGATCACCGCCCGCTTCTGGGCACCACCGGAGTGCCGACGCTGGGCGGCGTGATCGCAGCCAACGTCAGCGGACCACGGCGCATACAGGGCGGTGCCGCGCGTGACTATGCGCTGGGGGTGCGGTTCGTCGACGGGGCGGGCAATATCGTGAAAAACGGGGGCCGGGTGATGAAGAACGTCACCGGCTATGACCTGGTCAAACTGATGTGCGGTGCCTGCGGCACGCTGGGCGTGCTGAGCGAGGTGGCGCTCAAGGTGCTGCCGGTGCCGGAAACGAGCGGCACGCTGCTGATACAGGGGCTGTCTGATGCTGAAGCCGTGGAAGTTATGTCGCAGGCAATGGGATCCCCTTACGAGATTACCGGTGCCGTCCACGGTGCAAGCGTGCATGGCGACGAGACGGTGACGGCCCTGCGTATCGAGGGGTTTGAGCAGTCTGTGGTCTATCGTACGGGCCGGCTGAAAGAGATGTTTGCGGGGCGCGGCGCGGATATCACTGTGTTGCCGGCCGACAAATCCGACGCGCTCTGGGAGAGGGTCCGCGATGCCGGGCCACTCAGCGACGCGGCGGGTGATGTCTGGCGGGTGTCCTGCAAACCCTCTGATGCGCCGGGGCTTGTGGCCCGGGCCGGCGCGCAAGACCATTATTTCGACTGGGCGGGGGGTCTGATCTGGCTGCGGATGGCCGCAGGCACGGATGTGCGCAAAAATCTCGGCGGCTTTGATGGTCACGCGACGCTTGTACGGGCAGATGCGGGCACGCGCGCAGCCTTGGGGGTCTTTCATCCCGAGGCCGCCGGTGTGGCGCGGCTCAGTGCCGGGCTCCGGGCGCGGTTTGACCCGCGCGGAATTCTTAATCCCGGACTGATGGGCCCGGTCGCAGCCCGCGAGGTGGTATAATGCAGACGACTTTTACCCCGGAACAGCTCAAAGACCCGGCGACCGAACGCAGCAACCAGATCCTGCGGACCTGTGTGCATTGCGGGTTCTGCACGGCGACCTGCCCGACCTATCAGGTCCTGGGCGATGAGCTCGACAGCCCGAGGGGCCGTATCTATCTCATCAAGGACATGCTGGAGAACGACCGGGATCCGGATGCAAAGACCGTCAAACACATTGACCGCTGTCTGAGTTGCCTTGCCTGTATGACCACCTGTCCGTCAGGCGTGCATTACATGCATCTTGTTGATCACGCGCGGGAATATATTGAACAGCGCTATAAGCGGCCGTTCAGCGACCGCGCACTGCGCTGGATCCTGGCGCGGATCCTGCCCTATCCGATGCGGTTTCGCGTGGCGCTGCTGGGCGCGAAAATAGGCAGGCCTTTTGCAGGTCTTATGCCGGACGCGCGATTGCGTGCGATGCTGGAGATGGCACCAAAGACCATCCCGCCGGTCAGTCGCAACGATGATCCGCAGACCTTTGCACCCGTTGCACCAAGGAAAAAACGCGTGGCACTGATGACCGGCTGCGCACAGAAGGCGCTGAATACCGATATCAACGATGCCACGATCCGTCTGCTGACCCGTCTGGGCTGTGAGGTGGTGGTGGCAGAGGGTGCGGGCTGTTGCGGCGCTCTGACCCATCACATGGGCAAATCTGACGAAAGCCACGCGACGGCGGCAAAAAACATCCGCGCCTGGGCGCGCGAGATGGACGCCGGCGGGCTGGATGCGATTGTCATCAACACCTCGGGCTGCGGCACGACGGTCAAGGATTACGGCCATATGTTCCGCAATGACGGGCTGGCTGAGGACGCGGCCCGTGTATCGGGCATCGCTATGGATGTCTCGGAACTGCTGATGACGCTTGATCTGCCCGGAGGAGAGGACAAAGAACTGGTCGTGGCCTATCACGCGGCCTGTTCGCTGCAGCACGGCCAGAAGATCAAAACCTTCCCCAAGGATCTGCTGCGCCGCGCAGGCTTCAGCATCGTGGAACCTGCAGACCCGCATCTGTGCTGTGGCTCAGCCGGTACCTACAATCTGATGCAGCCCGAAATCTCGAAACAGCTCAAGGCGCGCAAGGTCCGCACACTTGAGGCGAAAAAGCCGGATATCATCGCCGCTGGCAATATCGGCTGCATGATGCAGATCGGGTCGGGCACGCAGATTCCCATCGTGCACACAGTTGAACTGCTCGACTGGGCGACCGGCGGGCCGAAACCACCGGCACTTGACGCAGATTTCAACCCAGGGTCTGCAATTCCGCGTCTTCGTTAACCAGATCGCGACGATCCGTTTATAAATAAGGGTTAATCTGACCGCATTGGCCCTATTTCTGCCGCAGATCAACGGTACACCTCTGCCTGAGTAAGAGGGAAAGTGCACGTGCGGAACTGGTTAATTTTTTCACTCCTCGCAGCGATCATTACAACGGGCGCTGTCGCGCAGGATGAACGTCTCAGACGACTGGACGCAGGAACGGACGCCAATCCCTGGGAAGCGGTGGGCCGGCTGGATATCGGCGGGTCCGGCTTTTGCACGGGTGCTCTGATCAGCCCCGATCTTGTCCTGACGGCGGCGCACTGTCTTTTTGACAAGCGGACCGGAGGTCGTATCAACCACGAGGATGTCGAATTTCTCGCAGGCTGGCGCAACGGGCGCGCCTCGGCCTACCGGATGGTGCGGCGTGCGGTGGTCCATCCCGACTATGTCTATGACGACAATGTTTCGTCGGACCGCGTCCGCAATGACATTGCACTGCTGGAGCTGATCCGTCCGATCCGCAACGGCACGATTGAGCCTTTCGAGACGGCAGACCGCCCCGGTCAGGGGGAGCGCGTCGGGGTCGTCAGCTATGCCCGTGACCGCTCCGAAGCGCCTTCACTGCAGGAAGTCTGCACTGTGATTGCGCGCCAGGAAGGGGTGCTTGTCACCTCCTGCACTGTCGATTTCGGATCCTCGGGTGCGCCGATTTTCACTTTTGCCGACGGCAAAGCGCATATCGTCTCTGTGGTCTCCGCCAAGGCGGAGATGAACGGAGAGCATGTCTCGCTGGGGACCTCCCTGAGTGAGCCTCTGTCCTTTCTGCGCCAGGAGCTTGACGCCGGTGGTGGCCTCTTTGTTTCCGGCCAGGCTGTGTCCGAGCGGGTCGCCGTGGGCGGTGGCCGCAAGGAAACCGGCGCCAAGTTCATCCGCCCCGAGGAGTAAGCAGATGCGCTGGTGCACCGGACTGTCACTGCCGGCGATTGTCATCGCACTGGGTGCATCGGTCGCGTCGGCGCAGGAAGCCACATCACGCCTCACAGGCCTCGCAGGCGAAAACGACGCGCTGGTCTGGCAGGCGGTGGGTCGTCTGGATGCCGATGAGACCGGCTTCTGCACGGCAACGCTTATTGCGCCCGATTTTGTCCTGACCGCCGCGCATTGTGTTTTTGCCCCGCGAACAGGCGAGATTCTGGCGACTGAGGATCTGACCTTCCGCGCCGGGCTGCGCAACGGCAGTGTTGCGGCGGAACGGGCCATTTCACAGATTGAAGCGCACCCGCGCTACAGGCCGGGCACCGGCGTTTCGGCTGAAAACATCCGCTATGATGTTGCCCTGTTGCGGCTGGCAAAGCCGATCCCCACGCACGAGCTTGACCCTTTTCTGGTTGAGAGTCGTGAGATTTCACCAGGTCCGGTGAGCGTGGTGTCATATGGCCGTGGCCGCGCAGAAATGCCGTCGCGCCAGCGGGTCTGCCAGATGACCGATCAGCGTCAGGGCGTGCTGCTGCTTGACTGCAACGTCACCTTCGGATCCTCCGGCGCACCGGTGTTCAGCCATGAAAACGGCCGCGGCCGGATTGTCTCCGTCATTTCGGGCATGGGTGTTTATGACGGCCGCAAAGTCGCCTACGGAATGTCTTTGCCGCAGGTGGTGGCGGAACTGAAACGGCAGATGCGGGCAAATGCCAGCAGACCGGCGGCCGCGGTAAAGCGGGTGACCGTCGGCACGCGTGTATCGCCGGAGGGTGGCAACGGGGCGAAATTTGTCCGCCCCGGGGGGTCTTGAAAGCGCAGGTTCATTTCCCACATTGAGGATGTTCCGGGTGCCTTTTTAAGGGCCCGGACATATCGAAACCCCGCGGCGCGTCCCTCTGGGAGCGCCCGGCGATTATCGCTCAATGAAAGAGGATGATGAACCATGCGTACTTTTGACTTTGCACCGCTTTACCGTGCCACTGTCGGCTTTGATCAGATTGCTGACCTGATGGACCGGGTGCTGACGACCGAAGGCACACAGCCTTCCTACCCCCCGTATAACATCGAAAAACTGGACGATGATTCCTACCGTATCTCAGTTGCGGTTGCCGGTTTCTCCGAGGCCGATCTGTCGGTTGAGGTGCGTGAAAACGCGCTGATTGTCTCCGCGCGCAAAGCGGATGAGGACGAGGACCGCACATATCTGCACCGCGGCATCGCAACCCGCGCCTTTGAGCGCCGGTTCCATCTGGCGGACCACGTGCGCGTCAATGGCGCGACCCACGCGGATGGTATGTTGCATATCGAGTTGCACCGCGAAGTGCCTGAGGCACTGAAACCGCGTCAGGTATCCATCTCGTCCGCCAGACAGATCGAAAAGGACGTTGTTGACAGCAAAGCTGTGAACTGAGCCTGACGATTTTATCTGAATGCGAAAGCCCGGCAGAAATGCCGGGCTTTTTTGCATTGGGATCCGCGCAAGGGCGTGCGCAAACCGATCGAGAACGGCGACGGCAAAATCGTCACAGGACACAGAAAATCCCCGTTCAGGGCGGTCCCTGCACCTGGCACGTGGGAAAGAACAACCTTTCTCCTGAGCCGTCATCGCCACTGATCTGGACCTGCCGCCCGGATCCGGATTTCCCTTTGCGGCGGGCTTTGCCGGGTCGGTGATGTCCGGCATTCCCCAGTTTCAGGCGGGCCGCCGGTGTATACGCGCGTCATGGCATCCGCGATGACCCCGATGATTTCGGACGAATTTTCGCGGCTGGTATCCGCATCGGCGCCATACACGCGATCACAGGAAAAGACGCTGTGCGGTTGAAGTTCGCCACGGAAAAGGCCGGTGCGGCCATCAGGACCGGAACAGATTTGATGAAACCCGGACGGCAGGGCATGCGTGTCACTCCGGTCAGATTAAACTGTCCGGGGCTATGCCGCGCCCTGGCTGACGTGCGGGTACGAAACAACGTCAGTTGTGCTGAATCCGCCGGTGGGCGTCCGGGTCAGTCGCGCGGATAATTGCGGAAACCGGCATCCACCAGTTCGTGAATGTAAGACCGCGCCACATCCGGGCTGATCATCGCGATTGAGGGGCGGCAGGCAAGCGACACCAGACCATGTACCGACGCCCAGAGCAGCAGGAAGAACTGGCGGTGCAGATCAGAGGCCGGATTACCACCGCCGGCGCGGATCAGCATTTCCAGCAGACCTTCCTGAAGATGCTGGGTTTTCACATCCAGTTGCAGGTCTGAATCGCGTTCAAAGAGCATGTACCAGCGGCGCGGTTCCGAAACAGCAAAGTCGAAATAGGCCTCGCCGATGGCCACTACGCGGTCGCGCGGCGTTGCATCACCGGCCTCTCTCAGGGCGGCCCGCAGATGTTGCGACAGACGGTCCGCGCAGCGTGCATTGATCGCCCGCACAACACCGTTGAGATCGCCGAAGGCATTGTAAAGCGAGCCTACAGATATGCCGAGATCTTTGGCCAGACCGCGCGCGGAAAGCGCACCGGCCCCTTTCTCGAGGACGATGCGCTCTGCCGCCAGTGTGGCGCGCTCCCGGATATCCGCAAGGTTCCGGTCGCGTCGGGAAAGGGTCTTTTCTTTTGTCATGCCTGCGTGTCTTGCCCGTATCACGCCGGTATTGTCAAACTCAGAACGACTGCGCCTTATAGGGTGTGTAGCGATAGATCTGTCGGGCCAGGTCATTCTCCGCCATAAACCGTGCAAGCGATCCGAAGGTGGCGGTCGTGATGTTCCTGCCGTGATCCGCCGTTGTCAGCGCGGCCGAGGACGCCGGCGCAAAGAGACGTTTCAGACTGCCGATCTGCACGGTCTGAGGGTTGAAATGCGCGTTGATATTGGCCTTGATCTGCACCTTGTCCGTGGTGCCGTAAAGGCTCGCCATCAGCACATCGAGCGTGTGTTCAGTGCAGTTCTGAAAGGTCAGTGACGCGGGGTTGGCCAGCACGGAATAGCGCGCATTGTGCAGCTGCGCATAAGCCGGGCTGCTGATAACGCCGAGCAGCTTTTTCTGCAAACGCCGGTCAGGAATGATCACGCCCGCATCCAGCTCAAAAGCACCGGCAAAGAAATCCGCGGGGCTGTCCTGGACCAGACGGCTGACGGTATCGTCACCGGCCTGCTGATAGAGGTTATAAACGCGATACCCCCTGTAGGTGCTGCCATCCTGGCGGGTCATCTGCGAGAAAACCCAGTAGGCGACATGCGTATAGTCGATGCCGTGGGGCAGGGTTTCACGGTCACGGCCGACCCGGGCGACAATCGCGACATTGGCACCGCGTGCCGCCAGATCACGTTCGAGGTTGTCAGCAAAGGCAGCGACATCCGCTGCAGGCAGCTTTTTTGCCGCGTTTTCTGTGCTGCCGGCCCCGGCAAGGGTCGGCAGCAGCATGTACATCAGTGCGGCACAAAGAACAGCAAATCGTTTCATCGGATATCTCCCTTAAATGGTGTGGATCAGTCGAGCGTGGGTGCCGGGCCGGCCGCGACGCAGGGTGTGTGAAAGCCCGCAGGTTTGGCGCCATACCCCTGGACGTAGCAGGACTCAGTCTGCGGAGCGGCGCGCGTGGATCCGATAATGTCAGAGCCTGCGTCAATTGTGCTGGTCCCCAGTTCTTCTAGCGCCGACCCGGTCACTGCAAGGGTTGAGCCGACAGCGATAACAGGCACTGCCACGACGGTTGCCACACCCGAGGCGACAGCGGCGCTGCCGTGGCTCGCGGCGGCGGCGGCGTGATCGGATGCCTGGCCTGAGTGTTGTCCGGACGGTCCGGCAAAAGCAGTTGTGGCAGTGAGGGCCATCGTCAGGCCGATAAGTGCAGAGCGAATAAACATTGTGTTTCTCCTTTTGTGAACAATGTTCATAACAAGTAGGAGCGGTATGTGATTCCGTCAATAGTTTTTATGAACAAAGTTCACATAATTCCCAATCCGGTCCGTCGAAGGCAAATTACCGGCATGAAAATAAGGGGTGGAACAAAAAAAGGGGCCGCACCCGAAATGCGGCCCCCTTGGGTAAATTATAGTGTCCGGTGTCAGACGGACATGCAGATGTACTTCATTTCGAGGTAATCCTCGATGCCGTGATGCGAGCCTTCACGGCCCAGACCGGACTGTTTGACACCACCGAACGGGCCGACCTCGGTCGAGATGATGCCGGTGTTCACGCCGACGATACCGTATTCCAGTGCCTCAGCCACCTTGTACACGCGGCTGAGGTCCTTGGCGTAAAAGTAAGAGGCCAGACCAAAGATCGTGTCATTGGCCATCGCGATCACCTCATCCTCGTCCTCGAACTTAAAGAGCGGGGCGAGGGGGCCAAAGGTTTCTTCCTGCGCTACCTTCATCGACTGGGTGACCCCGGTGACGATTGTGGGCTCAAAGAATGTGCCGCCCTTTTCATGCTCTTTGCCGCCTGTCAGCACAGCGCCACCGTTGTCGACGACATCCTGCATGTGCTCTTTGACCTTTTCGACAGCCTCGGCGTTGATCAGCGGCCCGGTCGTGACGCCATCCTCAAGACCGTCACCGACTTTCAGGTTCTCCACCGCCAACTTCAGCTTTTCAGCAAAGGCATCATAGACGCCGGCCTGCACGTAAATCCGGTTGGCGCAGACGCAGGTCTGACCGTTGTTGCGGAATTTGCAGAGCATCGCGCCTTCGACCGCGGCATCAAGATCGGCATCATCAAAGACGATGAAGGGCGCGTTGCCGCCAAGCTCCATGGAGCACTTCATCACCTGATCGGCTGCCTGTTTCAGCAGGATGCGACCGACTTCGGTCGAGCCGGTAAAGGTCAGCTTGCGCACGGCAGGGTTCTCACAGAACTCTTTGCCGATCTCGGACGACGACGACGATGTCACAACGTTGAACACACCGGCAGGCACGCCGGCGCGTTCAGCCAGCACACCCATCACAATTGCCGAGAGCGGCGTCTCCTTTGCCGGACGCGCGACGAAAGAACATCCCACTGCCAGCGCAGGTGCTGCTTTGCGGGTGATCATCGCATTGGGAAAGTTCCAGGGCGTGATCGATGCCGCAACACCGATGGGCTGTTTCAGCACCGTGATGCGCTTGTCGCGCTGATGTCCGGGGATGGTTTCGCCATAGACGCGCTTGGCCTGCTCGCCCATGAATTCGATAAAGCTCGCACCATAGCCGATCTCGCCTTTGGCTTCGGCATGGGGTTTGCCCTGTTCTGCAGTCAGGATCGTCGCCAGATCGTCGGCGTTCTCCATCATCAGATCGAACCACTTGCGCATAACGGCAGCGCGCTCTTTGCCGGTCCATTTCGCCCATTCTTTCTGGGCGGCTTCAGCCAGAGCAATCGCATCTGCGACCTGCGCACGGCTGAGGTCGGCCACTTCGGCGATCACATCGCCACGGGCCGGGTTCGTCACATCGAATGTGCCGTTGTCCCCGTCGACCCACTGGCCACCGACATAGGCGCGTGTTTCGAGCAGGCTCGGATCTTTGAGCAGGGATTTGAGGTCAGTGTTTAGAATATCTTTCATTTCGGGTCCTCCGCGAAAATGACTGTAGTTCTCAAATCAAGTCTGGCTATGATTGTCCAGTTCCTAAAACCGGGTGTAACAAATGAAGCCACTGGACGATGCCTACGCCAATGCCGCCTACATAGAAGGCGCCGAGACCTGGCCACCGAAATGGCAGGCGGAGGCGGACCGTTTCCGCAAAAGCCTCGGACCGCGTGCCGAAATCTCAAACAGATACGGGTCTTCGGACCGTCAGGTGTTTGATTTCTTCAACGCATCCGGGGTGCCGCGCGGCACTGTGATTTTTGTGCACGGTGGTTACTGGAAAGCCTTTGATCATACTTCATGGTCGCATCTTGCTGCCGGGCCGTTGTCTGCGGGCTGGTCGGTCGCGATGCCCGGGTACGATCTTTGCCCCGATGTGCGCATCAGCGAAATCACCCGCCAGGTGGCTGAGGCTGTGGCAAAGATTGCGGGCCGCACGGACGGGCCGCTG
>CBDUCB010000120.1:0-10282 GCA_965365545.1 uncultured Roseobacter sp. | reverse complement strand
ATCGGGCTCGCGGGCTTCCGCTTCGACGGCATCCGATTTGACTGTGGCTCCAAATCCGGGATGCTGGCGGCCGAACTGCATCTCGCCCGGCAGGACCCTGAATTCGACGAAGTGATCGACGATTTTATCGCATCGTTCCACACTGCCGAAGTTGCCTGATCCTGCGCTTTCCAAACCGCAAAGTCGCGGTTAAGCTTCCGGAGATGCTAAGAATTCCGGACGTGCAATGATCGATACAGGCCCCGCAGCCGCGCCCCCCGACTGGTGGCGTGGCTGTACCATTTACCAGATTTATCCCCGCAGTTTTCAGGACAGCAATGGCGACGGCATCGGTGATCTTGCCGGAATTGTCAGCCGCATTCCGTATGTAGCGGGGCTCGGCGTCGATGCAATCTGGATTTCACCGTTCTTCACCTCACCGATGAAGGATTTCGGCTACGACGTCAGCGATTACTGCGACGTTGACCCGATGTTCGGGACGCTGGCTGATTTTGACACACTGGTCGAGACAGCCCACGAACACGGGCTGAAGGTGATGATTGATCTGGTTTTGTCGCACACCTCGGATAGTCACCCCTGGTTTACCGAAAGCCGCAGCAGTCGCGAGGGCCCGCGCAGCAACTGGTATGTCTGGGCAGACCCTAAACCGGATGGCACGGCGCCCAACAACTGGCTGTCGATATTTGGCGGCACGGCGTGGCAGTGGGACCCGCGCCGCGAACAGTATTTTCTCCATAATTTCCTGACCTCACAGCCTGATCTTAATCTGCACAGCGAAGATGTGCAGAACGCGCTTCTGGGGGTGACCCGGTTCTGGCTGGACCGGGGGGTGGACGGCTTCCGTCTCGACACGATCAATTTCTATTTCCACGATCATGAGTTGCGCGATAACCCGCCGCTGCCGCCCGAAGAACGCACAGCGAAGATTGCGCCGAGCGTGAACCCCTACAACCACCAGGATCATATCTATTCGCGCAACCGGCCGGAAAATCTTGCTTTTCTGGCGCGTTTCCGGCGGTTGCTTGATGAATACGACGGCATCACATCTCTGGGCGAAGTGGGGGACGGACGCCGTGGACTTGAACTGCTGGGGCAGTACACGAGCGGTAAAGACGGCGTGCACATGTGCTATGGCTTTGAGTTTCTGGCGCCCGACCGCCTTACAGCGACCGGGGTTGCGCAGGTCTTTGATGAACTGAGCCGGGTCGCGCGACATGGCTGGGCCGCCTGGGCCTTTTCCAACCACGATGTCACGCGTCACAGCACCCGCTGGGATCTCAGCCCGGCGGCGCGCCGGCTGCATGCTACCCTGCTGATGTGCCTGCCAGGCTCTGCCTGTCTTTATCAGGGAGAGGAGCTTGGGCTGCCTGAGGCCGATGTGCCTTTCGAAGATCTGCAGGATCCCTACGGCATTGAATTCTGGCCCGAGTTCAAGGGCCGGGACGGCTGTCGCACGCCGATGGTCTGGGTCGCGGATGATCAGAACGGCGGTTTTACCGGGCATAATCCATGGCTGCCGGTGGCTCACAGTCACCTCAGCCGGGCCGTTGAGGAACAGGAACGCGCACCGGGATCAATCCTGCATCACTACCGCGCTGCAATTGCTTTCCGCAAAGCCAACCCGGCGCTGCGCCACGGCGGTCATAACGGTGTCTTCGCCTATGGCGATGTGCTGCATTTCACCCGCCGCTCCGCAGAGCAGACGCTTTTCTGTGCGTTCAATATGTCCGACACCCCCTCAATGCATGCGCTGCCGCCGGGCGACTGGGAAACCATCGGCGCCGAACTCGGAGGTGCGCGGCCCGGTGCGGAGAACCGCCTGCATCTGGGCCCCTGGCAGGTCTGCATTGCACGCAAAACCGACGCATCCGGGCCAGCGCACCACAATCTGCCCTGAATACGGCGGGCGCTCGCCTGCGGGCGCATTAATCCCGGGGTGGGTCGCTTTGCCCGATTGCAGTCCGGCTAAGAAGTCCGGTAGACAAGTCGGCAAGTGCGCGGTTGTGTGTATCTGTTCGTGTTGATCAGATGGGGTTCGTTCCGGGGGGAAGATGTATTTCAGGTTACTGAACAGGATATGCCTGCGCCGTGCGGCCGGGGTATCGTCCGTTGCTTTCTGGCTGGTGCTGCAGGCCCCGTTCGCGTCCGCGCTCGATGTTTCCCTGTCCGGACCGCTGGACGACGATTTGCGCGAAACGCTGGAAAACGGCTCACTGCTTTTTGAACAGGCGGAAGCTGTGTCCGCGGGAGACGATGATACGCCGCCGGTGCGTCCACAGGAAATCGTATCGGTTGCCCAGGCCGACTACAAGCGTCTGCTGGCGATCCTGTATGATCAGGGATATTTCAGCCCGGTCATTGAAATACGCCTCGACGGGCGTGAGGCGACCGGCATTCAGATCGTGGCCCCCCCTTCGTCGATCGGCAAGGCGGTGATCACGATTTAGCCGGGCACCGCTTTTCGCTTTGGCAGGACAGAAATTGACCCGCTGGCGCCTGAAACAGAATTGCCCGAGGGGTTTCGCAGCGGCGAGCCTGCGAGGCTGAGCGAGATCAGCGGCGCTGCTGCAGCCGGCGTTGACGGCTGGCGCGAAGCAGGCCACGCGAAAGCCACGCTGACGCAACAAAAGATCGTCGCGCGCCACAGTGAAGACCGTATCGACGTGGATCTGACCCTTTCGCCGGGACCAAAACTGCGCTTTGGCCCGCTGACCGTGCGTGGCAATGAAGCGGTACGGACCGAGCGGATTTTAGAGATTGCCGGCCTGCCGGTGGGCGAAGACTTTTCCCCTGACGAGCTGAACGATGCCGCCGCGCGTCTGCGCCGCTCCGGGGCCTTTGGCGCCGTCGCAATGATCGAGGCCGAACAGCCCGGTCCGGGCGATACGCTGCCCATCACCGCGCGGGTGGCCGAGGCCAAACCGCGCCGCTTCGGGTTCGGCGGAGAGCTTGGCACCGAGGAGGGCGTTTCGCTGTCTGCTTACTGGCTGCATCGCAACTATTTCGGCGGCGCGGAACGGCTGCGCTTTGACGCCGAAGTCTCGGGCATCGGGGGCGACACAGGTGGCATCGATTACTCTCTCGGCGTGCGGTATCAGCGGCCGGCGACCTTTAACGAAGATACCGATCTCTACCTGCTGGCTGAGATCGAACAGATTGATTCCGTGAACTATTTCTCACGCCAGGCGACGATCGGCGCGGGGATCGAGCGCTTTGCCTCTGATCAGCGCAAGTATCGCTTTGGCGGGGCGTTTCAGCGTGCCAACACACGTGATGTTTTCGGAGAGAGCAGCTATCTGATCTTCATGGTCCCCACGGGGCTGAATTTTGACTACCGCGACAGCGAACTGGATGCGCGGCGCGGTTATTATTTTGATCTCGGGCTGACACCATTTCTGGCCATTGACGGCTCGGACAACGGCCTGCTTTCCGAGGTCGACCTGCGCGGATACAGAACTTTCGGCAGCACAACACTTGCCCTGCGCGGGCAGCTTGGCTCGGTCGCCGGGCCGTCGCTCGCCGATGCGCCGGCTGATTTTCTGTTCTATTCCGGCGGTGGTGGCACCGTGCGCGGACATGATTTTGAATCGCTCGGTGTGGATCTGGGGGGCGGCCAGATCGCAGGTGGCCGGTCCTTTATCGGCCTGCAGGCCGAAGTCCGCTATCGCACCAGCGGCGCGCTGGGGCTCGTCGGATTTTTCGACGCAGGCTATATCGGTGCCGAAGCCTTTCCGGACGGATCGGGCGAATGGCAGTCGGGCGCAGGTCTGGGCGTCCGCTATGACACACCGATCGGCCCCATCCGCTTTGACGTGGCAACGGCGGTGTCCGGCGATCAGGACGCGGCATCCTTTCAGGTTTACATCGGCATAGGACAATCGTTTTGAGGCTTCTGGTATTCACCTTCGCGTTTCTGGCTGCTCTGACCTTTACCGTCGCAGCACAGGATGAAGACGGCGGCAGCTTTCTCGAACGCACCATAGAAGACCTTCTGTCCGGCGAGGGACGTGATGTCACCATTCGCGGCTTTTCCGGCGCGCTGAGCTCTGAGGCCAGCTTCGATGTCATGACGATTTCCGACCCCTCGGGCGACTGGCTGACGCTCAGGGATGTGAAGTTGAACTGGCAGCGTACCGCGCTGCTGCGCGGACGGCTTCAGGTCAGGAGCCTGACGGCTGCGACGCTTGAAATCCCGCGTCTGCCGGACCCGGTGGAGACCATCGAGGTCCCGGATGCTGAGGCTTCCGGATTTTCCCTGCCGGAGCTGCCGGTCAGTGTGAACATCGCTGATTTCGAGATCGGGCGCATTTCGCTGGGCGAAGAGGTGATGGGCATTGCGGCCGAACTGAACCTGCGCGCCGCAGCACAGCTTGACGACGAGGGCGCGGTGATTGATCTGACGGCTGACAGGATCGACGACGCGCAGGGCGAATTTGTGATCCGCGCCAGTTTTTTGCGCGAGAACGAAGCGATCTCTGTGGATATCGAGATTGATGAAGGCGAGGACGGTCTGGTCGCCAATACGCTCAACCTGCCGGACAGACCGACCGTCTATCTGGCGGTTAAAGGCGAGGGGCCTCTGGATGATTTTACCGCGGATATCGCCCTGTCGACAGCGGATCAGCCGCGTCTGACAGGTGCCGTTTCACTCGCTGCTCTCGAAGGAACCGGCACGGATGATACCCCCGATCGCCGCGTGCTGGCCGAAATCAGCGGTGACGTCCGGCCCCTGATCCCACAGGAATACTGGGAGTTTTTCGGATCCGATATCGACTTTGTGGCCGATACGGTGCTTGCTGCCGGCGGCGAGGTCGATGTCAGCGCTTTTTCCTTTGGAGCGGATTCGGTATCACTCGACGGCAGTGTGCGGCTGAACTCAGATAAATGGCCTGACTTTATCGATATCGACGGGCGCATTTTCCGTGAAGGCGAGCCGGTGCTGCTGCCGGGCTCGGGTGACGGGATGACCGTGGGCGATGTGAAGCTCAGTGTTGATTATGACGCCGCTCAGGACAACGCGCTGCTGGGCGTTTTTGATATCCTGAGCCTTGTGCGGGATGAGGTCAGTATCGGCCGCACACAGCTGACACTGGACGGATCGCTGGATGCTGCCCCGGGCAGCATTGGTGAGCTTTTCACTGATCTTGAGTTCACAGCGACCGACGTCAGAATGACCGATCCTTCGGTGGCCCGCGCCCTTGGTGACCGCATCACCGGCCGGGCCAGTATCGATTACATCGAAGACGGCCCGATTGAGGTTGTTGCCCTCAATATCACGGGTGCCGACTATGGCCTTGGGGGTGAAATCACTGTCGAGGGGCTGCAGAACGGTTTTCCGACCACAGTGAACCTTGCCGTCTCCGCGGGGAACATCGGTCGGTTCGAGGCGCTTGCGGGCCGCTCTCTGGGCGGCTCCGTCGATGTGAAGGTCAAGGGGCGTGTGACGCCGCTGGCCGGTACTTTCGATCTGAACGTGGCCGGGACCACCGAAGATATCGCCGTCGATATTCCCCAGGCTGATGCCGTGCTGACAGGGCTGACAGAACTGTCCGTTACGGCGGTGCGCGACAGCACCGGGACCTTTGTGCGCGATCTGGTGCTGAAGAACGACGCTCTGGATGTGACCGCTGATGTGGCGCTGGATCCCGGCGAGAGCGTGGTTACCGCGCGTGCCGCCCTCGCAGATATCGGTCTTGTGCTGCCGCAATACGAAGGGGCGGTTGTCTTTGACGGGTCAGCTTCTGAAAGCGCGAACGGCTGGCGTGTGGATGCGGATCTCGACGCGCCCTATGACGGGACACTCACCGTGGCCGGGCTCGCCACCGGGCCGGATGCAGATTTGCGGATTGATCTCAGTCTGCCGGATGTTGCACCTCTGGTGCCGGATATCACCGGGTCTCTGACGGCCAACGGGCGTGTCTGGCAATCGCCCGAGGGCTACCGTGTCGATTTCGCGGTCGCCGGGCCCTATGACGCCGAAATCGCCGCAGAGGGGCTGGCCACCGGTCCGGATGCAGATGTGGGTCTGCGCGTCAGCGTACCCGATCTTGAGCCGCTGGTGCCCGATATCACCGGCGCGCTTCAGGCAGATGGCCGTGTATTCCAGTCGCCCGAAGGGTACCGCGTGGAGTTTGAAGCAGACGGCCCTTACGAGGCACGGGCTGCCATCGAAGGTCTCGCCACCGGCCCGGACGCCGAACTTGATATCGCGCTCAGCATGCCGGATGTACAACCGCTGGTGCCGTCGGTCTCCGGCCCTGTGGATGCGGACGCCCGCGTCTGGCAGACGCCCGGCGGCTACCGGGTGGACGTAAAAGCGGATGGCCCGTATGCGGCGAAAGTTGCCGTAGAAGGTCTTGCGACAGGCCCCGACGCTGATCTTAACATCGCCCTGAGCCTGCCCGATGTGCAGCCTCTGGTGCCCTCGGTAACCGGCCCCGTGGATGCGGATGCGCGCGTCTGGCAGACGCCTGATGGCTACCGGGTCGATGTCACTGCTGACGGCCCCTATGAGGCGAAAGCCGCAATCGAAGGTCTTGCCACCGGCCCGGATGCAGATCTCGATATCACCGTGAGCCTGCCGGACGTGCAGCCGCTTGTGCCCTCGGTTTCCGGACCGCTCGCCGCAGATGCGCGCGTCTGGCAGACCGCAACCGGCTACCGCGTGGATGTCACTGCGGATGGCCCCTATGAGGCGAAAGCCGCAATCAAAGGACTGGCCACCGGACCGGACACGGACCTGACGGTCACCGTGTCCGTGCCCGAAGTGAAGCCCCTGTTGCCGGCCGTCAGCGGCCCGGCAAAGGCAGACGCGCGGCTGTGGCTCACAGAAGACGGATACCGCGTCGATCTGGATGCAGACGGGCCGAGCGGCGCAAATGCACTTGTGTCGGGGCTGGCCACCGGGCCGGATGCCGATCTCACTTTTGAAGCCGCGATCCCCGATCTGTCCGTGCTGGTGCCGGAACTGCCGGGACCCTTTGACGTGGCCGGCACGGCGCGTCGCCAGAGCGAGGGCTGGCAGGTCGATACCTCCGCTAACGGCCCTGCGGGGTCAACTGCGGTGGTGGCCGGTCTCGTGCGTGACAACGGAAATCTCGATCTGACCGCAAGCGGGTCCGCGCCGCTGGGACTGTCGCAGCCCTTCCTCGCACCGCGGAGCCTGCTGGGACAGGCGCGGTTCGATCTTGCGGTCGAGGGCCCGCCGGCGCTGTCGTCCGTGACCGGGCGGATTGAAACCTCGGACGCGCGCTTTTCTGCGCCCAATCTGCGGATCGGGCTCGAGGACCTTCGGACCACCATCGCCCTGAGCGGTGGCTCGGCGCGCATTGACGCCGAAACCCGCGTGGCGGCAGGGGGCCGGATTGTCGTGAACGGCGCTGTAAATCTGACCAGTCTGGCGGCTGATCTGAGCATCGGTCTGCGCGGCACTGTTCTTACCGACCCACGGCTTTACACAACCACGCTCAACGGCGACGTGACTGTGAACGGCCCGCTGACCGGCGGGGCGCGCATCGACGGTACGATCAATATCGACGGTGTCGAGGTGACGGTGCCCTCAACCGGTGTGACCAGCATCGGCGCAATCCCGGATATCCGCCACATCGGAGCGCCCGCCCCGGTGAACCGGACACGTGCGCGTGCCGGTGTCATCCCGCAGGAAACAACAACCCGGTCCGCCGCGGGGCCGGCCTATCCGCTGTCGATCACGGTCAATGCACCGTCGCAGATCTTCGTGCGGGGCCGCGGAGTCAACGCGGAACTTGGAGGATCGCTGGAGATCACCGGTAACACCAACAACATCATCTCGGCTGGCAGCTTCGATCTGATCCGGGGGCGGCTCGACATCATTGCAAAACGTTTCGATCTCGATGAGGGCACGATTGATTTTCAGGGCAGCCTCGTCCCGTACATCCGCTTTGTGTCAACCACAGAGATCCCCGACGGCACCGGCAGCATCATCATCGAAGGGCCGGCTGACGCGCTGGAGTTCGAATTCACCTCTAACCCGGAATATCCGCCCGATGAGGTGTTGTCGCTTATCATCTTCGGTCGCTATGTCTCTGAGATTTCGGGGTTTCAGGCGCTGCAGCTTGCGAATGGCATTGCTGAGCTGACCGGGCGCGGGGGCGTCGGGGTCTTCGGGCGTCTGCGCACCGGTATCGGGCTTGATGAGCTGGATGTTTCGACAAGCGAAAGCGGCGATACCAAGGTGACCGCAGGTAAATACCTTACCGATGATATCTACACCGATGTTACTACAAGTGCAGAGGAGGGCACGGATATCTCAATTAATATCGACCTGACGGAGTCGCTTAAGGGCCGTGCGACTGTAGGCTCCGAAGGACAGAGCAGCATCGGTCTTTTCTTTGAGCGCGATTACTGATCCCAGTCAGGTCGCAGGGTCCGGCGCAGGGGCGAAAGCCCCGAAGCGGCCGCGTTCAAACAGCAGCCCCGGTCCGGTATCGGCCGCCTGACGTACGTGACACACACGGCCCAGTATCACCGAATGATCGCCGGCTGGGTGCACGGCATGGGTCTGACAATGAAATTCTGCCAGACAGCCCGCCAGTGTCGGCGCACCGCCCGGCCCCTGTACCCAGTCGAAGATCTCAAATCCCTCGCCGTTGGTGGCAAAATGGGTCGCCAGATCAAGCTGTTCTGCGCGCAGTACATGAATGCAGAAATCCTGAGCTTCCGCAAAGGCATCGTGACGCCGGGAACTGACCGCCGGCGACCACAGTACCAGCGGTGGATCAAGTGATACCGAAGAAAAGGAGTTGGCCGTCATCCCGATCGGCCCGCGTTCAGTCATAACGGTGACAACGGTGACGCCGGTGCCAAAGCAGCCGAAGGCCCGCCGCAGATCCCGCGTGCGGTCCGGAGATGGCGCGAAATCAGGCGCGGTACGGGTCACGTTGTGAGCCCTTTCAGTGTGCGCTGCGCCATAATCTGCTGTCCTGTCTTCTGTTCCCTGAATGGCAGATAAAACCCGCGTCGCGCGCGGCAAGCCTGCAGATCAGAACCGGTGATATAAAACCACACCGGCGGCCGTCGTCGGGCCGCCGGATGGCGCTGTGCATCACACGGGTCAGCTTTTGTTCATACGGTTTTCGATCAGGTCGTCAACAACCGAAGGATCCGCAAGGGTCGAAGTATCTCCCAGCGCCCCGAAATCGTCCTCGGCGATCTTGCGCAGGATGCGGCGCATGATTTTGCCCGACCGGGTTTTCGGCAGGCCGGGCGCCCACTGGATCAGATCCGGAGAGGCAATCGGGCCGATCTCGCTGCGCACCCACGCCCGCAGTTCTTTGCGCAGCTCTTCGGTGGGCTCCTCGCCCCCCATCAGGGTGACATAGCAGTAGATGCCCTGGCCCTTGATATCGTGCGGGTATCCCACCACCGCGGCTTCGGCGACTTTGCCGTGCGCCACAAGCGCGCTTTCCACCTCGGCCGTTCCCATCCGGTGGCCTGAGACGTTGATCACATCATCAACCCGCCCGGTGATCCAGTAATCGCCGTCTGCATCACGTTTGCAGCCGTCGCCGGTAAAGTAATAGCCCTTATAGTCGCTGAAATAGGTCTGCTCAAAGCGTTCATGATCGCCCCAGACCGTACGCATCTGCCCGGGCCAGCTTTTTGCGATGCAAAGTACCCCCTCGACATCGTTGCCGTCGATGATTTCGCCGGTTGTCGGCTCCAGAACCACGGGCTCAATGCCGAAAAACGGCTTCATCGCAGAGCCCGGCTTCATCGCATGGGCGCCGGGCAGGGGGGTCATCAGGTGACCACCCGTCTCGGTCTGCCACCAGGTGTCGACGATCGGGCATTTGCCCTTGCCGATCACGTCGTTGTACCAGTTCCAGGCTTCGGGGTTGATCGGCTCGCCCACCGTACCGAGAAGCCGCAGGGACGACAGATCGCAGCCCTCAACAAAGGAATTGCCCTTACCCATCAGCGCGCGGATGGCGGTGGGCGCGGTATAGAACTGGGTGACCTGGTGCTTGTCGCAAACCTGCCAGAACCGGCTGGCATCGGGATAGGTCGGCACCCCTTCGAACATCACTGTGGTGGCGCCATTCGCCAGCGGGCCATAGACGATATAGCTGTGACCGGTGACCCAGCCGACATCCGCCGTGCACCAGAAGATATCGCCGTCGTGATAATCGAAGGTGATCTCATGGGTCATCGCCGCATAGACGATATAGCCGCCGGTGGTATGCACCACGCCCTTAGGCTGCCCGGTGGAGCCAGAGGTATAGAGAATGAAAAGCGGATCCTC
>CBDUCB010000119.1:0-10282 GCA_965365545.1 uncultured Roseobacter sp. | reverse complement strand
ACTTAAAATCCCCAGGCAGAAATGCCGTGCCGGTTCGAGCCCGGCCGCGGGTACCACAGAACCTCTTACAGACGATTTTAAGCAGATTTTCCGGCGTGGTGCCGGAGGTCTTTCTGTTCCCGCCGTTCAGCCGTTAAGCGCTCCGTAAGACCTGCCGTGTAGGACATGACGTGACAGGCACGGATACCTGTGATCGCAGTCCGACCGTGCCGACCTGAAAATCTTCGCAAAAGGAAGTGGCGATGGCGCTCTCAAACCGGTCTGATAAAAAGGCAAACCCTCTCAACAGCCTCTTTGTGAAGTGCACGATTATGGTATTTGCCTGCATCGTTGCCGTGGTGGCCAGCATTGTGATCATGGAAAACCGTTCAAAAACGGAAATGACCGTGAAAGGCCTCAGCGAGCGCGCATCCGAAGTCTCCGGTCTGCTCTCGCTGGATATGGGCGGCGCGGTCCGGTTTGGCAATGCAGCGGGAATTGAGGAAATGGTATCCGGCGTGATTGAGGCGGCTCAACCCGATGCTACCGGCGCCATTGTGGTAGGGCTTGCAGGCGATCTGATTTACAGCGGGGGTGCCAACGAATTTGATCAGGCAGGTGCTACGGCGGTTGCCGAACAGGTTCTTACGACCGGTGAGCCCGCGACCGGACCGGATGGCCTTGTTGCCGGATTCCCAATTTTCTTCGGCGATAACAAGGAACTGACAGGGGCAGTTGTTACCACCTGGAGCATAGAGAGCAAACTTGCGGCGCTCGCTGATCTGCAGCGTGACGCCCTGCTGTTGGGTCTGGGCGTCATGGCCGCCGCTCTTGCCTGTGCCGCATTCTTTCTGCGCAGCCAGATGTCACAACCGCTGGTTCGTATTGAAAGCGCTATGGGCGAAGTAGCTGCTGCCAATTACGATATCGGAATTCCATTCACCGGGCGCGGTGATGAAGTGGGCAAAATGGCGCGACGTCTTGATACGTTTCGGAGTGCGCTCTCGGATGCACAGAAGGCTTCTGTGGAAAGCGCCTTTAAAGGTGCCGCTTTCAGCGGGTCTGCGGCGGCGATGATGATGGTGGATGCGGATCTGAAGGTAATTTTTGTCAACCCGGCCTGTTCGGGACTGCTGTCAGACAACTCTCAGGATATCGGTCCGGTATGGACGGGGCTTGATGCAGAGGCCCCGATCGGGGCGGATTTGTCCGGGTTTGATCCGCTAAAAGCACAGTGCACAAGGATTGCTGAAGAGCGTGAGGCCGCGTTGCCGGTTGAGCATACCACCCGCATCGGAGAAAAGCTTTTCGAACTGAAGCTGAGTGCAGCCTTTAATGAAGAAGGCATTATGATTGGCGCTGTTATCGAGTGGATTGACCGCACGACCGATGCGCGCAACGCCGCACTTCTCGGTGCAATCGATGCCCAGCAGATCCGCCTTGAGTTTGATGCGGGCGGACTGTTTGCCGGAAGTAACGAGAACGCCGAAAGTCTGCTCGGGTTGTCAGGTGACACCAGCCACCCATTCGCGGATCTCTTTGCCGGCACAGGAAATGAAGGAAAAGACGCAGACAGCCTTTACAGGGCAGTTATATCGGACGAAAAAACGGCCGGACGCTTTAAGCTCACATGCCCGGCATCAGACGCGCCGTTTATAGTGGACGGCAGTTTTGCACTGGTGATGTCACCGGACGGCCATCCGGAGCGGATAATTTTTATCGGAACGGATGTAACGGACAGCGCGCGTAACCTTGATGCGGCCGACGCGGAGCGCGAGCGGGTTGCAGCTGAACAGGTCCGCGTCGTCGAGGCCCTCGGTATCGGGCTGCGAAAACTTGCGGAAGGCAATCTTGCTGATCCGATCGAAGAAAGTTTTCCGACCGATTACGAACAGTTGCGCGAAGACTACAACGAAGCCCTTTTCTCGCTTGGTGAGACCGTAGGGGCGGTGTCGCACAATGCAGAATCGATCCGCAACGAGACCTCGGAAATTTCCACAGCTGCCGACGATCTGTCACGCCGGACAGAGAAACAGGCAGCCACACTTGAAGAAACCGCGGCTGCCCTGGACGAGCTTACCAGCTCTGTCCGGTCTGCCGCGGAAGGTGCCGATGACGCGTCCTCAATCTCCGCAGAAGCTCAGAAAAATGCCGAGAAAGGCGGGGAGGTGGCACGACAGGCTGTGGATGCGATGGACCAGATCCGAACCTCGTCGCAGGAGATCTCCAATATCACAAGCGTCATTGACGATATTGCCTTTCAGACCAATCTGCTGGCCCTGAATGCGGGGGTTGAAGCGGCACGCGCGGGCGAAGCAGGACGCGGATTTGCCGTGGTGGCGACTGAGGTGCGTGCGCTCGCGCAACGCTCTTCTGACGCGGCGCGTGAGATTAATGCGCTTATCACAAGCTCAGGAGAGCAGGTCGCAGCAGGCGTCGATCTTGTCGATAAGACGGGAGAATCGCTGTCAGCTATTGTCTCATCTGTGTCGGAAATTTCTAAACGTGTGGCAACAATCGCGGCCTCAGCTCGGGAGCAGTCGACCGGCCTGAATGAAATCAACACGGCAGTCAATGAACTGGATCATGTCACCCAGCAAAACGCTGCGATGTTTGAGGAAACGACTGCCGCAAGCCATGCGCTCACATCTGAAGCGGACGCACTTGCTGCAGCAGTTGCCCGTTTCAGACTGAGGGCGGATACACAATCGCTGCAGCGCGTCAGTAAAGCGGAAGAAAAAGTAAGTGCTCCGGTTCCACCGCGGCCTGCGGTCGCCGCGCAGGTGATCGCCGGGAATACAGCGCTGGATCTTGAAACAGCAGAGGAGATTGACGACGGTTGGGAAGAATTCTGAAGCCGGATGCGACGCCGGTGGGCCGTCTTCTGAAGGAAGTGCCAGGGGGAGTTGAACCCTTACATGCTCAGCTTACGATTCAGTCGTTCCTCCGAACCGTTGCTGCCATTCCTCGCGCTGCTCATCAGTGATCTTGGCAAACAGAACCTCCGGAACTTCAAAGCTGTCACCCGGCTCCATCGCGGTGAGAAAGTCTGTAAGATCGCCTGGCCAGGCCGGACTGTGGGCGCGCATGGCCGATACGATCGTCGCCGAAGCATCCGGGATAAAGGGAGATGATAGTACACCATAAAGACACGCCAGATTAAGACCCAGACGTGTTTGCATCGCTGCGGTTTCCGGATCAGATTTGAATGTGCTCCAGGGCGCAACAGTTTGAAGATATTCGTTGCCGCTCGCCCAGATGCCACGCAGTTCCTGAGCCGATTTCCGGACCTCTATATTCTCCAGGCAGGCTTCATAGCGATGAATGCGTGCGGAGATGTCGGCGACCAGAGCATTCTCCGGTTCTCCCCAGGTACCGCCGGCCGGAACAGATTCCGAGAATTTTGACCTGCAGAACTTTGTAATCCGGCTCACAAAATTGCCCAGAACGTCCGCAAGATCCTTATTAACTGACACCTGGAAGTTTTCCCAGGTGAATTCCGCATCACTGTTCTCAGGAGCGTGGCTGAGCAACCACCAGCGCCAGTAGTCAGGTGGCAGGATGTCCAGCGCCTGATCCATAAAAATACCGCGGCCCTGAGACGTCGAAAACTGACCGCCGTCGTAATTCAGGTAATTGAACGATTTCAGATGATCGACCATCTTCCAGGGCTCACCCGAGCCCAGGATCGTCGCCGGGAAGCTCAGCGTGTGAAAGGGAACATTGTCCTTACCCATGAACTGGGTATAGCGCACATCACCGGCCCCCTTGTCAGTGCGCCACCAGCGTTCCCATGCCGATGCGTCATGTCCACCGGCCTCAGCCCATTCTCCGGCGCAGGCGATGTATTCGATCGGTGCATCGAACCAGACATAAAAGACCTTTCCTTCCATGCCCGGCCAGTCCTCGGTGCCCCTGCGGACCGGAATGCCCCAGTCGAGGTCCCGGGTAATCCCGCGATCCTGCAAACCATCCCCGTCGTGCAGCCACTTTTTGGCAATAGACGTCGTCAGCACCGGCCAGTCGGTTTTGGTGTCGATCCAGGCATCGAGATCCTCTTTGAGCGCTGATTGCCGCAGATAGAGGTGTTTGGTTTCGCGGACTTCGAGATCCGTGGAGCCCGACACGGCCGAGCGCGGATCAATCAGGTCAGTGGGATCAAGCTGTTTGGTACAGTTCTCACACTGATCGCCACGCGCACGGTCATAGCCACAGTTTGGGCATGTGCCCTCGATATAGCGATCCGGCAGAAAACGTCCGTCCGCATTGGAATAAACCTGTTTTTCACTGACTTCACGAATGAGGCCTGCATCCGCGAGGCGGCCTGCAAAATGTTGCGTCAGGGCATGGTTCTGCGGGCTTGAGGACCGGCCGAAGTGATCAAAGGACAGCCGGAAGCCCTCTGCGATCCCGGCCTGAACCGCATGCATATCGGCGCAGTACTCGGCAACGGGCTTGCCCGCCTTTGCCGCGGCAAGCTCTGCTGGTGTGCCGTGCTCGTCGGTTGCACATAAAAACAGAACCTCGTTGCCGCGTGCACGCTGGTACCGGGCAAAAAGATCGGCGGGCAACTGGCTGCCTACCAGATTTCCGAGGTGTTTGATCCCGTTGATATAGGGGATCGCGGAGGTAATCAGATGGCGCGCCATAAGGAAGTCCCGTCGTCACAGTTTCCGCTGTTCTCTATCGCAGCTTTTGCCTGAGGGCTACGCAGAATTCAGCCTGAGCCGTCCTTGCCTTTGGTTTCATTGCTCACACGGCTGCGCCGGTTCAGCCGTCCGATGATAAAGGAGGTGCGCGGCGCATAGGCATAACGCGTTTTGTCTGCAGGCGTCGGGCGCGCGCGCATACGTGTCAGACCAAAAATAACCAGCAGTAAATGCCCCGCCGCGATCATAACAAAGAGTGCTTTGGGCCCGAAATTGTCGATCAGCAGCGACGCCATATAGGGCGCTGCAATGGCTCCAAGTGCGAAGTAAAACATCAGCGCCGCGGAAAGTTCGACCCGCTCGTCATCGCTGGCAAAGTCATGTGCATGTGCGGCAGCAACCGAGTAAATCGGAAAAGTCGTCAGGCCAAAAAGACCTGCGGTCAGAAGGATGCCTGTTGTGCCGGATCCGCTGGTCAAAACAGTGATGGCCGAACTTACAATGGCTGCAACCGACAACCAGATCAGCACTGCACGCCGGTCGAATTTATCGGCGAGCCAGCCCACCGGGTATTGTGCGATGGCCCCGCCCAGAACAAATGCAGACAAAAACCATGCGATCTGGTCCGTGCTGAGTCCGACTTCCTGGCCGTAAAGCGGGCCGACCATCCGGAACGACGCGCTGGACAGGGCAGCCACCAGAACGGCTGCCGCCGCGAGGGGCGAGCGCTGATGTGCCAGGGCGGGTCGCAGGCGCGGCGAGGCCGGTGTTGCAGGTTGCTTGACCGTGGTCAGGGTCAGCGGCAGCAAAGCCGCGCAACACAGGATGGCAAGCAGGTTGTAAGAGACATAGGAGGCGGGTGCCAGCACGCTGATGATCATCTGAGCAGCCAGAGAACCGGTCATATCAACGACCCGGTAAACGCCCATGGTGCGCCCGCGGGTCTCATTGGTCACCTTGGCCTGCAGCCAGGCTTCGATCACCGTATAGCATCCTGCCACGCACAGACCCGACCCGACCCGCATCAGCGCCCAGGCCCAGGGATCGACCACCATCATGTGGCTCATCAGCCCGATGGAACCGGCGGCGGTGAAGGCGGCAAAAGCGCGCGAATGCCCGACAGTGCCCATCAGCCGCGGCGCCCACCAGCATCCGATGAAAAAACCCAGAAAATGCGCTGAGCCGAGGATACCGATTTCCTGGCGGGTGAAGTCGAGTGCTATGCCTGAAAGCGCGTCGAGCGGGCCAACGCCGCCCGAAGAAAGCTGCAGCAGGATGACCGAGAGAAAAAGAGCGGCAAAGGAAATCAGCAGGCGCATAGTCTCAACAGCCATAGGCGATGTCCGGCGCGCGCCTTGTGGTTATTCGACAAATCGCGTCGTTTTCAGCCCCGGGCGCGAATTTCCGCGTGAATATCGAGGGTCACGGTGTCTGCAACCAGATCGGGATAGCCGGTGGCGCCGAAATCGCGGCGGTTCAGGCTGCCGGTCAGATCGACATAGAGAAAAGACAGATCATCCGGCGCGCTGCCGGCAGGGCGGCTGAGAACCGCATCGAGTGTGAGGGGCCGGGTGACGCCGCGCAGGGTGAGATCGCCGGTGATTGTGGCGCCTTCCGAGATGCGCCCCCGCGCACCAAGGCGGATCCGGGTAGAGACAAACCGCGTCAGAGGATAGGAAGCCGCATCGAGCACAGAAGGGCTGAGCAGGGCCTGGGTGACCGGCGCAAAACCTGTGCGCGCTCTGCTGATATCTGCTGTGACGCTCGCCGAGGAGGCCGCGAGGTTGTCGGTGTCGACGCGGATATCGGCCTGTGAAACGGGCACTTCGCCGGTCTGAGCGGTGCCGCCCACGTCAAACCGGAAAAGAATGCGCGACCGGTCAGGCAACAGGTCATAGGCGCGCGGGGCCGCCGCGGCAGGGCAGGCGCACAGGGCAAGCCCGCCTGAGATCAGCGCGCGTCGTGTCGGTGTCAGTGTCATGCAGCTGCCTTTTTACTGCGAATTTTCTGTATGTAAGGCGTAGTAAAGGTTTATCAGCGCTGTCACGCCGTTTTGATCTGCGGAAGCGGCATGGTGGCCACGCGCCCGATGTCCCATCCGCGTTGCGGTGCCGTGCGCGCCCGCAATCTTTCCAGCCGCCAGTTTTCATGACCGGCGCTGTGCGCAGGCGCAAGCTGCCAGCGGCTCTCCACCCCGGCTGCACCGCCTGTGCCAGGCGTCAGCAGGAGACCCAGTGGCGCATATGCACCCTCTTTTGCACCGGTTTCCGCCGCAAGATGCATCCGCCGCACCTGGGTGAGCCCGGGCAGGCCGGGCAGATCGCCCACCGCCAGCGCCACAGCGCCCGCGCGCAGAATTTCCTCCATCGTCCAGAGCAGGTCTTCGGTGCGGCGTGGGGCTACGAAAATCAGTCGCGCGGGATCGATCCAGTCGCGCACCCCCTCACCGTTGAGCGCATCACGGCTGTAGGGCGGGGCCACCCAGAGCACCGGCCCGCTCGTTTGCGCCGCGATCCACATCGCAAGGGTCCGGCGTGCAATGCCACAGGCCTCATGAACGCGCGCACAGGCCAGTTCCAGCTCCGGCGCGCCGGGCAGCATGGCGATGCCAGGCGTCGGCCGGGCAGGGCTGCGGGTCAGAAGAGGATGCGGTCGGGACATAGGCTCACTCTATGATGTTCTTATTTTGTTCTCAAGATATTTTCTGTCGCTCCGGGCCTGCGGAAAGCTGCTTGCCCGGAGCGTCTGAACGGCTACAGTCCGCCCGGACACCGAAAAAGGAACGCCGCCATGAAGATGAAGTCGCTCGGACGCACGGGTATCGAAGTCTCTGAACTCTGTCTGGGGTCCATGACATGGGGCACTCAGAACACCGCCGAAGAAGCGCATGATCAGATCGACCGGTCACTCGAGGCGGGCATCAACTTCATCGATACTGCCGAGATGTATCCGGTCAATCCGATCAGCGCCGAGACCATTGGCCGGACCGAACGCATCATCGGCCTGTGGATCGAACGGGACGCGCGCCGCGAGGACGTGGTCCTGGCCACCAAACATTCGGGTGAAGGCATGTCTCATGCGCGGGACGGCGCCCCCATCAGTGCGGCCACAATTCCCGAGGCAATCGAGGGATCGCTGCGCCGGCTGAAAACCGATTACATCGATCTCTATCAGTTCCACTGGCCTAATCGCGGCAGCTATATGTTCCGCAAAAACTGGACCTATGATCCGTCGCCGCAGCTGTTGCTCGACACTGCGGGACATATGGAAGAAGCGCTGGAAGCGCTTGAAAAGGAAGTAAAACGCGGCACGATCCGGTCCTTCGGGCTGAGCAATGAAAGCGCCTGGGGTACGACCCGATGGCTTGATACCGCAACCCGCAAAGGCGGCCCGCGCGTGGCCTCTGTCCAGAACGAATATTCTCTGCTCTGCCGGCTTTACGACACTGATATGGCCGAGATGAGCGTACAGGAAGACGTCGGTCTTTTATCATTCTCGCCGCTTGCCGCGGGCCTGCTCACCGGAAAATACCAGAACGGCGCACTGCCTGAGGGCTCACGGATGACGCTTAACAGTGATCTGGGCGGGCGCAAAACCGAACGGGCTTTTGCTGCGGTCGATGCCTACCTGGCCATCGCGCGGAAACACGGTCTTGATCCCACGCAGATGGCGCTGGCCTGGTGCAACACCCGTCCGTTTATGACTTCGGTTATCTTCGGCTCAACCACGATGGAACAGCTCGAAGTCTGCCTTGGTGCGGCGGATCTTGAGCTGAGCGAAGAGGTGATCACCGATATCGATGCGGCACACCGGGCCCATCCGATGCCTTACTGAGCCAGTCCGCCGCGCGCCCGGTGCCTTCGCGCGCTCAGCCCGAAGCGGGCGGTATAGGCGCGTGCAAAAGATGATTGTGAGTTAAACCCGGTCGCCAGCGCCACATCATGCAGCGGCCGGTGTGTCCGGCACACTAGCCGTTCCGCTTCCGCGAGCCGCAGCGCCAGATAATGTGCCCGCGGGCTGACCCCCGGACCTTTGCGGAAGTGCATCTGCAGCGCCCGCAGGCTGAGGCCCAGACGCCGTGCGATCTCCTGCAGCGTCAGCGGATCTTCCAGATGCGCCTCCATCAGATCCTGCGCCCGGGCGGTGATCCCGCTCATATCGCGCAGGCCGCCCCGGCGGTGCTGCGGTCCTGGTGGCAGGGACCCGATGTCGTAGATAAAACTGCCGGCAATCTTTTCCGCAAGAGCTGTGCCGTGGCGGCGCCCGATCAGACGCAGCATCATGTCAATCGCCGGTGCGGCGCCGCCGCTGGTCAGCCGGTCACCGCTTTCAACAAACCGTGCATTAACGGTTACGGTCTCCGGAAAGGTCTGTGCAAAGGTTTCCAGATCCTCCCAGTGTGTTGTGGCCCGGTGCTGCCTGAGAATGCCGGCCCGGGCCATTATCCAGGGACCCCCGTCAATACCCGCCACTGTTTCAGCGCGTGCCGCCAGACGTCTGATGCCGGCACAGAGCGCGGGCGTCGCCTGTGCTTCCAGATCAAACCCCGCGACCACCAGCAGAAGATCGACAGGTGCCGTGCGGTGCAACGGGTTGGCCGGCACGCGCAGACCGCTGGTCAGCCGCACATCCGCCGCACCCGGGGTCACGAAATCCCAGTCAAAGAGCGTGCGCCCGGCCTGCCTGTTCGCCGCGCGCATCGGGTCCACCGCTGCTGCCAGCGACAGCGTATTGGACCCGTCAAGAACGAGCACGGCCGTCTGCGTTATTCTTTCGTGTTGCGGCAAAATGATTTCGCTTTGTGCAAAGTCTTTCTCTGGTTTCTGCGACATCATTGCCCCGGATACAAGGGAGAGAACCATGCCGCTCACCATGAACAAGGACGTATTTATCACCTGTGCGGTCACAGGGTCGGGCGGCACCCAGGGTCGCAGCCCGCATGTACCGCGCTCGCCGCAGCAGATAGCCGACAGCGCGATCGCCGCCGCAAAGGCCGGCGCCGCCGTTGTTCATTGCCACGTGCGGGATCCCGACAGCGGCGCACCGAGCCGGGATCTGGCCTGTTACCGGGAGGTCACTGACCGCATCCGCGACGCGGATATTGATATTGTGCTCAACCTGACCGCGGGCATGGGGGGCGATATGGTTTTCGGCGATACCGAAAGCCCGCTGCCGTTGCAGGAGGCCGGCACGGATATGATCGGTGCCTCGGAGCGGGTGGCCCATATTGCGGCCTGTCTGCCTGAAATCTGTACGCTTGATTGCGGCACGATGAATTTTGCCGAATCCGATTACGTTATGACGAACACGCCGGGCATGCTCACGGCGATGGGCAGTATGATGACAAAACTTGGCGTGAAGCCCGAGATCGAGGCCTTTGACACCGGGCATTTGTGGTATGCAAAACAACTGGTTGCTGATGGTGTGCTGGAAAGCCCCGCATTGGTTCAGCTGTGCATGGGGGTGCCCTGGGGCGCGCCGGATGATCTCAATACCTTTATGGCGATGGTCAATAATGTGCCGGACGACTGGGTGTTCTCCGCCTTCGGACTGGGGCGGCACCAGATGGCCTATGTCGCGGCGGCAGGGCGCGCGGGGGGCAAGGGGCGCGTCTGGCTGGAGGACAATCTCTGGCTGGAAAAAGGTGTGCTGGC
>CBDUCB010000118.1:0-10286 GCA_965365545.1 uncultured Roseobacter sp. | reverse complement strand
GCCGCGCCGCGATTGAGACCGGCTTTCCTGCACTGGAAAAAGCCGGCTGGAGCCTGCTCGGGCTCGGTGCTTATTTTGCCTATGTCGCCCATCCCTTCTCGGTCAGCTCGGCGGATCTGGCACCCCGGCTGGTGCGTGATCAGGGCATCCTGTGCCTGCCAGGCACGATGTTCTGCCCCTCAGATGACCCCGCCGGCGCTTCTCAGTTGCGCATCGCTTTCGCCAATCTCGATGCCGACGGCATTGCGGAGCTCTTTGACCGGCTGCACGCCTTCACCGCCTGAGGCCTGCTGCCCCTTGCTCCCCGGTCCGCCTGCGCATAGACAGTGCGGCATGCGTGAAACTCTGTGACGGGGACGACAATGGCAGCCGGCAAAAGCATCTCGAAAACGGCAATGTGGATCCTGATGGGGCTGCTGATCCTCGGCCTTGCCGGGTTTGGGGCCACCAATCTGTCCGGCAACATCCGCACGATCGGCACAGTCGGTGATAAACCGGTGCCGGTGGACAGCTATTTCCGGGCGCTGCAGCAGGAAATCCGGTCTTTTGAGCAACAGACCGGCCAGACGCTTCCTTTCGCGCGCGCCCGCGAAATCGGCCTCGACCGGGCGGTGCTGCAGCGCATCGTTGAAGACCGCGCGCTGGATCACGAAGCCACCGAAATGGGCCTCTCGATCGGCGACGAAAACCTGCGTGACCGGATCCTCGACATCCCGGCCTTCCGGGGTCTCGACGGCACCTTCGACCGCGAAGGTTACCGGTTTGCGCTGGAACAGAGCGGCCTTTCAGAGGCTGAATTCGAGGAACAGCTGCGCGAAGAGGTCGCGCGTACGTTGCTGCAGGGCGCTGTTCTGAGCGGCGTGGCTATGCCCGATACCTATGTCGATACGCTGATCAACTATGTCGGCGCCCGTGCAAGCTTTACCTGGACACTCCTCGGAGAGGGCGATCTTGCAGAGCCCGTGCCCGCCCCCGATGAGGCGACCCTGCGCGCGCATTACAACGAAAACACCGACGCATTTACCCTGCCTGAGACGCGGCGCATCACTTATGCTGTGCTGACACCCGATATGCTGATCGATGAGGTGGAGATCGAAGAAAGCGCACTGCGTGAGCTTTATGACGCGCGCACTGAAGAGTTTAACCAGCCCGAGCGCCGTCTGGTGGAGCGCCTCGCGTTTCTCGACGAAGAGGCCGCCGCCACGGCACTGGCAAGCCTTGAGGCTGGGGCAACCTTCGAAGATCTGGTCGAAGAGCGCGGTCTGACCCTGCAGGACGTCGATCTCGGAGATGTGTCGCAGGACGAACTCGGCGACGCGGGCGCGGCAGTCTTTGAGGCCGAAGTCGGCGAGGTTGCCGGACCGCTGCCAAGCCCGCTCGGCTCAGCGCTCTTCCGGGTGAACGGTGTGCTGCCCCCTCTCGAAACCTCCTTTGAGCAGGCGCAGGAGATGCTGCGCCCGATGCTCGTGAATGACCGCGCCCAGCGGCTGGTGGATGCGCAGGCCCAGAGCTTTGACGATATGCTCGCGGGCGGAGCAACACTCGAAGAACTTGCTGCAGATACCGATATGGTGCTGAACGAGATCGCCTGGACCGAAGAAAGCGACGAGGATATCGCGGGCTATGAGGCCTTCCGCGAGGCCGCCCGCGCGGTCACTCCGGAAGATTTCCCGGAAATCGGACAGCTTGACGACGGCGGTCTTTTTGCGCTGCGCCTCAATGAGGTTCTCGAGGAGCGCCCAGCCCCCTTTGAAGACGCGCGCGAAGCTGTCGCCGCGCACTGGCGCGCCGCCGAAACTGCGCGTCTGCTGAATATCGAGGTCGAAGCCGCCCTGCCACAGCTTGAAGAGGGCGCCGACTTTGCAGAGCTTGGCTTTGATGCGGTGCGCGAGGAAAATCTGCTGCGCAGCGACTATGTCGGCGGCACGCCTGCAGGGTTTATGAACACCGTTTTCGAGATGCAGGAAGGCGACGTGCGCATCATTGACGCTGAAGGCGGCGTGGTCATTGTCCGGCTGGACGGTACCGCAGGCCCGGAAGACGGCCCGGAAACCGACGAGCTGCGTGAACAGATCCGCGCGCAGGCCGGTCAGGCGCTGGCAGAGGACATTTTCGACATCTACCGCGGCGATGTAACCCGCCGCGCCGACCCGCAGATCAACCAGCAGGCGCTGCAGGCCGTGCACGTCAACTTCCCCTGATACCGCCATGGCGCTGACCCCTGATTTCGCGGCCTTCGAGGCGGAATACGCCGCCGGGCGGAACCAGATCGTCTGGACCCGTCTGGCCGCTGATCTGGACACGCCCGTTTCGCTGATGCTGCGCCTTACCGGCGCGCAAAAGGACGCCTTTGTGCTGGAATCAGTCACGGGCGGAGAAGTGCGCGGGCGCTATTCGATCATCGGCATGAAGCCCGATCTGATCTGGCGCTGCAGGGCTGAGCGGAGTGAGGTCAACCGCGCCGCGCGGTACGACAGCGATGCCTTTACCCCGATGGAGGGCAATCCGCTGGACGCGCTGCGCTCTCTGATCGCAGAAAGCCGGATCGAACTGCCCGAGGATCTGCCGCAGGCCGCCGCCGGGCTTTTCGGCTATCTCGGCTATGACATGGTGCGGCTGATCGAGCATCTGCCGGATGTGAACCCCGACCCCCTCGGCCTGCCCGACGCGGTCATGCTGCGCCCCTCGGTGGTGGCCGTTCTGGACGGGGTCAAGGGCGAGGTCACGGTGGTGTCTCCCGCCTGGGTGTCTGAAGGTCAGACCGCGCGCGCGGCCTATGCGCAGGCCGCCGAGCGGGTGATGGACGCGGTGCGCGATCTCGAGCGCGCGATGCCCTCTGCCACGCGCGATCTGGGCGAGGCCGCAGCACCGGGCGAGCCGGTCAGCAACTTCACCCATGAGGGCTATAAAGCCGCCGTGGAAAAGGCCCGTGATTACATCATCGCCGGCGACATTTTCCAGGTCGTGCCCGCACAGCGCTGGACCCAGGAATTCGCCCAGGACCCCTTTGCGCTTTACCGCTCGCTGCGGCGCACGAACCCCTCGCCTTTCATGTTCTATTTCAATTTCGGCGGCTTTCAGGTCATCGGCGCCAGCCCGGAGATCCTGGTGCGCGTGTTTGGCCGCGAGGTCACGATCCGCCCCATCGCCGGCACCCGTCCCCGCGGTGCGACCCCGGCCGAGGACAACGCGCTTGAGGCCGATCTGCTGGCCGACAAGAAAGAGCTCGCAGAGCATCTGATGCTGCTCGATCTGGGCCGCAACGATGTGGGGCGTGTGGCGAAAATCGGCACCGTGCGCCCGACTGAAGAGTTTATCGTGGAACGCTACAGCCATGTGATGCACATCGTCTCCAACGTGGTGGGCGAGTTGCACGAAGATAAAGACGCGCTCGACGCCTTTTTCGCGGGCATGCCGGCGGGCACGGTCTCCGGTGCACCCAAGGTGCGCGCGATGCAGATCATCGACGAACTGGAACCCGAAAAGCGCGGCGTTTATGGCGGTGGTGTCGGTTATTTCAGCGCGGGAGGCGATCTGGCCCTGTGCATCGCGCTGCGAACGGCCGTTGTGCAGGACAGCAAGCTCTATATTCAGGCCGGCGGCGGTGTTGTCTATGACAGCGACCCGGAAGCCGAATACCAGGAAACGGTGCACAAATCCAACGCGATCCGGCGCGCGGCGGCCGATGCTGCGCGGTTCTCAGGCAAAGGCAACGACTGAGCCATGGCCCGCGCACCCTTTGAGATCGCAGGTGAGCGCTTCGCGCCGGGTAAAAGCGGCACCGTAAATCTGCCGGTTTCCATCCTTCCCGATCACACGCCGGTCCATCTTTCGGTGCAGGTCCATCACGGCAAACGCGCCGGTCCCACGATGTTCGTCTCGGCGGCGGTGCACGGGGATGAAGTGATCGGTGTCGAGATCGTGCGCCGACTGCTGCGCGCGCCGCAGCTTGCATCGCTGCGCGGCACCTTGCTGGTGGTGCCTGTGGTGAACTCTTTCGGCTTTCTCAACCGTTCGCGCTATCTGCCGGATCGCCGGGATCTCAACCGCTGCTTTCCGGGCCATCCCGGCGGCTCGCTGGGCTCGCGTCTGGCGCATATCTTTCTGCAGGACGTGGTGTTGCGCTGTGATTTTGGCATCGATCTGCATTCGGCGGCCATTCACCGCACCAATCTGCCACAGATCCGCCTGTCGCCCCGCGATGACACCACGCGGAATATGGCGATGGCCTTTGGCGCACCGGTCGTTCTGACCTCACCGCTGCGCGACGGATCGCTGCGGGGCGAGGCCGCAGCGCGGGGCACGCCTGTGCTGCTTTATGAAGCCGGGGAAGGTCTGCGCTTTGACGAAATGGCCGTGCGCGCCGGGGTCGCCGGTATTCTGCGCGTCATGCGCAGCGTTGATATGCTGCCGGCGCGCGGCATCGCTAAAGCCAGAGAGCGGCCCTATATCTGCAAATCCTCAAGCTGGCTGCGCGCACCGGCGGGCGGGCTTTTGCGGACCTTCCGCGCTGAGGGCGAAACCGTGGAGAAAGGCGATGTGCTGGCCACCGTGTCTGACCCATTCGGCGAGGTGGAAACCGACCTTCTCTCGCCCGGGCCGGGCATCCTGATCGGCCGCGCCATTCTGCCGGTCGTCAATGAAGGCGACGCAGTTTTTCATCTGGCAGCACTCAGCCCCGAAGCCCCGGGCGACACTGTCGGGGGCCTTGCTGCACAACTTGAAAGTGATCCGCTCTTTGACGAGGACGAGATCATCTGACCCCCCTGCTGAACAAGCGGGTTAATCTCAAATTGGCTGTACTTTCCGGGCAGTTTTTGCCCCTGTCGCGACACTTCATCAACTTCCGTGAGGCACATTGACCCCGCGCCGCGAGGTGCATGTCTGCGCGGAGCTCTGGAATGAAACCAACGGGATGGCCGGGAAAGAGGATGCGGCGGTTTGTGGCACGCCACATCTGTCTGCTCAGGCCACAGTCGCTGTGGAAAAGGTATCTGCTGGCCTTTGTGCTGATCGGTGGCATGATGAGCGCGTCTCACGTAACCTCGCTGATGTCTATTCGCGCGACCGACGGATACGCAGAGCTGATCAATATTGCCGGTCGGCAACGCATGCTGAGCCAGAGAATTTTGTTTTATGTCAATGATATGCATATCGGTGGGAGCGGTGCATCCATGGCCGGACTGGAAAAGTCTGTGGCCGAATTTGAGCAGGCTCACGAATTGCTCGTCAACTGGCCCGGTCTGCCGGAGACGCTGTTAACACTATATCACCGGACCGGGCCGGTTCCGCTCGATGTGTTCACCAGACGGTATGCCGCGATGGCCACATATTATCCGGTCGCCGAAGGCGTGGAGCGTATTAACATCCGGGATCAGCTCACGGTCTGGGGCGAACATGACCTTCTTGGCAAGCTCAACAAAGCCGTCTCGCTGCTGGAAAACCACTCAAAGGCGCAAAGCCGCCGTTTGCTGCACATTCAGCACACTACCTTCTACATCGCCGTGTTCATTTTCGTACTGGAGGCCGCGCTGATTTTTCTGCCCGCCCAGATTTCTGTATCGCGGGCAATTGCGCGGCTGGAACGGCGCAAAAAACAGCTCTCAAAATCCTATGACGCCCTGCGCGCGCGCAATTCAGAACTGGTAAGCGCGCGGCGCACCCTCGCCCATGCTGCCAACCATGACACGCTCACCGGACTGGCAAACCGCCGGGCCATCAATGAATTTCTCAGTCAGCTGCCCGCCGCAAACACAAAGGCCGATATCACGCTCGGCGTTCTCAAAATCGATCTCGACCGTTTCAAATCAGTAAATGACCGGTTCGGCCACGCAGCCGGCGATGCGCTGCTGCAGAAGGTAGCCTCTTTGCTGCGCCGTGAGACATCGCCGGGAGATCTGGTCGGGCGCATCGGCGGTGATGAGTTTGTGGTCGTCGTCACCGAACCCGCGTCGGTTCAGGCCATTGAGGGCCTGGCGCGCAGGATCGTCAACGCACTCTCTGAGCCTTTTGTGTCCGAGGGCGGAACCTGCCGTACCGGCGCCTCTGCCGGTTACACGCTCGCAGGGTCCTCAACCGCGACCCCGGACCAGCTGCTGATTGAAAGTGATCTCGCCCTTTATGAGGCAAAACGAACAGGGCGCGGGCGTGCGCACGGATACTCAAACGAGTTACGCGCCGATATTGAGACCCGTCACGCGCTCTTCTCCGAAATCGGGACAGCCATCGACCGTGATGAGTTTGAGGCCTGGATGCAGCCACAGGTCTGTGCCGGCACGTTACGGCTGGCGGGATGCGAGGTACTGGTGCGCTGGAACCATCCGACACGCGGGATTGTGCCCCCGGCCATTTTTCTGGCCGCGGCTGAACAGGCCGGGCTGTTGCGCGCCATCGATATGATGATGCTCAGCAAAGGCCTCGATCAGCTCGAGGAACTGCGCGAAGCTGGCATTGATCTGCCGAAGATTTCGATCAATGCCTCCCCTTCAACGCTCCATGACCCGCATCTGCCCGAACGCCTTATGCAGGAAATCAGCAGCCGGCATCTCTCCCCGCAGGATCTCGTCGTCGAGGTTCTTGAAAGCACGCTGATCGAAAGCGAAGATGATATGGCGGCCCGAACCATCGCGCGCATCGCAGACGCGGGTATTGCCGTGTCGCTGGATGATTTCGGCACCGGCTACGCGTCGATGTCCACGCTTTCGCAGCTCACGCTCAGCGGCATCAAACTGGATCAGTCACTTATCTCGCCTGTTCCGCAACCGCGCGCGGAAAGCATCATCGAAGCCCTCGTTACCATGTCACGCAGCCTCGGTATGACCGTCGTGGCCGAAGGGATCGAAACCCGGGAACAGCTTGAACTCGTAGCCGGCATGGGCTGCGACACCGTACAGGGGTATCTGATCGGCAAACCAATGCGTGCTGCCGATTTTCAAAAATGGGCTCTGATCCGTCACGAGGAGGGTGCTGGACGACGGGCCTGACGGCTGGCCGTTACTCCGGTACCGACAGCGCGCCGCTCACCGGCACCATCGCAACCCTGTCCGCACGGTCCTGCAGGGCCCAGACAAGCAGCGCCGAAAGAGTATCCTCGCGCAGCCGGCCCAGCATTACGATGCCACCCTCCTGACCTGCACGAAAGGCGGCCTGGTCAAGAAACCGACGGATCACCACGGGTGACTGGCCCTGGCTGTCGAAATCCCTGAAAACCACGGCTGACGGCACGCCGGCACGCGCTGCAAGCTTTTGCGCGGTATTGAGCCCGCGGTTCTGCGTAACCAGCCCGTGCCCGCTTGCTGCGAGGATCTCAGAGACCTGACGCGCCGCGTCAGGCGTTGTCGTCACTCCGGTGCCCGGGCCTTCCAGAACGCCAACAGCTTCAGGCACAGCCGCAAGCGCCGCGGCGACGGAAACCTCGGCGTCTGTTGCGGATGCACCTTCCGGCAAATCGATCATCGCCAGCACTTCAAATCCCTCGTTGCGGTAGGCCTCGGCGCGGCTGGCGGCATCCGGCAGGCTCGCCTCGACTGCGAATGTCACCGGATGCGGAAAACGGCGCAGCGCGGGCAACCCGATCGCCGCCGCAGCAAGGTCAACACCGTCGTCCATCAGAACAATCGACATGACCGGCTTGCCTTCAGGGTTCTCTGCGGGCCGCGCGAACTGCTCCAGCGGTGACGCGGATGCGGGGAGGGTATCCGCCGTATCGGAGGCATCTTGAGTGCCGGAAGCCTGTGCATCGACCGGCGCAACCTCCGCTTCCGGTTCCTCATCGCCCAGACTGGGCAGCCGGTTTGTGGTCACCCCGTCTGTCCTGTCTGCAAAGCTGCCCTCCAGGGAATTCTGCGCAATCACAACCGGAGCAGGCTCAGCCACCACGGCAGGCGGCGCCCCCTGGGATGAGGTATCGGCAATATCGTCAGCCACATCACGTGTCACCGGATCCGGCCGGCGCACTGCGGTCCTGGTGTCGGGCCGGGTTTCTTCGGGTTCCGGACCGGTCGCGGCGGGCTCCTGCGCAGGAAGTCCGGCTTCCGGTTCAGGTGTTACTGCGACCTGAACCTCGGGCACGCTGGCGGGCGCGGTATCGGTGCTGGCGTAAACCTGCGCCACGGCGGCGCCGTCGCTCTCCGGCTGCTCTGTCGCGGGCGCCATCGCAGTAATCTCTGCAACCTCGGGCCCGGCATCATCCGTGCTCGGTCGGGTGCTGTCTTCAAATGCCGTACCTGAGGCGAGAACCGCCGGCGCCTGTGGCTGCGCCGGATCGGCCGCCGCAATTGTATCGGGTGCCGCTTCGGTGAAGGCGCTGCGTTCTGACGGAAGGTCAGGCGCCGGCGGTTGCACCGGCAAGTTCGAAATGGAGCTCTCATCCGGTTCAGGCGCGGACTGCGGTTCTGCGGGATCTTTCGGGGGTGCAAGTGCCGCAACATCCGTCTGCACCACCGGCGCTGGGGCCGCTGTCTCAGACGAAGGACCCGGCGCTTCGGCCGGTTGTGCGCCAGAACTGGTCGATACTGTCACGGCAGGCTCCGTCGAGGGCGTCGTCAGAGCAGTCGTCTGCCCCGCCCCTGCGACCGGCGCATCGATCTGAGGGGCCGCGGGGGCCGTGCCTGTCGTGCTGGCCGCATCCTGCGGCAGTACTGCCACGGCTGAACCCGCATCCGGCACGGCCGCCGGTGCCATATCGCTTTCGCGCAACCCGTCGAGCGTATCCGGCGCCCCTGCTGCGGCCAGGGTCGTGCCCTCCGCACCGGTACCCTGACTGGCTGTGGTCTGTTCAGACCCGGATGTCGCGCCAGGCTGTTCTGCCGCAGTGTCGCGTGTCTCAGCAGGCGCGGCTGCGGGCGGTAATGAAACGGGGGGCGTCCGTGCAGTGGCGGCTTCATCGCCAGGCGGCCGGGGCAGCCCGCTGCTGAATACTGAAACCAGCACGACTGCGCTGAGGCTGACACAACTGCCCCAGAGCGCGCCTTTGAAAAATCCTTTTGCCACGGTCTGCCCACCCTCGCGTTCTGTGTCTCATTTGTGCAGCCTTCGGTCCAGACGCACCCCCGTGCCCGGACCGCCCTGCAAGGCTGCCGCTCTGCACAGGACCGGTGCCGCCTCTTGACGCAGCCTGCCAACCCTGAACAAGTACGCACGAACTATACCGCGCCCGGGGGCCCAGTCTCCAGCCCTGATTGTAAAGTTTTGAACATGTTGCTGCTGATCGACAACTACGACAGTTTTACCTACAACCTCGTCCATTATCTGGGCAGCCTCGGGGCAGATGTTGTGATCCGTCGAAACGACGCCCTGGATGTGCAGGAAGCCATGGCGATGCGTCCCGGGGGCATACTGCTGTCACCCGGGCCCTGCGACCCGGATCAGGCGGGGATCTGCCTTGCCCTGACGCAGGCAGCGGCGGAAACCCGCACACCACTCATGGGGGTCTGCCTCGGTCACCAGACAATCGGTCAGGCATTTGGCGGAAGCGTGGTGCGCGCAAAAGACATTGTGCATGGCAAAGCGGGACTTATCCGTCATACCGGCAGCGGCCTCTTCGCGGGGCTTCCGTCACCGTTTGAGGCCACCCGTTATCACTCGCTGATCGTCGATCGCGACACCCTGCCCGACAGTCTGGAAATTACCGCAGATCTGGAAGACGGCACGATCATGGGCCTGCAGCACCGGGACCTGCCGATCCACGGCGTACAGTTTCATCCGGAATCAATCCGCTCCGAGCACGGCCATGCCCTGCTGAAGAACTTCCTCACGGACATGCAGGTGCCCGCATGAGTGACACCCTTAAGCCGCTGATTGGCGCCGCTGCGGATCGTGCATTGTCGCGCGCGGAAGCCGAAGAAGCCTTTGGCATTCTCTTTGATGGAGAAGCGACCCCGAGCCAGATCGGCGGGTTGCTGATGGCGCTGCGCACCCGCGGCGAAACGGTGGAGGAATATGCCGCCGCGGCCGCTGTCATGCGCAGCAAATGCAACGCTGTCGTGGCACCGGACGGGGCGATGGACATCGTCGGCACCGGCGGTGACGGCAAAGGCACACTGAACATATCAACAGCCACGGCATTCGTGGTTGCGGGCGCGGGTGTGGTGGTGGCCAAACACGGCAACCGCAATCTCTCGTCGAAATCCGGGGCCGCCGATGCGCTGACGCAGATGGGACTGAATGTGATGGTCGGCCCCAAAGTTGTTGAAAAGGCGCTCAGAGAGGCAGGTATCGGCTTTATGATGGCACCGATGCACCATCCGGCGATGAAACACGTGATGCCGGTCCGGCAGGAACTGGGC
>CBDUCB010000117.1:0-10288 GCA_965365545.1 uncultured Roseobacter sp. | reverse complement strand
CGCGCCTCGAAGGCATGGAGGGCCACGCCCGTGCCGGCGACTGCCGCCTCGCCATAGACAGCCATGGCGCGGGTCACGATCGCCTGCCCGACCGGCGTGGCCAGCTGCGTCAGGATGGCAGGCAGACCGATGGCCGCGAGCGGCGCCAGATCACGCAGCATACCTGACGCGGTCGGGCGTCCGACACCGCCATAGTGACGCATAACCGGCACCATCGCTGTCCCGGCAATCACAACCCGCGCCGCGACCGAGGCCAGCGCCGCCCCCGTCAGATCGAGCCCGAGGCCAAAGATCAGCACCGGATCGAGTACCGCATTGGTCACCCCGCCCCAGATCGTCGCCATCATTGAGCGCCGTGCGTCGCCATGGGCGCGCAGAATGGCCCCGGCCATCATTCCGATCACCAGCAGCGGCAGACTGGGCACCACGATCTGCAGATAGCCAACTGCCAGATCAGCAACCTCGCCGGTTGCTCCCAGAAGCGCCACAAGCTCTGAAAGGAACACCCAGACCAGGGCCGCGAATCCGAGGCTGAAAAGCACGCCGTAAAGCAACGAATGGGTGCGCCGTTCTTCGGCGAGGGTCGCGTCCCCTGCCCCCAGAGCGCGCGCCACCAGCGCACCTGCTGCAATCGCAAGGCCAATGCCAAAGGATGTTGTGAAAAAGAGGATCGTCGCCGCATAGCCCACTGCCGCAGCCAGCTCAGCTTTGCCCAGCATCGCGATGAAAATCATGTCGATAAAATCGACCGCGAAAATCGCAAGCAACCCGACCGACGAGGTCAGCGACATAACGGTGACATGCCTGAAAAGACTGCCTGTCAGAAATTTCGCCCGCGTATCACTCATCCCGCACCCTCAGCAGGGGCGCGTGATCTGTCAACCGCGGGCTTTGACAACCTGCAGCAGCGGCATCAGCGCAGACATATCCGGCCCGTGGCTCTGACCCGTGAGCGCATGGCGCAGCGGCATGAAAAGCCCGCGCCCCTTGCGCCCGGTGGCCTCTTTCACGGCTGCGGTCCAGGTGCTCCAGGTCTGATCGTCAAAGGGGCCTTCGGGCAGCAGCGCCATGGCCTCCGCCACAAATGCCTTGTCCTCATCAGCGATCACCGGCTCGGCACCATCGCGCATCATCACCCACCAGGGTTCCAGATCCGCCAGCGTAGTGATGTTTTCGCGTGTAACTTCCCAGAACCGCGCGGCCTTTTCATCCGGCACACCGGCGGCAGCGATCTTATCGGCCACAGCTTCAAGCGGCAGACCGGCGAGATAGCGCGCTGTGAGAGGAAAAAGATCCTGCACATCGAATTTCGTCGGCGCCGAGCCGAACCGCCCGATATCAAACCCGTCAATAAGCCCCGACATCTCGCTCTGCAGCTCCACCGGATCGCTCGACCCCAGCCGCGCCATCAGACTGAGAAGCGCCGCAGGCTCCACCCCCTGCTCTCGCAAATCACGCAGGGCCAGCGTGCCAAGGCGTTTGCTCAGCGCCTCACCCTGCGGCCCGGTGAGCAGCGAGTGATGCGCGAAGGAGGGCACCGTGCCACCAAGCGCCTCAATGATCTGGATCTGTGTCGCGGTATTGGTCACATGGTCTGATCCGCGCACCACATGGGTCACACCCATCTCTGTATCATCCACAACCGAGGCCAGCGTATAAAGCACCTGCCCGTCGCCCCGGATCAGCACCGGGTCCGACACGCTCGCCGCATCGATCGAGATATCGCCGAGGATCCCGTCGTGCCATTCGATCCGCTGCTGATCGAGCAGAAACCGCCAGACACCGTTCCCGCGTTCAGAGCGCAGCGCATCGCGTTCCGCCTCAGAGAGCGCCAGCGCCGCGCGGTCATAGACCGGCGGTTTGCCCATGTTGAGCTGTTTCTTGCGCTTGAGATCCAGCTCCGTTGGTGTCTCGAAGGCCTCGTAAAACCGCTCCATCTTCCGCAGCCGGTCGGCAGCATCATGATAGCGGTCCAGCCGCTCTGACTGCCGCTCCGTGCGGTCCCAGTTCAGCCCCAGCCACTCCAGATCCCGCTTGATCCCGTCGACATATTCCTCTTTCGACCGCTCCGGATCGGTGTCGTCGATGCGCAGAATGAACGTGCCCCCGGCCTTGCGGGCGATGAGATAGTTCATCAGCGCCGTGCGCAGGTTGCCGATGTGGATATAGCCGGTGGGCGACGGGGCGAAACGCGTGGTGGTCATCTGGTGTCTCCTATGCGCCCGTGCATTGTCACAGGGGGGGGCATTTGTCCAGCTAACCGCCCTGGGCCGGCGTGATTTTCCACCGCTGTCCAAGGTCATCGAGACCCGCGCGGATCAGACGGGCCAGCACGTCTTCATCCACATCGCTCAGCTTGTTTATATAAAGACAGGCTTTGCCCTTTTTGTGCTTTCCCAGCTGCGCCAGAAGCGGGTCGAAATCAGCATATCCAGGCATGATATACACAGACAGCCTGGCCTTGCGCGGAGCAAAACCGGTGGCCAGATATGTCCCGCTGCGCCCGGACGCATAGGTATAGGCATAGCTGCCGTATCCCAGGATGCTGCCCGACCACAGACGCGGCATCCAGCCTGTTACCTCGCGAAAGATCCGGTCGAGATGCCGCGCGTCCGCCTGACGCTGCGGCGGGATGACCGTATCGAGATATGCCGCCACTTCTTCCGGTCCGCTCTGTCCCATCTCACCCTCACGACATTCTGATGTCCGCTGACAAACAGTACCTGGGCAACCGCTGCAATCACACTACTTCCTGACCGTCTGACACAAATGGAGCCTTAATCAATGTCGCAAGCACCGTCGTTTTCCCGCCGTACAATCCTTTCCGGGGCCGCTGCCCTGCCGCTCGCTGCCGCAACCGCCGGGGCCACGCGCGCCGCAGCACCCCTGACGGGCGCACAGATGGCTCCCTTCCAACGCCTCAAAGTCGGCGAATTTGACGTAACAACTCTGCTGGCCGGCACCGCCACGCGCCCCGAGCCGCAGACCATCTTCGGCATGAACGTGGACGCCGAGACCTTCAACACGGTCTCCGCTGAAAACAACCTGCCCATTGATGCGGCACAGTTCTTCTTTACGCCGACCATCGTGAACACCGGCAATGAGCTGGTACTTTTTGACACCGGCCTGTCGGGTGCCGGCACCACCGCCGCACTTGAGGCCGCAGGCTATTCTGCCGATCAGGTCGACGTTGTCGTGATCACCCATATGCACGGCGACCACATCGGCGGCATGACGATGGAAGACGGCAGCCTGACCTATCCCAATGCGCGCTATGTCACCGGCCGGGTGGAATTCGATGCCTGGGCGGCCCAGGACAACGACAACTTCAAAGCCAAGATCGAACCCTTTGCCGAGCAGTTCAGCTTCCTCGAGGACGGCGGCTCCGTCGCGTCCGGCCTCACAGCCATGGCCGCCTTCGGCCACACGCCGGGCCACATGAACTACATGGTCGAGAACGGCGGCACGCAGCTGGTGCTGGGTGCGGATTTCGCCAACCACTATGTCTGGTCGCTGGGCTATCCCGACTGGGAGGTCAAGTTCGACATGGACAAGGCCGCAGCAGCAGCAACACGCCGCCGCATCCTCGATATGCTGGCCGCGGACAAGACTGCCTTTGTCGGTTATCACATGCCCTGGCCGGGCGTGGGCTATGTTGAGACGCGCGATGACGGCTTCCGCTATGTGCCGCACAGCTACCAGCTGATGCTGTAATCAGACGTCCGGGGCGGCTCTGACCCCCCGAATTTACTCTGAGGCGCGGGCGTTCACAGACGCCCCGCCTTCCGCAACTGCTCCCAGCCGAACCTCAGATGCTCGGTGCGAAACGAATGTCCGCCCTCGAAAAGGCAGAACTTCAGCACATCGCCCGCATCATTAGCACTCGCGTCGCAGGTCAGCCCGCCATATTGCGTGCCCTCCGAGACCGGTGCAAAGCCGCCGAAATCACTGTACATCGCGAGGGCCTCATCAACCTCACCCTGCTTTGTCGGACCGATCCGCCGCCCGTTCAGCGGCACCGTCGTATCGCTGTCGCCGTGAATGTGGATGATTGTCGCCACAGGGGCGGCACAGGCGTCAGGAGGCTCCAGCCAGAAGGTACCCGAGACCGGCACGAACCCTGCAAAGCGGTCGCTCATGGAGCACGCAAGGTTCCATGTCATCATACCGCCCGCGCTGAAACCGGTGGCCATCACCCGCGCAGAATCAATGGAAAAACGCGACGCCGCATCATCCAGAACCGCGCGGAAATAGGCAAACTCCTCCGCCCCGTCGGTGTCCATATTGCGTGGTGCATTGGGGATGGCCCAGCCCTGATCCCCGGACTTTACCGCAATCAGGGCCGCCCCCAGATCGCTTGCCACACCGCGCAGCGAGCCGTTGCGCATCACCCCCGCCGCCGTGCCGCGATACCCGTGAGAGAACACAATCGCCGGCACCGGCGTCGTACCGTCATGTCCTTCGGGCATCGCAATGCGGTAGTGCCGCTCGCCGATCATGCAGTCGCTGTCCGGCCCGCAGGCCTCAGCCGCACCGGCACTCAGCGCAAATGCGGCGGCAATTGTAAGGTATCGGATCATGGTCCCTCCGGTAAGCGCACAGACCTGCATCCTGGTCTGCCAGCCGGCCAGAACCAACTCACAAAACCGTGGCCGTTTATGCAGGCGTCACGACGGGTCGCGCCAGCGGTTCACAATCGGATAGCGCCGGTCGAGCCAGAAAGCTCCTTTCGTGAGCCGCACCCCGGGGGCCGACTGAAAGCGTTTGTATTCAGAGATATAGATCAGGTGTTCGACTTTTTTCGCGACCTCCCGGTCAAACCCTGCCGCCACGCAGTCCTCGATTGAACCGGCCTGATCCACGAGGATCTCCAGCATCGCGTCCAGTTCCGGATAATCTGGCAGACTGTCGCTGTCTTTCTGGTCCTCGCGCCGTTCGGCGGAGGGCGGCTTTTCGATGACCCGCACCGGGATTACCTCGCCGTCGGGCCCCGACATCCAGTCACGGTAATTGTCATTGCGCCAGCGGCAGGTCTCGAACACACGGGTTTTATAAAGGTCCTTGATCGGGTTGTACCCTCCCGCCATGTCGCCGTAGATCGTGGCATAGCCCACAGCCACTTCGGATTTGTTGCCCGTGGTCAGCAGCATCTCGCCGAACTTGTTGCTGAGCGCCATCAGCAGCAGACCGCGCAGCCGCGACTGGATGTTCTCCTCCGTCAGCCCCGGCTCCAGCCCCTCGAAAAGCGGCTCCAGCGTTTCAGTGATCGCCGCACGCCCCTTTTTGATCGGTACATAATCATAGCGGCAACCGAGCGCCTTCGCGACGGCTTCGGCATCCTCCAGCGAGGCGTCCGACGTGTATTCCGACGGCAGCATCACACAGCGCACATTATCCGCACCCAGCGCATCGACCGCAATCGCCGCGACAATCGCCGAATCCACCCCTCCCGAGAGCCCCAGCAGCACCTTCTTAAACCCGGTCTTGCGCATGTAATCGCGCAGGGCGGTGACCATGACCCGGTAATCCTGTTCGTACTCTCCGGGATGTGCAGCCCTCTCACCTGGCACAATCCGCCAGCCCTCAGACCCGCGCTCCAGATCCACATGCGCGATGGTGGCGTCAAACGCAGGCAGCTGCACCGCAAGCTCACCGCCGGGATTGAGCCCGAAAGTGGCCCCGTCAAAGACCTGGTCATCCTGCCCGCCGACCATGTTGAGATAGATCAGCGGCAGGCCCGTTTCTATCACGCGGGCCACCATATGATTGATGCGCGTGTCGAACTTGCCGCGGTAATAGGGCGATCCATTGGGCACCAGCAGGAACTCCGCCCCGGTCTCGGCCAGCGTCTCGGCCACGTCCTCGTGCCAGGCATCCTCACAGATCGGGCTGCCCACACGGCTGTTCCCGACCGAATAGGGCCCCCCGAGCGGACCCGCGTCGAAAATCCGCACCTCGTCGAACACCGTCTCATTGGGCAGATGGTGTTTGAACACAGTGGAGGCGATCCTGCCGCCTTTGAGAATCAGGTAGGCGTTATAGAGTTTTGTGCCCTCAACCCAGGGCGCCCCTATTGCCAGCGCGGGCCCGTCGGCGCAGTCAGCCGCCAGCGCCTCGATATGCGTCATCACATCAAGCTGAAACGCGCGCCGCATCACCAGATCCTGGGCGTTATAGCCGGTGATGAACATCTCCGGCAGCGCCACCAGATCGGCACCTGCGTCGCGGCCCGCCTCCCAGGCCTCCCGCGCGAGGGCTGCATTGCCCGCCAGATCACCAACGGTCGGGTTCATCTGCCCCAGTGTGATGCGAAAACGATCCGACATTGCGCACGGCCCTTCCTGTACAATGACGCGTGATGTAGCAGATCAGCGCCTGGTGAAAAGCCCCGCCCACCCCATCGCGCCAAAAGAGCGTTGCTCCCGCGCCGGGCATTGCTTAAGTTTGCACGGGGACCTTCAGGGGACAGGTTCCGACATCACACGCTATACGGGTTGACCATGATACTTCGCGCAACATGCCTATGCCTTGCACTTCTTCCGGTTTCTGCCATCGCGCAGGACGGACAGGTGCTGACAAAGCAATATGACGACGGCGGTGTCTATGAGGGCACCTTCAAAGGCGGGGTCCAGCACGGCACCGGCACCTACAAGCTGCCCAACGGCTATGAATACTCAGGCCAGTGGATCGACGGTGAGATCAAAGGCGACGGCATCGCACGCTTCCCCAACGGCTCTGTTTACGAGGGCACCTTTGCCAAGGGCAAACCCGATGGCTTCGGCAAAATCACCTTTGCCGATGGTGGCACCTATGAGGGCACCTGGGCCGAGGGCGCGATCACCGGCGAGGGCATCGCACTTTATGCGAACGGCGTGCGATACGAGGGCGGCTTCCGCAATGCCCAGCACCACGGCACCGGCACAATGCAAAGTCCCGGCGGCTATGAATACAAAGGCGACTGGATCGACGGCGTCAAAGAAGGCACCGGCACCATTACCTACCCCGACGGCGCGGTCTATGAAGGCCAGATCACCGACGGCAAACGCAACGGACAGGGCACGCTGACGCTGCCCGACGGGCTGGTTTATGTCGGGCTCTGGCGCGACGGTCAGATCGATGGCACCGGCAAACTCACCCAGGCCAACGGCGACGTCTATGAGGGGGAACTTGTCTCAGGCCGCCGCGAAGGCACCGGCAAAGTTACCTATGCCAACGGTGACATCTATGAGGGCGAGTTCAGCGCCGATCTGCGCAACGGCCAGGGCACGTTTACCGCCCGGGACGGTTACGTCTATGCCGGCTCCTGGGTTGAGGGCGAAATTGAAGGCCAGGGCCGCGTGACCTATCCCGATGGCTCCGTCTATGTGGGCAGTTTTGCGGATGGCCTCGCGGACGGCACAGGTACGATCACCTATCCCGACGGCTCCACCTATGAAGGCGAGTGGGCCGCCGGCGTGATCGAAGGCGAGGGCAAAGCCACCTATACCAACGGCGTGGTCTATGAGGGCGGGTTCAAAGACGCGAAAAACCATGGCACCGGCGTGATGACCTATGCTGATGGCTACCGCTATGAAGGCGAATGGGTCGAGGGCCAGCGCCAGGGCACAGGCACCGCTACCTACCCCGACGGCACTGTCTATGAGGGCGGGTTCGAAGAGGGCCAGCGCCACGGCACCGGCAAAATCACCATGCCCGGCGGCTTCAGCTACGAAGGAGCCTGGGTACGCGGCGAGATCGAGGGCGAGGGTATCGCAACCTATGCCAACGGGGACGTCTATGAAGGCACCTTCAAAGCCGGCAAAAGACAGGGCGAAGGCACCATGCGCTATGCCACCGGCGAAGAAGCCAGCGGCGCCTGGGAAAACGGTGCGCTGACCGACGGCGGCTGAGCGCGGGGGCGCAGGACCGGATTACAAGCCTGAGCGGACGCAGTCAGCAACCGCGGCGAAGGACCGGTCCGAGGCCATTGTGCAAAATGCCGTACCCGCACGCAGGTCTGCCGTTCAGATACTCTGAGTCTTTCTCAACGGCTGTCTGATCACAGTTCCCAGGCACACTTCCTGCGCCACTCTTGCATTCAGGACAACAGACTGCGTTGACGCTGAGGGTCTCAGGCGGCAGTCTGAAACCTTGTTCCAAAGGAGGTGTCGCTATGGATCTGACCAAAATACCGGCATTGATCGCGAGCCTTGTCGGCGAGCCTGATGTGCCGGACCGCTTCACACCTTATTATCGTGGCGGGGACGTCGCCGCCTACCCGGTCACCGTGGCGCCATGTCCGGCCCCGCTGGGTCGGAATGAGATCGAAGGTGAGACAATCATTTGCGGCACAGTGAACGTGCCCGAAACTCACGATGCACCCGAAGGACAAAGGATTGACCTTTTCTTTGCGGTTATGCGGGCTCAGTCAACCTATCCCGAGCCAGATCCTGTGCTGCATCTGCATGGCGGCCCCGGCGGCGGTATCGTATCCCGCATCGAAATGTTCGCTGAGATTTTTGAGCCGATGCGGCGCACACGCGATGTCGTAGTATTCGATCAACGGGCATCTGTACTGTCGGCGAAATCGACGACATGCCGCGCGGCCCTCGACCAGTCTTTGGGCGACGTCGTAACCGGCACATTTACCTTCACTGAAACACCCTCTGACGGGGGTACAACTACATCAGCGGCGTTGCTGCGCGACTGTATCGAAGAGATCGAGGCATCAGGCACCGATCTTGCGGCCTACAACACCGCACAGAATGCAAACGATACCGTCGCACTCATGCAGGCACTGGGCTATGACACATACAATATTCACGGCATTTCCTATGGCACGCGCCTTGCACTGGAGATCTTACGTACACATCCGGGGAACGTCCGCGCGGCGGTCATCGATGGCGTGGCCCCTCTGCAAGTCCCGCTTTACGACACGCTGGCGGTCCCCGGATCAGAAGTGATTGAGATCACCCTCGCAGAATGTGCGGCGGATGCTGAGTGTAATGCGGCCTTTCCGGACCTTCGGGAGGTGCTGCGCGATACGCTGGACCGCGCCGCAGCTGGTGAACTCCTGAGCAACACCGGCGACCCGCTTCCGGTCATTGCCGTGCTGACGCCTTTTCTCTCCCGCAACGGGACTTACGCCGATCCAAGCGCCGCGACATCCCTGATCCCTGCATTTGTTTACGAGATCGCGCGCATGGCGGACGGTGACCCCACGCCCGTCGTGGACCGGATCATAGCGACTGACGGGTATCCCCGCCGCGCGTCGCCGTTGGATGGCGCCCGTTACGGACTGCTCGATACCGAAGTTGCCGCGCTCGATGAAGCGGAGAGGAGTGCGAAGGTCGCAACTCAATCGGACGCCGCGCTGGACGGAGCGATTGACGCTCTGCGTAAACGATTGCTTGAGACCGAAGCTCCTCTGGCGCGTATATTTGACGACGAGATGATCAGGGGTGCCGGAGATGCGTTGCAGGACGCGGATCGCCGCCGCGCCGCTCTTCTGGGGTACGCCCGGTTGCGCGAAGGCGAACCCGACCCGAACGCGTTACGGGCATATGTGCGCGAAACCTTCCCCTACGAAAGCCAGCCCCGTCTTCTCGGGCTGATTGACGCCATGTCTGAGGCCGAGGTCGAAGCCATCTTTGAAAACGTCCAGCGCGGTGTCAGCCAGACACTGAAAGAGACGGCCGGAAATCTGCACACCTGGATATATGCCTGTCAGGAAAGCATTCCGTTCAACAGTCTTGAGGGCTTCCGCGAAACATCTGCAGCGCTGCCATGGCCTGAAGTCGGATTGATATATGAGGACGTCGCTAAAGAGTTTTTCGCCGCCTGCGATGCTTTCACTCCGATAGAACAGCCGGGCTTTCACGAACCGGTCGTTTCAGACATTCCGGTTTTGTCGATCGGTGGCACATGGGACATGCAAACCGCTCCAAGCTGGCCTGCCCTCGCGGCGAAAACACTCTCCAACGCGCAGACTTTTCTCATACCGGAAGCAGGCCATGGCGCGATCGCCTATCAGGACTGCGTGGCAGACATGACTCAAGCGTTCCTGACAAACCCGATGCGGGCATTGCCTGAGACCTGCGCACTACAAACTGTGCCAGAGTTTCACATCCCGGAATAGCGGAAGGATGACAGAATAAATACAGTTTCTGACCTTCCAGGATCGGTCTTTCAGCTGAAAGCTGACCTTTGGAACTATCCACTGAACAGTTGAAAAGTCCGCACAGCAGACATCCACCTGCGTGAGTACGAGACCTGCGTCGCACTCCCGAAAAGCCCGCGAGAAATGCCA
>CBDUCB010000116.1:0-10487 GCA_965365545.1 uncultured Roseobacter sp. | reverse complement strand
GGGTTGGCACGCACGGCCAGTACCGCGCCCGCGGCAATACGCCCGGCAGCCGCGGCCACCGGCACGCTGCGCACCGGGGTGACGGTGGTGATATTGCGCCGCAGATGGTCCAGCGCGTCGGCCACCGGGGTCCAGTGGACACCGGGCGGCAGGGCAAAACAGTCGTTGCGCAGGGGGGGCACTTCGGGGTCTGCGGCGGCCAGTTCAGACAGCCGTGCCGCGTGGCCGGCCCCGAGAATCCAGGCTTCTTCACACGCCTCGGCCGGATGATCCTCCAGCATCCGGTCTAATTCTGACGCCGGAAGCGCTGACAGCGCACGCGCCAGAGCCCTGACCTGCACTTCATCGCGTATCACCCTTGCGGACGCCATGCTCTCAATCTTCTTTACCGCCGGTTCAATGAGGCCCGGCCAGACCTCTGCCAGCACAACCGGTGCCTCCCGCCAGTCTTCCAGTGGCCACACTGCCACATCTGCAAGTCGGCGCAGTCGCGACAGCATTGGCAATCCCATGAGGATCTGGCTTCCAACGGTCGGGTTAAAGCACAGCTGAAAACAACTTGACGCTGCATTCGCCCGCCGGTCGCAGATACGTTTTTCCGACAGGGTATCGAAAATGATCCCCTGTTTCTTGTAGGGCACCCCCGGCCAGCGGTCCGCGTGTGTCTTGCCCCACAGGGGTCCGGGGCCGTCAAATTTTGAATTGATCCGCTCGGCAACCTGAAAACGGTTGTTCTCATTGCGCTCCGTGTCAGTAATCTGCGCCGCGATCCAGTCCCAGAGATCAAAGGGATCATCACTGCCTGTTACGCGTTTTGAAAAGCCGCCCGGGTAGCCGAACGGAAAGTCAAAGCCGATAAGAACGCGTCGACCGGCCGTTTTTTCTGCCGCGATCAGGCTCCGGATACGGCCCTCCGCTTCCAGTCTGCCGCGACAATATACGGCATCAACGTCACTACCTCCGCGCGCCAGACCAATCCAGATTGCATCCTTGGATGGCTTCTTCGGGCTGAGCTTCGATGACGCGGACCAGTCCACTACCACGCATGTGTCGAAGCCCTTCAAAGACCTGTCTCCTGCAGGATAAAATCTGCAATCGCAGGGGCGTCATTGAGATCAAAAACCGGGCGGTCCAGATCCACCGGTGTATCGCTGGCAACGGCACGGATTGTCGGATCATCAGGCGCGATCAGCGGGTTGCCCGTCTCTGCGCGGAAGGCTTCGATCTTGGGGTGCGCATCACGTTTGTACCCCTCGATCAGTACAAGATCGACAGGCGAAAGTCTGGCCAGCAATTCATCCAGAGAAGGCTCGGGCGCGCCGCGCAACTCGTGCATCAGGGCCACGCGCCTGCGTGAGGCCAGCAGCACCTCCCGGGCTCCGGCGGTGCGGTGGCGATAGCTGTCCTTGCCCGGGTGATCCACATCGAAAACATGGTGCGCATGTTTAACCGTCGAGACAGAAAAACCGCGCGCGCATATCTCTGAAACCAGCCGTTCCATAAGCCCCGTCTTGCCCGCGTTTTTCCAGCCGACAACGCCGTAAATCTTCATAAGAGCCCTTCTGCACGTTTGAGGTCTTCGGGTGTGTTGACGTTAAAGAAGGGGTCAAACCCCGCCACCGGGAAAAGCGCCTCCCGCCCGCCGTGACGATCCGTCCAGAGCACAACCTTGCGCACCCCGTCCTGCAGAGCGGCACGCAGATCATCGCGCAGCGCCACCGGCCAGAGACCAAAGGTCGGATGGCGTGCCCTGCCGCGTTCGGGATCGGGGGTCGCGGCGAGCACCAGAGGATGCTGCATGCCTTCGGCTGTCATCAGCAGGCGCGGCACCAGATCGGCGGGGAAAAACGGCGTGTCGGCCGCTGCCGTAACAATCGCCTCAGCGCCCTGCTCTGCGGCCCAGTCCAGACCGGCAAGCACGCCGGCCAGCGGGCCTGCATAGCCTTCTATGCTGTCTGCGACGACGGGCAGGCCGAGCGCCGCAAACCGCGCCGGATCCCCGTTGGCATTCAGCGCGAGGTCTTTGACCTGCGGTGCCAGCCGGTCGATGACATGACCAAGCAGTGTCTTACTGCCCAGCGGCAAAAGCCCCTTGTCGCCGCCGCCCATGCGGCTCGCAAGACCGCCTGCGAGGATCACGCCGCACGGCTGTTTCACGCGGCCCCCTTGCGGCCGGCGCGACGCGGCTCATCGGGCACATCCGAGGGGTCTGCGTCCCGCACGAGGCGCTCCTCTCCGGCAAGACAGACAAACCGGCGCCCCTTCATCCGGCCGATGAGTGTCAGCCCGACCTCGCGGGCGATCTCAACACCCCAGGCCGTGAAGCCCGATCTGGAAGCCAGCACCGGAATGCCCATCATCGCCGTTTTGATAACCATCTCGGAGGTCAGACGCCCGGTGGTATACAGAATCTTGTCATCCGCGGAGACCTGTTCTGACAACATCCAGCCCGCAATTTTATCGACCGCATTATGCCGCCCCACATCCTCCATATAGACCAGCGGGCGGTCCCCGGAGCAGAGCACAGTGCCGTGGATGGCGCCTGCCTCCAGATAGAGTGACGGCGTGCGGTTGATCCGCGCGCTCAGACTGTAAAGCCAGCTTGTGCGCACCGGTGCGGGTGCCAGTTTCACGCCCTCAAGCCCCTCCATCATATCACCGAAGACCGTCCCCACGGCACAGCCACTGGTGCGGGTCTTTTTGCGCATTTTCTCCTCGTAGTTCGTCTTGCGCGCGGTGCGTACGATCACCGTTTCCAGCTCATCATCATAGTCCACACCGGTGATCTCATCGGCGTCACTGATCATGCCCTGATTGCGCAGAAACCCCAGCGCCAGATAATCCGGATAATCGCCGATCGTCATGGCGGTCACGATCTCCTGCGCATTCAGGAAAATCGTCAGCGGACGTTCCTCTACAACGCTGGCCGTCACGGCCATACCATCCTGATCTGTTCCCGCCACAGACCGGGTCAGCCGCGGCGCCTGCGGGTCAGGTGCGATCAGGTAGTCGCTGGTGTCATCTATCCTTGCCAATTGCATCCCCCCGGGCTCTGAGATAGGCCTCGCGCATAACTTTATAAAGCATCTCATGCCCTCCACCACCGCGAAAACACTCACGTCCGGGCGCGCGTTCTGGAAAGGCTTCCGGGATGGCACACCCTTTGTGCTGGTTGTCGGCCCTTTTGCGGTACTCTTCGGGGTTCTGGCGGCTGAGGCCGGGCTGAACGTCCTGGAAATTCTGGTGTTTTCGGTCGTGGTGATCGCGGGCGCTGCGCAGTTCACTGCCTTGCAACTGATGACCGAAGACGCGCCGACTCTGGTCGTACTGGCCTCGGCACTCGCCGTGAACCTGCGCATGGCGATGTACTCGGCTTCGCTGACGCCCTGGATCGGTGCGGCACCGCTTTGGCAGCGGGCGATTGCCGCTTATTTCGTGCTTGATCAGTCCTATGCCTGTTCCATCGTTCAGTTTGAAAAAGCGCCCGGTATGAGCATTCCGGCGCGCGTCGCCTATTTCGCAGGCGCGGTCTGCCCGGTGGTGCCCGTATGGTATGGCGCGACAGTCGCTGGGGCTCTTATCGGCACACAGATACCCGAAAGCTGGGCTCTGGATTTTGCCCTGCCGATTACCTTTCTGGCGATGATCGCTCCGATGCTGCGCACACCCGCACATGTAATCGCAGCCCTGGTGGCCGTGGTCGTGAGCCTTCTGACGGCGGGCGTGCCCTATTCGCTGGGCCTGATCATCGCCGGCATTTCGGGCATGATGGCGGGCGCACGCGCTGAACTCCTCGCAGATGCGCGAAAGGCCGCAGCATGATTGATGCATCCACGCTATGGATTGTGATCATCGGCCTCGGAGTGGGCAGCTATCTGCTGCGCTTTGCGTTTCTCGGTCTGGTCGGTGACCGTCCGATCCCGCCCTGGCTCCTGCGTCATCTGCGCTATACCGCGGTTGCGGTGCTGCCGGCGCTTGCCGTGCCTCAGGTTGTCTGGCCCGGGGCCACCGGCGGTGCGCCGGATGCACCGCGCATGGCAGCGGCTGCTGTGACTGTACTTGTTGGTCTGTGGACAAAGAATGTGATTGCGGCAATCGTCTGTGGCGCCGGCACGCTTTATGGTCTGCTCTGGCTGCTGGGCTAGGCCGGGCCCGCCACGACATCCGGGATGCCGTCGCGCACGTTACCCTCGTCATCTTCGTAGTAGCGGTCCGTGACCACACCTGGCCGTTTTGCAATCTGAGCCATCAGATTGGTCGGAAAGAAGGTCACGGAGATGTCTTCGAACCCGGGGACCTGGCTGATGATGCGCGACGTGGCATTGGCACAAAACGAACCTGCAACCGCGCCATTGCTCTGCACAAGCTGCAAGGCACGCTCAGCCTGCGCCGGTGTTACCTCAATAGTCTGTGTGACGACGTGGTGGGTGTTGCGCGCATGCGCGCTTTTATAGCCCTGCACCCAGGCAGGCGACATCCCATAAAGGACATCGCCGCGTTCGGGTACGTCAGGGTGCAAAAAGGACCCTGCCGGATCAAAGATCACCCGCTGCGAGCCGCTGACCATCAGCGCGCTGTGCCCGCCGGCACCGGATGAATTGTTTATCACGGTGATAAGCGTCAGGCTGGTCGGGCCGCCGGCCCGATAGGCCGCATCACGGATCTCTTCGTTTGTGGCTTCAAAGGCGGCGGAAACCGCGCATCCCGTCAACAGTACCAGAACTGCAAGCAAAGCAGGGATACGCATGGGTTTCTCCCGGGTTTCAGCGGATCAGGTGATGAAAATCGCCATGCCAACCAGCAGGAGAATGATCACAATTACCGTCCGTGCGGTAAACCGCATGAAACCGTCGAATGTCTTTTCCTGAACATCCGTGTTCATTTCGCCGTGCTTGTACTCTGCCATTGCCGCAGTCCTTTTCTGTAACCGTTATCCAGAGGCCTAATGGATTCTGTGACCGCTGTCACGCTCATAGCTGTGCGCAGCGACCCTGTGACCCGCAGGCGCCGGTCCTGTATTCAGCCGGTGCCGCCCTCTTCGAGATCCTGTACCAGCCGGAAGCCGATGCGCGCAGGTTCCGCACGCTCATGCGGTTTCGGCAGGGCCCGCAGCATCACGCTGAGCTGGCTGACGTGCTGGACGAGCTGTGTGCGCCCGCCGGTGGCGTCAGTGCCATAAAATGTAACGATGTCCGGGTCAAAATATCCCATCCCCTCAATGCGCAGCACCCCCGCGTCACCGCCGGCAAAGCCCATTGCGACCTCGTGATCGTTATCGAGGTCCTGCTCAAAGTTGCGGATATACAGGATCATGCGCTCGTAGGCCCATCTGGCCGGGGATTTCTTTTCCGCCGGCGGGCCTTTCATGACGTCAGGCAGCAAAGTGTCAGCGGCGCTCTTAGACGCAGGATCGGTGTGAACCTCATGCAGCCTGGGTTTACCTGCCGGTTTTCCTGCTTTTTTGCCCATTTTCAGTCCCTGCGCTGATAAACCCATGCATCGTCCTCGCGCCGTGCGCGCGTGACCTGCCCTGTCTGGTACAGGTGGCTGAGATGCGCAACCGCTTCGACCAGCGCCAGACCATATTCTGCGTCACCGATGGTACGGCGAAAGAGCGGCATAAAGCAGTCACCCGCGGCCTGCGGGGTATCCAGAAAAGCCATAAGCCGCCTGAGAGCGCCGTGGTGGTTGTCGATCAGCTGGCGCATGCGCAGCGGCAGACCGGTAAAGGGCAGTTTGTGCCCGCCCAGCACAAAATGATCGTCGCGTGCCATAGTCGCAAACCGCTCGCAGCTTTCCAGCCAGTCGCCGATCGGATCAGCCATCGGTTCGGTGGCATAAACGCCGATATTCGGGCTGATTGAGGGCAGGATCTGGTCGGCGGAGATCACCAGATTGTCGTCCCGGCTCCAGAATGTCGCCTGCTCGGGCGCATGTCCGTGACCGGTGTAAATATCCCAGGTCCGGCCCCCCATGGTGATGCTCCCGCCGTCCGCGATGCGGATAAATCCAAGTGGCATCGGCGCTACCACATCCGCAAAGTTGAACGGACGTTCGCTTTCGCGTTTAGCCAGCACCTCCGGGGCCATGCCGGCGCTGCGGTAAAAGGCGAGCGTTTCGGGCAGCGGCACGTCCTGCGCGTCAAGCGTCAGCATGCGCCCCGTCAGCCAGGCCGTGCGTGTGGTGACGAGTTCCGCGCCGTGTGCGGTCTGGAACCAGCCCGCGAGCCCGATATGGTCCGGATGATGGTGGGTGACCACGACACGGCGCACGGGCTTTCCGCCCAGCGGTCCCTGCATCAGGCTCTCCCAGATCGCGCGGCTGCGCTTTGTGGCAAAGCCCGTGTCGATCACCGTCCAGCCGTCGCCGTCATCCAGCGCATAGACATTGACGTGATCAAGTTTCATCGGCAGCGGCAGGCGCATCCACAGCACACCATCGGCGACCTCAACGGCGGCCCCTTCCGCAGGGGGCTCTTCAAACGGGTACCGCAGGCCTTCGGTCGGGCGGTCCTTCATCAGGCCGCCAGATCGTCGTCGGTCAGGCTGTAGAGATCTTTGGCGCCGGCCTGAGCATGGGCCAGAAGCCCCTCATACTCGGGCAACAGACGGGTAATATAGAACCGCGCCAGCTTTTCTCGCGCGCCGCCACGATCGGCCAGAGCCGCGCGCAGGTGTACATATCCGCCCAGCACGCGGGCAAAGGCCCGCTGGAAGGGGACTGCGCCGGCAAACCGGTCATCGAGATCGCTTTGTGCTACCAGCCATTCGGTGGCCTCGCGCTGGGTTTCACAGGCCTGCCAGACGGCTTCACCAAGATCGGGCAGAACCGCGCGGGCCTCAGATGCACAGGCCGCGACCTCATCGAGAAGCCGGAAAGCTGCGTCACCGCCGTCCATCATTTTGCGGCCGACAAGATCCATCGCCTGGATGCCATTGGTGCCCTCGTAGATCGCCGTTACCCGGACATCGCGGCAGAACTGCGCAGCACCGGTTTCCTCAATAAAACCCATGCCGCCGTGTACCTGCAGGCCCATATCCGACACCGCGATCCCGGTTTCTGTGCCAAAGGATTTATTGATCGGGGTCAGCAGGGCTGCACGGGCTTTCCATTCCGCATCCCCGGTTGCCCGCGCGAGGTCAATCGCCATGGCACAGCTCAGCGCGATCCCGCGGGCGGCAAAGACCTCGGCTTTCATCGTGCTCAGCATCCGACGCACGTCCGCATGATCGGTGATTGTGCCGCTGGCATTTTCGCGCCGGGAGCGGCCCTGTTTGCGGTCTGCAGCATAGGCCCACGCGTGCTGAAAGGCCGCTTCGGCCACACCGATGCCCTGGATGCCGACGCCAAGGCGCGCGTTATTCATCATGGTGAACATCGCGGCCATGCCGCCCTGCTCCTCGCCGATCAGCCATCCTGTGGCGCCGTCGTATTCCATCACGGCGGTGGGCGAGCCGTGCAGTCCGAGTTTGTGCTCAAGGCTGACCACCCGCAGGCTGTTGGCCACGCCCGGATTTCCGGCGTCATCCGGCAGGTATTTAGGCACAATAAAGAGACTGATGCCTTTGGTGCCGGCAGGCGCCCCCGGCACCCGGCCCAGCACCAGGTGGCAGACATTTTCCGCCACATCGTGATCCCCCCAGCTGATATAAATTTTCTGTCCGCTGACCGCATATGTGCCGTCACCTTTCGGTTCGGCTTTGGTGCTCAGTGCGCCGACATCAGATCCGGCCTGCGGTTCAGTCAGGTTCATGGTGCCCGACCATTCGCCCGCAATCAGTTTCGGCAGATAAAGGTCTTTAATCGCATCCGATGCGTGATGTTCGAGCGCTTCGATCTGTCCCTGCGACATCAATGGTGCAAGCTGCAGCGACAGGCACGCGCCGCTCATCATGTCATTGACCGCAGAGGCCAGCGTCATCGGCAGCCCCATCCCGCCGTTTTCCGGATCAGCAGCAATCCCGATCCAGCCGCCTTCGGCAATTGCGGACCAGCCGGCGGCATAGCCGGGCGAGGTGCGCACAACACCGTTTTCAAGCCGCGCCGGATGCAGATCACCGGGGCGCTGCAGCGGTGCGAGGACCTCGTCGGAAAGCTTGCCCGCTTCGGTCAGAATGGCCCGGGTTACGTCCTCTGTGCTGTCGGCGAAAAGCTCTGTCTCACGCAGCTGATCAAAATCAACAATATGTTTGAGAATGAACGCAAAGTCTTCGACAGGCGCGTGATAAGGCATCTTGGTATTCTCCGGACGTCGGTCATGATATCTTGGCAAATGCGGGCACAGGTTATATGGCCCCGGGGCAACCATGAAGCGACGGGACTTCGACAGCAACCAGAACGCGGCGTCACAATTTTTATGCACAAAGGCCCCACTCTTACCCTCGTCGCAGATGCCGCCGGGCTGCAACAGGCAGCGGCCCTGCTACAGGCCGGCGCTCTTGTCGCCTTTCCGACCGAAACGGTTTACGGCCTTGGCGCGGATGCCCGCAACAGCGCGGCAGTTGCGGCGGTATATGCGGCCAAGGGGCGGCCGTCCTTCAACCCGTTGATTGTGCATGTGCCTGATGCCGCCGCTGCGCGGGAGCTGACGGTCTGGAACGATGCCGCAGCGGCGCTTGCAGAGGCTTTCTGGCCCGGTCCGCTGACGCTGGTGCTGCCGCTGAAAAAAGGGCACGGGCTGGCATCGCTCGTCACCGCAGGGCTCGACACCGTGGCAATCCGGGTGCCGGCGCATCCGGCGGCCCGCGCTCTGCTGCAGGCTTTCGGCGGCCCGGTCGCGGCACCCTCCGCGAACCCCTCCGGACGCATTAGCCCGACGCGTGCCTCTCACGTTCTGGCAGGGCTGAATGGCCGGATTGCGGCGGTGCTGGATGACGGGCCCTGCGCGGTCGGTCTGGAAAGTACGATCGTGGGGTTTGGCCCGGATCCCCTGCTGCTGCGTGCCGGCGGGGTGCCAGCGGAAGCGGTGAGCGGTGTCCTGGGACAAATGCCCGGTTCGCCCGGCGGCGACACCATTACCAGCCCCGGGCAGATCGCATCGCATTACGCGCCGGGTGCGCCTGTGCGACTGAATGCAACGCAGGCGCGACCGGGCGAGGTGATGCTGGGTTTCGGCGATATCCCGGGCGATCTGACGCTGTCTGCGACAGGTGATCTTGAGGAGGCCGCAGCGACGCTTTTTGACCATCTTCATGCGCTCGATGCCAAGGGGCGTCCGATCGCCGTGGCACCGGTGCCGGAACAGGGTCTGGGAGAGGCAATTAACGACAGGCTGCGCCGGGCCGCAGCACCACGCTGACAGTCAGGCACTGTCAGGCGCGCCCGGCATCCGCAGAGAGCAGAACCGGATCGACCCCCAGGGATTCCAGTGCCGCCGTCCATTTGTCCCGCGCAGGCGTGTCAAAGACCAGCGCGCGGCTTGCGTCTGCGGTCAGCCAGCCGTTGCGGGCAATTTCCGATTCCAGCTGCCCCGGCCCCCAGCCGGCATACCCCAGCATCATCAGCGCCCGTTCAGGCCCCTCCCCGCGGGCGATTTCTTCGAGAATATCCATGGTCGCGGTCATCGCAAAGCCACCGGTCACCAGCAGCGTGTGCAGATGCGACTGATAATCCTGCGAATGCAGAACAAAGCCGCGACCGGTCTCTACCGGGCCCCCGAAATGCACGACCATCGCCGCTGCATCTTCGACGGGGGTAATCTCAAGCTGGTCCAGCACATCACTCATGCGGATATCCGGGCTGGGTTTGTTCAGGATGAGCCCCATGGCCCCCTTGTCCGAATAGGCACACAGCAGCACCACTGAATGCTCAAACCGCGGATCGCCCATGCCGGGCATTGCTACCAGCAGTTTGCCCGTCAGATCCATCTGGTCGTCATGCTGATCTTTGTCCGTCATGCCCGATACAATGGCGCGGAGTGATGTGGCACACAAGTCCCCGGGGTGGCACGGCGAAACATGGCTGACCGGATCGTGACTTGGCATTTCAGAGCACTGCGGCCATATCGGTGGTATGAAACGTTTTTCGCTCGCCTCCGCCTTCACCGCGCTTTGCGCCCTGCCGGCTGCTGCCTGGGACGGGGCCGCGGCACCTGTGACCGCACAGGTCCTGCCGGGATGGGTCACTGCGGACGGGACCTATGTCGCGGCGCTGCATCTGAAGATGGCGCCGGGGTGGAAGACCTACTGGCGGGCCCCTGGTGATGCCGGCATTCCGCCCAGCTTTGACTGGTCGGCCTCGCGCAATCTCTCAGGCGTGTCCGTGGCCTGGCCCACTCCACAGATCTTCGATCAGAACGGAATGCGGTCGATCGGATATTCCGGCGATCTGGTGATCCCGCTTTATGTTTCACCCACAACCTCCGGTCAGGCCGTTGATCTCAGCGTCGGCATGGATCTGGGGGTGTGCTCGGATGTCTGCGTGCCCTGGCAGCTTGATATGGCGGCAACGCTCGATGATACCGGCGGCAAACCGGTACCGGCCATTGC
>CBDUCB010000115.1:0-10633 GCA_965365545.1 uncultured Roseobacter sp. | reverse complement strand
GCAGAGGTGGGCACCGATGTTGTGATCGGACCGGCTGCGCAGAAACCGCTGCGCCTGAAGATCCCGCTCTTTGTGTCGGACATGTCCTTCGGGGCGCTGTCCGAGCCTGCCAAGATAGCTCTCGCGCGCGGGGCCGAACTGGCTGGCACCGGCATCTGTTCGGGCGAAGGCGGCATGCTTCCGGACGAGCAGCAAGCCAACAGCCGCTATTTCTATGAACTCGCCTCGGCGCGGTTCGGTTTTGAGTGGGAGAAACTCCTGAAGGTGCAGGCGTTTCATTTCAAAGGTGGTCAGGGGGCCAAGACCGGCACCGGCGGGCATCTGCCCGGTGCCAAGGTTCAGGGCAAAATCGCTGAAGTGCGCGGCCTGAAAGAAGGCGAAGACGCCATATCGCCCGCACGCTTCCCCGACTGGACCGACCCCGCGCAGATCCGTGATTTCGCGGACGAAGTGCGCGACCGCACGGGGGGTATCCCCGTAGGCTACAAACTGAGCGCCCAGCACATAGAACGCGACATCGACGCAGCCCTTGAGGCAGGCGTCGATTACATCATCCTCGACGGGCGTGGCGGCGGGACGGGGGCGGCCCCGATCCTTTTCCGCGACAATATCTCGGTGCCGACGATCCCGGCACTTGCCCGTGCGCGCGCGCACCTCGACCGGCTGGAGCGCGCGGATATCTCACTGGTGATTACCGGGGGCCTGCGCAAACCTGCTGATTTCATCAAGGCGATGGCGCTCGGGGCGGATGCCATTGCCCTGTCCAACAGTGCCATGCAGGCGATCGGGTGCCTTGCCATGCGTGCCTGCCACACCAACAACTGCCCTGTGGGCATCGCCACGCAAAAACCGCATCTTGTCAGCCGCATCGTGGTAGAAAAATCCGCCCGCCAGCTGGCGAATTTCTTTGAGGCATCGACCGGGCTGATGCAGGTCATGGCGCGGGCCTGCGGGCATGATCATCTGAAAAAATTCTGTCACGACGATCTGACCACCTGGAAAAAAGACATGGCGGAGATCTCCGGCGTTACCTTTGGCGGTGCCGCATGAACGAGGCTGAAATCATCCTGACGGGGCTGCGGGTCTGGCTGATTACGGGCGCGCTGGTGGCCGCAGTCTTTCTGACCTTTGGCATGGACCGCATCGACGAGGACGCAAGGGGAGCATATGTGTTCCGCCCGCTGCTCATCCCCGGAGTGATGGTGATCTGGCCGCTCGTGCTCTGGCGCTGGTATGTGTACGCAAGCGGACGCGATGTCTGGCAGCGACGCTATGATCCGCCGCGTAAATCGCATCTGGCTGTGGGGATGATTTTGCCGGCGGGTATCGCGCTGATTATCCTTGCGGGCTTAACCGTACGCCAGACCTGGCCTTCGGATACCGCGCCCGAACGCCTGAGCGCCCCTGCGGAGGTCAGCCAGTGAGCGTCAAATACATCCCCGTTCAGTGGAACAACAACAAATACCTCTACGATCTGGTCATGCTGACCGGCGTGGCGTTGTTTCTTTACGTTTTCCTCTATGCGGCGCCCGGCATTCTCAGCCACGAACGCCCGATCAACGCGCAGGTGCACAACGCGCGTGCATTCGGGGCCTGCGCCTTTGTCATGCTGACGGTGATCCTGTGCATCGGGCCGCTTGCCCGGCTCGATACCCGGTTTCTGCCGCTGCTATACAATCGCCGGCATTTCGGCGTGATGACCGTTTTTGTGGCGCTGACCCATGCCTCCTATATCATCGACTGGTATTTCGCTTTTTCGATGTCCGACAAATATGAGGCGCTGCTCTTTGCCAATACCTCCTACGGGCAGTTGCGGGGCTTTCCTTTTGAGGCTTTCGGAATTTTCGCGCTGATCGTACTGATCATCCTCGCCGCGACCAGCCATGATTTCTGGATGAAATTCCTTACGCCGCCGGTCTGGAAACGCATCCATTACCTGATTTATCCCGCTTATCTTTCGGTCGTGGCACATGTGTCTTTCGGGATCCTGCAGGACCAGCAGAACCATGTATTCACCGCAATCTTTCTGGCAGGTGCCACGGCGGTTGGCGGGCTGCACCTGATGGCGGCCCTGACAGAGCGGCAGCGTGCGCGAGCGGCCTCAGCGGAAAGGGCGCAATGGATCGACATCTGCGATCTCGGCGACATGCGCGAGGGCTTTGCAAAAATCAGGCTTCTGCCGGAGGGCGACCGGGTGGCGGTGTTCCTGCATGAGGGCAAACTCAGCGCCATCTCCAATGCCTGCGCCCATCAGAACGGACCGCTGGGCGAGGGTCGTATCATCGATTGCCTTGTCACCTGTCCCTGGCACGGATTTCAGTATGACGTCCGAACCGGGCGCTCACCTGCACCTTTCACCGAAAAAGTGCCCACCTATGCTCTGCGCCTTTCGGGGAGCACGGTGCAGGTGGACCCGAGGGCCAACCCGCCAGGCACACCCGTCGAACCTGTGCCGGTTCCGGGGTCAGGGATGAAGCCCGGGGAGCAGGGAGCATGAGTGATCCTGACAAACCCTTCTTTGTCGGCTACCTGCCGGCGCCCCGCGCGCTGCGGGCGTTTTTGCTGGTGATCTGTGTGATCTTTATCTCAGGCCTCGCCGGGCTGGGCCTCGCCCTTGGTGTGGCACAGGATGATCCGGGCGAGGGTGCGTTTCGCTTTGACTACGGACGCCAGACGGTGACCGGCGTGGTGGAACTCACCCCCTATCCGCTGCTCCGCGTCACGCAAGGCAGCGAACATGTGGCGGTTGGGCAGACCCTGATGCTCGCCGGGCAGGGCAAAACGGGCGTTGATGCCCGTGCAGCACCGCTCGAAGGGCAGCTGGCAACCGCCTCCGGAGTGATCCTCAACCGCGGGGATCTCGAAATGATGCAGCTCAGAGGCGGACAGAACGGGCTTGCAGCCGCCGAAGGCACCGCACCGCAGATGCTGACCGAGCCGCTTGGCCGCTGGCGTCTGACCGGTGAGATCTGTGACGGTAAATGCCTGGCCGGAGCCATGCGACCCGGACGTGGGATTGCTCACAAAGCCTGTGCCAACCTGTGCCTGCTGGGAGATATCCCCCCGGTTTTCGTCACCACGCAACCGGTAGAGGGGCACGAGTTTCTGCTGATCACCGGCCCCGGCGGCACAAAGCTGCCGGCAGAGGCCTATCACCGGGTTGCGCAGTTCGTGACCGTCGAGGGCGATGTGGAGCGGCGCGGCGATCTGCTGGTGCTGGCGATTGATCCCGCGACCCTGGAGCGCGCGGACTGATGCCCCGGGTCATCACACTGGCTCTCGTGGCATTTCTGACGGCCGTGCTGCTTTATCTCTCGGGGTTCTGGATCTGGTCGTTCTGGTCCCGTCCGGGGCTTTTCGGAATCGAAGCGCTGCATCCGCAGGGGGACCTCGTGGCGCGATGGTTGCGGGGCACAAAAGCCGCACCCTACAGCCTGCTGATCTGGGCGGTCGGCGTCTTTGTGGTTCTGACCTTCGCGCAGAAGCTCATTGACCGTCTGCGCGACCGCAAAAATGCGGATGACGTCTGAGCCTCCCGCATCCCGGCGATTGCGCAGAGCGCCGGATTGACATAGGTCTGACAGCACTTTCAACAGCAGATGCACCGGCGCGGACTGACCTGAGTTATGAGCGATATCTACGATGGTCTGATCTCTGCGTTCTGGCTGATGGTGACCCTCGATCCCGAGTTGATGCAGATCAGCCTGCGCTCGCTGCAGGTCAGCCTGACAGCACTCATGATCGCCTCTGCCATCGCTTTGCCGCTGGGCACATTTCTCGCGATCCGGCGCTTTCGCTACCGGCGCCTGACGATCTCGCTTCTCAACGCGCTGATGGGCCTGCCACCCGTTGTGGTGGGGCTCATCGTCTATATCCTGTTGTCGCGCTCGGGGCCGTTCGGGGTGCTGGGCCTGCTCTTTACCCCAACAGCCATGATCATCGCTCAGGTGGTCATTATCACGCCGCTCATTGCGTCGGTGACGCATCAGGCCATGCGCGAGCTCTGGGCGGAATACCATGACCTTCTGATTTCACTGAATACGTCCCAGGGACAGCGCATCCGGACTCTGATCTGGGATGGGCGGCGCAACCTGCTGACCGCCGCACTCGCCGGATTTGGCCGCGCCATCGGCGAGGTCGGTGCAATCATGATCGTTGGCGGCAACATAGAAAACGCGACGCGCGTGCTGACCACGGCGATCGCGCTGGAAACCGGCAAGGGCGATTTTGCCCTGGCACTGGCGCTCGGGTTTGTGCTGATCACGCTCGCCATCGGGATCAACATTGCCATTCACTGGCTGTCACGCACCGAGAGTGAGGGCAGATGGTGAGCACGGTCCTGCCCCTGAAACTTGATGAAGTCTTTGTGCGCCGTCGCGGCAAGCGGCTGATCGGCCCGGTCAGTGCGGAGCTCGGGCCCGGCGGGCTGACCATGATCCTCGGTCCGAATGGCAGTGGAAAGACGACGCTTCTGCGGGTCATGCACGGGGTGGAACGGCTGAGTGACGGGCAGGTCACATGGGCGGTGCCGCAGACAGAGGCCCAGCACCATCAGGCCTATGTCTTCCAGACACCGATCATGCTGCGCCGTACGGTCGCGGATAATCTGCGCTATCCGCTGCAACTTGTCGGCGCGCCGACGGCGGAGATCACGGAAAAGGTTGAAAAATGGGGCGCGCGCATCGGTCTGCAGGACCGGATGAAGCTGCAGGCCACGCGTCTGTCTGGTGGTGAAAAACAGAAACTGGCACTGGCGCGCGCGCTGATCCGCAATCCACAGGTACTCTTTCTCGATGAACCCTGCGCGAGCCTTGACGGCGCTTCGACCCGTGATATCGAAAGTCTGCTCACAGGTGCGCTCAGTGCAGGCACACGCATCATTATGACAACGCATGATCTGGGCCAGGCGCGCAGGCTTGCACAGGACGTGATCTTTATGTTGCATGGCACCATCCGCGAACAGGGCGCGGCACCGGGGGTGTTCGATGCGCCGGCCTGTGCCGAACTGGCGGCTTTTTTACGAGGGGATATCATCGCGTGATACGATATTTGCTGGCCATCACTACGGCCCTTATGGTGAACACGGCGGCCACCGCCGAAGAAATCAGAGTGGCTGTGACCACCTCCTTTGAAAACTCCGGGCTGTCACAGATTCTGCTGCCGGCGATCAAAGAGGACACCGGCCTCGATGTGCAGCTGCTGGTGGTGGGAACAGGTCAGGCGCTGCGGCTGGGGCAGGCTGGCGACGTGGATGCAATCCTCGTGCATTCGCGCAAGGCAGAAGAAGCATTTGTTGCAGAGGGTTCAGGCACATACCGGCGTGAGATCATGTATAATGACTTTGTGATCGTCGGGCCGGAAGACGATCCGGCGGGTATTGCGCAGGCCGCAACGGCGGCTGAAGCATTGCAGAAGATCGTCGAGGAGAAACCCGCTTTCGTCAGCCGTGGCGACGACAGCGGCACCCACAAAAAAGAGCTGGCGCTCTGGTCTGCCGCGGGGCTGGATCCGGCAGGGTTCGATCCGTGGTACCGCGCTGTCGGTGCGGGCATGGGCGCAAGCCTGAACACCGCCGCCGGCCTTGATGCCTATATCCTGGCAGACCGGGCAAGCTGGCTCAACTTCGGCAATAAAGCCGGGCTTGCTTTGCTTTTTTCGGGAGATCCGGCACTTTTTAATCAATATGCCTTCATCCCCGTGAACCCTGAAAAGCACGCGCATGTGCGCAATGATCTGGCGGTAACGCTGGAAAACTGGCTGACGGGTGCGCGCGCACAGGACCTGATCAACAGCTACACCATCGGCGGAGAAACGCTTTTTACGTTCAACGCGAAACCTGAATAGCGCTCAGTGCTGGTGCGGTTCTTCGTCGAGTGAGCCGTGTACCGCGAACTGCTCAATTCCCGCTTCCTGAGGCTCAATCATCCGGTAGCTTTCGCGCACGCCTGCCTCTGTTAATTCACGGGTGACCGTCAGCAGGGTGTTGGGGGCATGATCTTCGCAGAGCTCAATCATCTGCGCAATTTCTTCTTCTGCAACCCCCATCGCCGCCACTTCATCCGGTGCGCCGTAGATCTCGACAAAATGCCGCGCCAGAGCACCGGCAAGTGCCGCGCGCTCGTTCTCTTCGATCTGCGTGACCGCGACAAAACTTGCCCGGCCAAATGTCTCCACGCCCATCCAGCCGTTGGTAAAAGCCTGCTTTGGCTTGCCGACAAGATCGCCCTCTGTCCAGTTGGAAAACTCGAACCCGCCGGAAATACACCACTCGCCCGTGCGGGCAGGGTTGTGAAAAACACGCGTGTCGCTGTCGTCAAAATGGATGGCCCGTGCCAGTTTCATGGGATGTCCCGCAGTGTTGTCGTCAGGGGTATGATGATGGTGCTCTCACTGCTCTGCAAGAGCATTCCGAAGCTTTCATCGACACCAAGAAAGGTGCCGGTCTGCCCGTCTGCGGTAGTCTCTTCTTTCAGCCCGTGCGCGAGGCCCTGCCATTCGCTGTGTACAGGGCGCGAGCCGTCCTCGGACCAGCGGTCGATCCAGACCAGCGTGTGGCGCACCCAGGCCTCCAGAAGATCAACGGCCTCGATCCCGGAGCAGCCTTCGGTGAAAAGATCGGTCTCATCCGGCGTAAGCCCGGTGTCCTCTTCGTCGCGGCTCAGCGTCACTTCAAGGCCGATCACCAGCCAGTCGGGTTCTGCATCGGGGTCTTTCGCGGACGCCACCGGTGTCAGCTGCCCGCAGGTGCCGCCGTTCACAAAAAGCGCCCCCGACCATCCGAGATGCACGCTGACCTCGGGCGGGGCCAGCGCGCCGAGCGCGTTCTGAAAACCGATGCCACAGACCGGCAGCATGACCATCGCCTCGCGCAACGGCACTTCCGGCGCCAGAACAATGGCCGCCCGCAGCATGGCAGGCGAGATGTCCCAGGTCACGAGGCCTGCATCGCAGCCCTTGCGCGCCTCTGCACAGGCTGCCGCGAGCGGGTCAGCGCCGGCAGTGGCCAGGCCCTCGAAGAGCGGAGGAAACTGCGGCCCGCTCATGCCTTGCCGTCAGCCACCAGCTGCCGTGCCACCGCGCGGAACGCTTCCGCCTGAGGGCTGTCGGGCTTTGAAATCACCACCGGCGCACCACCGTCTGCAGCAAGCCGGATGTCCAGATGCAGCGGGATCTCAGCCAGCAGCGGCACACCGATCTTGCGCGCCTCTGCCGCCACGCCGCCATGGCCGAAGACATGCTCTTCATGCCCGCAGTTCGAGCAGATATGCGTCGACATATTTTCAATCATGCCCAGGATCGGCGTTTTCAGCTGATTGAACATATCGATGCCCTTGCGCGCATCGATAAGCGCCACATCCTGCGGGGTGGAGACCACAACCACTCCGTCCACATGGAATTTTTGCGAAAGGGTCATCTGCACGTCACCGGTGCCGGGCGGCAGGTCAACGATCAGGACATCGAGCGCGCCCCATTGCACCTGTGTCATCATCTGCTGCAATGCACCCATCAGCATCGGCCCGCGCCAGACTGTGGCCTGATCATCGTTTGTCATCAGGCCGATCGACATCATCGTGACACCGAAATTACGCATCGGCAGGATGGTTTTGCCATCAGGCGAGGCGGGACGGCCCGAGACGCCCAGCATACGCGGCTGCGAGGGGCCGTAGACATCCGCATCAAGCAGCCCGACGCGCCGGCCCTCTGCCGCAAGCGCACAGGCTAGATTGGACGCAACGGTGGATTTGCCCACGCCGCCCTTGCCCGAGGCGATCGCAAGGATCCGGTCCACGCCGGGCACTTTTTGTGGTCCGGAGGGCTCTGACTTGCGCTGTGGCTTGAGATCGGGCGGGGCGGCGGGCGTGCTGTGTGCGGTCATCACGACCGACACGGACGGCGCACCCAGCGCTTTCACGGCCTGCTCCGCGGCTTCGCGCACGGGGCCGTAAAGTTCTGCCTGTGACGGGGATACCTCCATCACGAACCGTACGGCACCGTCGTCACCGACCGTCAGGGCCTTCACGAGGCCCGCGGACATGATGTCGGTGTCGCTGACCGGATCTGTGATGGTCTTCAGCGCGGTCAGAACCGCGTCACGCGTGGTGCTCATTTACGACTGCCCGTCGCCGGCGATGCGGCCCGTGACCACATGCTCAAGATCGAGGCCGTCAACAGTCAGCACGACTTTTGCCTCAAAGGTTTTGCCCTCGGTGCCGGGCGTGTTGCGCATGGCCTCTTCAATGGCCTGCTGCGAGGTCACACCGACCTGCTTAAGAAATTTGCGCATCGACATGTTGAAGTCTTCGCTCATGGGTCTGCTCCTTTTGTGATCTGGAAACTTGACGGTGAATTGCTGAGGCGCCTAGGCTGAGGCCCGGGCAGGTGGGAAAGGAAACGGGTTATGCGAGGTCTCATTGGCGCAGTACTGATATGGCATCTGGCGGTATTGCCGCTGGCCGCTCAGGACGGGCCGCTGCGGCTGGCTGTTCCCGAGGCGCTCGACGCGTCCGGATTTACAAAGCATCTGCTGCCGCGGTTCTCGCTTAAAACCGGTGTGCGGATCACGCCCGTACCCCCGGGAGACGAAGCAGAGATGGCCTTTGGCGCGGAGGGCAGGCCGGTTTTCGAGGGGCCGGTGCACCGCTGGAGTTTTTCTCACGATGGTGACCCGCGCGCGGAACGTTTTCTGGAATGGCTGCAGTCGGATGTCGGAAAACGGACCATCGAGAGCTATACGGGACCGGATGGTGAGAGTTACACGGCCAATCTTACAAAGGCGCGTGTCGCAGAGGAAACTGTCTACGAAGGCGATGTGCTCGCGGGCGAAAAGCTTTCGCTTCTGCACTGCGGCCGCTGCCATGTGATCAACAAAAAGAACCGCATGAACGGGCTCGGCTCCACGCCTTCTTTTGCTGTGCTGCGCGGATTGCCGGAATGGGACACGCGCTTTGCGACCTTTCACCTGCTGAACCCGCACCCGAGCTTCACGCAGATCAAAGACGTCACCGAGCCTTTCGACCCGATGCTGCCGTCGCCGATTGTGCCCGTCGAGATTACTCTGCCGGATCTCGAAGCGATCCTGGCATTCGTCTCGGAAATGGCGCCGGCTGATCTCGGGGCTCCGCTGCAACTTCAGTGATCCCTGCGTTTGCTCAGGTAGTCGTCCGTGGTGCGGATCTTTGGCCGTTCGCCCCCGGAAAACGGATTGTTCTCAGAGTGATACTGCGCCTGGATGCGGCAGTTGTCGCACATCTGGATCATCCGCGCAGCCTCTGTTGTGGCGAACATATGATGGTTGCCGGCAAGTTTTTCCATGATCCGCTCGACGGTTGATTTTGTGCCGAAAAGGGAGCCGCATTCGACGCAGGCAAAGGGTTCTTCTTCGTGCAGCACCTTCTGGGTGAAAGCCGCATCGGTCAGATCGAGGCGCGGCTCAAGCGTGATCGCTTTTTCGGGGCAGACATTGGCGCAGAGCCCGCACTGCAGGCAGGCGTCTTCCTGAAACCGCAGTTGGGGCAGATCTTCGTTATCCCCCAGCGCGCCCGACGGGCAGAGCGACACGCAGGCGAGACAAAGGGTGCAGGCATCGGTATCCACAAGCACCGCGCCATAGGGCGCGCCCTCGGGCAGGGGCAGGGTCCTGGCATCGGGCTGCAGCGTCTTGCCGGCGAGGCGCGCAACCTGCCGGCGGGTGCCGATGGGCAGGACCGGATCATGGCGCGCGGCGGGCGGTGCGCTGTCGTAGAGCGCGTCACAAAGCGCATCGGGATCGGCCACATCAAGCAGGGTGACAGAGGTGCCCCCGCCGATTGCATTGGCCAGCGCCATTTCACCGGAGATCACGTCGCGTTCAGTGAGCGGCGCGGGCAGGATCATTACTCCGGTAAATCCGCAGGCAAGGGCCGCCAGCATCTCCGCGTGGCCGAAACCGGCAAGAGCGGTTACTTCCAGCGGTATCACCTGCGCAGGCAGGCCGCGCCCGTAGCGGGCGGCAAGTGAGATCATTTCGCGCCCATGGCTGTCGTCATGTACCAGAAGGCGCGCGCCCGTGCCGCCGTTTTTGCGATAGGTCGCAGCGAGGGTATTGAGGCGCGAGAACACCGTGGCGACCGGCGGGGCGTCATAGCTGATCGCGCCCGACGGGCAGAGCGCTGAGCAGGCACCGCAACCGGCGCAGATCATCGGGTCGATGGCCACATGGTCGCCGGCGGAGGTGATCGCGCCGGTCGGACAGACATCGAGACATTTTGAGCAGGCGGGTTTCCCGGCCCTTGAATGTGCGCAAAGCGGCTCTTCCAACCGCACATAAAGCGGTTTATCAAAGGTTCCCGTCATCTGCGAGGCTTCCAGCACCGCGCGGGCGACGGCGGGCGGATTGCCGGGCTCGGCCCGCAGGTAGCCGTCGCGTTTATGATGCGCCGGAAACAGCGGCGGGTTGCCGGTCAGGTCCAGGATAATATCGCATTCCGTGCGCGCGCCATCGCGAGGCGCAGTCCAGTCGGGTGCACCGCGACCGCCCGCGATCATCTGCCGGAACGCGTCCATACGGACACTGAACTGCCCCAGAGTACCGCGGGTTGTCCCGAGCCTGCCGGAGACGATGTCGCAATCATATCCGTGCTCCGCGCCGGCGGGG
>CBDUCB010000114.1:0-10659 GCA_965365545.1 uncultured Roseobacter sp. | reverse complement strand
CTGCGTGGCTCCTTTACCGGGCGGGCAGAGCTTATCGCGGACAAACCGCCCGCTGAGAGCCCGGCGGCACCGGCGGACCGGCCCGTGCAGGTGGCAAACCGCATCCTGCAGCTTATCGCAGGCGCCCGGCGCGACATCACAATTGTAACGGCCTACCTGATCCCCTCACCGACGGTAACGGATGCGCTGAAAGCTGCGGTTGAGCGTGGCGTGACGGTGACAATCCTGACAAACTCTGTGCGGTCCAACAATCACCTTGCGGCTCACAGTGCGTATCGCAATCATATCCGGACCCTGATGTCCTCAGGTGTCAGCCTGCATGAACTGCGCGCCGACGCCCCGAGCCGCAAGCGCTATATCACCGCGCCGGTGGAAGACAAACGACTGGCGCTGCATGCGAAATATCTGATCATCGACAGCGATACGGTCATGATCGGGAGCGCCAACATCGATCCCCGGTCGTTGCGGCTCAACACCGAAGCGGGGCTGATCGTGCGCGATCGCCGTCTGAACAAAGCGATCAGAGATTTTACCTCGCCGGATCTTGGCACAACCAACGCCTGGCGGCTTGAACTGACAGCGGACGACACTCTGATATGGGTCGGCGATGATGTGGTGCTCAACGCTGAACCTGCCGCGTCTTTTATGCAGCGCATCGAAGACTGGTTTTTTGCCCACCTGCCCCTCGAAGGTGAGCTTTAAGCCGGCGTGAAGACAGCCCGCCCGCATCCGTTCAGCGCCTGATCTTACAATCTGTCCCCGCAGGGACACCCCTTGTTGCAGAAACCGTTTCGCGCGGTTTGCCGGGGTGCTCTAAGCATCGAAGAAAACGGTTTCTGCATCGCCCTGCAGGCGGATCACATGCCGGTAGCCGTCATCGGTTTTTTCTGCAACCAGCGTGGATGATCTGTCGCCGGCAAGCAGGAAAACCGGGTCGTCCCCGTTCTCCACATCCGGAAAGTAAACCCGCGTCATAAGTGCGATATTGATGCCCCGCGCGGCGATCCAGACAAACACATGCGGGGCCTGTCCGTTGCCACCGCCGGGTTTGAGCGTTTCAAAGATGGCGCTGCCGGAACCTGAACCTGTGGGCTGGCGGCCCCAGTGACTGAACCCGTCTGTGGGCCCGAAACCGCCGTCCGGACCCGGTTGCCAGATCTCGATCATCGCATCCGTCACCGGATCGCCGGCGCCGTCAATCAGATGCAGTGTCAGGGTCATCCGCTCTCCCGCAGGGTCGCCGGTTATCATCTGAGCACCGGGGTCTTTGCCGCCGTACATGCCCTCCAGTCCGGCTGCGGATGGCATACAGCCGATGTGCACATACGGGCCTGCGGTCTGAAACGGGGATTCCTCGTGCTCAGCCATTCAAAGCCCCTCCGCGCGATTTTCAAACATCGTCTGCCGGCGGCCGCGCAGGACAATATCAAAACGGTAGGCCCTGATATCCATTGCCACTGTCCGGGCCATATCCAGCCGTGCCACGAGCGTATCGATTGCCGCAGGATCGGGGATCGCCTGCACGATCGGGCAGAGGGCGATATGCGGATCACCTTCAAAATACATCTGCGTAATCAGCCGTTGGGCAAAACCATCGCCGAAAACCGAGAAATGAATATGCGCCGGGCGCCAGTCGTTACCGCCGTTGGGCCAGGGGTAAGGGCCAGGCTGCACCGTCCGGAAGCTGTAGCTGCCGTCTTCGCCGGAAATGCAACGACCACAGCCGCCGAAATCAGGATCGAGCGGGGCAAGATAGCCGTCCTTTTTGTGCCGGTACCGCCCGCCGGCATTGGCCTGCCAGACTTCAATCAGTTTTCCCGACAGCGGCCGTCGGTCGGCATCTGTCAGCTTGCCATGCACGATGATACGCGGCCCGATAGCACTTTTGCCCGGACGCGCATAGTTCCGGATCATATCGTGATCGAGCGCGCCCATTGGCGTGTGGCCAAACGCAGGACCGGTCATTTCAGTCATCGTGGGCGCGTGGTGCAGGCGTGCGTGATGCGGCGCGCGCAGGACCGAGCTGCGGTAGGCAGGCGCAAGAAGGGGCGGGTGACGGTCAAGGTTGCGCGGCGCGATAGGTCTGGTCATATCTGTCTCTTAATTCCGGGCCCCGGTCTGTAACGTTTCGCAGTGCGCAGAGGCCGGAGCCGTCCCGGGCAGGGGTGTCCGTAGCATGCCGGACGCGCGTGTGAGCACCCGACCGGCACGGCCAGCATATGCATCAGATCAGCCTCGCGCGAGAGGATTATTGTTCTGCCCTTTCCCTGAAACGACAAAGCGTTGTCCGGCCCTGTCGTCTGAATTGCAGGGCTGTTATTCGAGCGGCAGGCCGACATAGTTCTCTGCAATTGAGCGCGCGGCGGCTTCCGATCCGGTGATGTAGTCAAACTCGGCGCGCTGCATGCGCTGCTCAAACGGGGAGTTTTCCGGAAACTGGTGCATCAGTGTCGACAACTGCCAGGAGAATCGTTCTACTTTCCACACGCGGCTCAGGACGGCCTGTGAATATGTGTCGATGTAGTGATCGTTGTGGTCGCGGTAATGCGCGATCAGAGCACGCGAAAGCAGTCTGACATCCGCCACCGCCAGATTGAGACCCTTGGCACCGGTCGGCGGCACGATGTGCGCTGCGTCCCCCGCCAGAAACAGGTTGCCGTACCGCATCGGCTCGGCCACAAAAGACCGCAGTGGTGCAATCGATTTTTCGAATGAAGCCCCGGTCCGCAGCGATACTGCCGTATCAGGACCAAGGCGCAGCGAAAGCTCCTCCCAGAAGCGTTCATCGGACCAGTCGGCGATGTTCTCCTGCACGCCGCATTGCAGATAGTACCGGCTGCGCGTCTGTGACCGCATGGAGGCCAGAGCAAAGCCGCGCGCATGGTTTGCATAGATCAGTTCGTGGCTCACCGGGGGCTGTTCGACCATGATGCCAAGCCAGCCAAAGGGATAGACCCGCTCGAAAGTGCGTAAAACTTCCGGCGGTATGGCCTGGCGGGACGGGCCGTGGAAGCCATCGCAGCCGGCGATAAAATCAGCCTCGACTGTAATTTCGCGACCCCCATGGGTGAAATGAACCCGGGGGCGTGTGTCTTTGAGCCCTTCGGGCCGTGTGTCACTGGCCCCTAGAAAGAACTGTTGTGCCTGTGCAAAGCGGCGCTCGAAGAGATCTTTGGTCACTTCTGTCTGTCCGTAGACGGTGACGGATTTTCCGGTCAGTGCCCTGAGATCGATCCGGTGCCGGTCACCGTCAAAGCACAGATCAAACCCGTCATGGATAAGGCCTTCGCGGTGCAGCCTGTCGCCCACGCCGGCCTCACTCAGCGCGTCCACAGTGCCCTGTTCCAGAACACCGGCACGGATCCGCCCTTCGATATACGCGCGGTCTTTGCGGTCGATCACCACCGTCTCAATGCCCGCGCCGGCCAGCAGCTGCGACAGCAGCAATCCCGCGGGCCCTGCGCCGATAACGGCGACCTGCGTTCTGAGGGTACGCGTCACAAAACGCCGCCGGGGTCGTGCATGTCGGAAGCTCCTGATCTCAGAAGCATACTAGCCTGCGCGGGGCCGTGCGCAAGCCGCCTGCGCCGGGGTCTCCACGCTTTACTCCGGTGTGTCAGGCCAGTCCGAGAATGTCGCGCGCCTGCGCAGGGGTCGCGACCGGGCGTTCGTGCTGAGCGCACAAATCGGCAACCCGCCGGACCAGAGCAGCATTGGATGGCGCGAGCCTCTCACGGTCAAGGCGGACGTTATCCTCCAGCCCTGTGCGCGCGTGCCCGCCGGCGGCCACAGACCATTCGTTCAGGACAATCTGCGCAGGTCCGATCCCGGCTGCGCACCATGGCGCGGACTGTCCGAAAAGCCGGCCCACGGTTCTGACATAGTAGTCAAACACGTCGCGGTCCGCAGGCATTGCGTTTTTCACCCCCATCACAAACTGCACATAGGGCGTGTCGCTGATCTGACCGGCCGCATGCATCGCGGCGGCCTTTAGGATGTGCGACAGATCAAAGGCCTCAATCTCGGGCTTCACACCGTGGATCTGCATCTCAGCTGCCAGCCAGTCCACGAGATCAGGCGGGTTTTCGTAAACGCGGGTCGGGAAATTGTTGGACCCGACGGAGAGCGACGCCATATCCGGCCCGAGCGGCAGCATGCCCCCGCGGCTTTTCCCGGCCCCCGAACGCCCCCCGGTTGAGAACTGGATGATCATGCCGGGGCAGTGTTTCTCCAACCCCTCTTTCAGTGCGGCAAATCTGTCAGGATCGCTTGAGGGGCTTTCATCCTCATTACGCACATGGGCATGCACAATTGCGGCCCCGGCTTCGAAGGCTTCATGAGTGCTCTCTACCTGCTCAGGCACCGTGATCGGGACCGCCGGATTGTCGGCCTTGCGCGGCAGGCTGCCGGTGATCGCCACGCAGATGATGCAGGGGGTGTTCATGCCGCCGGAGCCAGAACGAAATCATGCACCACTTCGAAATAGGGGCTGTCAAATCCGGCGGCTTTGATCCGGTCCGCGTCTTCGACTTTTTCGAAAGTGGCAAGCAGGCTTTCCTTCACACCAAAGACCGCGTCCGAATGGATGTAGGGATCATCGGGGTCAAAAATATGGGTGATCAGCGTCTCGAACCCGTCTGCTTCGAGGATGTAATGCAGATGCGCCGGCCGGTAAGGATGGCGGCCGAGTTTCTCCAGCATGCGACCGACCGGGCCGTCATCCGGGATCGGGTAGAATTTTGGCTTCACGCCCCTGAAGTGATACGTGCCGTCCGCTCCCGTACGGAACACACCGCGCAGATTGAAGTCAGGTTGCAGTCCTTTTTGCTGCACATCATAAAACCCTTCGTCATTGGCCTGCCAGACATCAATCTTTGCACCGGATACCGGTTGGCCATCGGTGCCAAGGATCCGGCCTTTTACCAGCATCGGCTCGCCTTTCTGATCCAGACAGATGTCTGAGCCCATCGGCAGTTCCGGCGCATCCGGCACATGGAAGGGCCCCAGCACAGTGGATTCTGATGCGCCCGAGGGTTTGCGGTTGTTGATCGCATCGACCAGCATCGACACGCCGAGACTGTCCGAGAGCAATATATATTCCTGACGCCAGTCGTTACACATATGGCCGACTTCGGTGAGAAATCTGATCGCCTCGAACCACTCCTCCTGTGTGGGTTCGATCTCTTTCACAGCGGCGTGCAGGTGCTTTGTCACCACCGCCATCACTTCGGCCAACCGCGCGTCGGTGGCTTTGGCATTGCGGCTGATGACGACCTCAGCGGAGTTCTCTTCGGTGAAATACCCTTGTTCAGCAGTGCTCATTATCGCCTCCTATTTAGCCAGCACAGCGGACAGAACCCGCGTGAGTTCCGCTTCCGGATCGGCCGCCAGCGCATCATGGCGCCAGCAGACATGCTGATCAGGCCGTGTCAGCACACAGCCTGCGCCACCTACCTCGCGCGCCCGGGCCCAGTCACCGGTGTGATCAACGTATTCCTGACGCGGACCGATCACGTGCGCCTCAAGGGTGATGCCCAGCTTATCGCTGACATTTGCTGCGGCATCCGCCCAGGCGCGGCCTCCCAGACCGGTAAAGAGCGTAAAGACACCACCCCCCGCAAGATCCAGGGTCGAGTGTTTTTTGCCGCTGTGATCAAAGAGCCAGACATGCGGGATGCGCGCGCCGGGCCATGTGGTGGGCTGGTAATGCAGGTCTGCGTCCAGCGCGAAGTCGGGCTCAACCTGACCATCCGTGACGGCGGCAGTTGATTTATAGCGCTGGTTCATCTCGACGCCATGCGCGTCAAACTCGTACTTTTTGAATGCAATCGCCTCGCGGATTGCTTCGCGCTGGCGCTCGGCGGCGGGCGTGCTGTCGCAACGACCTTCGAGGTTTTTCTGCATGGTCCCGGGATCGTTGCTTTCGGTGAGGCCAAGGGCCTCAAAGATCGGACCGAACTCGCCGATGGACTGGTTGGCACGGGTTACGATCTGTTTGGCGACAGGGGCGCGCTCAACCGAATAAGTCTCAAGCAGCGCCTCACCGGCCTGGCCTTTCAGCACAGCGGCGAGTTTCCACGCGAGGTTAAACGCGTCCTGTATCGAGGTGTTCGAACCCAGACCATTCGAGGGCGGATGGCGGTGGATGGCGTCGCCCATGCAGAACACGCGGTCTTTCTGCAGATGCGTGGCGTAGTAATTGTTGACCGTCCAGGTGGACCAGCTGGTGATATCGACCTCAAGATCCGGATCCCCAACCAGATCGCGCACGACCTTTGTGGCAAATGCATCGTCCACGTCGGGTGGCGGCTGGTTGATGTCATAGCCCCAGACGATCAGCCATTCGTTCCAGGGGCGCACCATGCGCACCAGACCCATGCCGATGCCACCGACATCAGCGCCCGGCTGTACGACCCAGTAAAGCACCGAGGGCCGGTGGGCGACATACTTCGTAAGATCCGCTTTGAAGAGGATGTTCATCGAGCCCCCGACGCCCATCTGCCCCTCAAAAGGCAGGCCAATCTGATCGGCCACCAGTGAATTGCCGCCGTCAGCACCGATCAGGTATTTTGAACGGATGGTGACTTCTTTGCCGGTCAGCCGGTCGAGACAGGTGGTAGTCACCCCGTCTGCGTCCTGCACGTGGCTGAGGTATTCGGTGCTCATTCTCGCCTGCGTCCCGCGCTGGCAGGCGGTCTTAAAAAGCAGCGGCTCCATAAAGGTCTGCGGCAGATCGTTCATAAAGGTGGGGCTGCTCAGCAGGTGCTCAGCCTTAGAGAGCGGATGCGTTCCCCAGCTTTTCATCCGGCCGATCTCTTCGCCCGCGAGGCTTTCGCAGAAAACGTTCTCGCCCATGATGTCCTGCTCCGCGGCGAACATATAGGCCTCATCCTCAACATCGCGCCCGAGATCGCGCAGTACTTCCATCGTGCGCTGGTTGGTGATGTGTGCGCGCGGCGTATTGGCCAGCCAGCGATAGCGGTTGATCACCATGTTTTCGATGCCATAGGTGGACAGCAGGGCCGCTGATGATGATCCTGCCGGGCCTGTGCCGATGATCAGAACGTCTGTGGTGATGTCAGTCATTTATTCTCTCCCTGCCGTGTCCCTCAGGACCGCGGTTTCCAAAGTCCAAAGTCCAAAGTCCAAAGTCTTGTGTCGAAGTCAGCTTTACAGGTCTGGTTGTCCGGATCGCCCGCGTGATCCATAGCGCGCAAAACGGGCAGTTTTCCTGCCGAGGCAGCGGCGGTAAACCCTGCCGCGTCCGGTGTGAGGAAAAACCGGTTCACGGCGTTTCCCTTTTTTCTGTCATGCCGCCGGAAAGGCGGCGGCGGATCGGGAAAAGGTGCAGACCCGTGCGCGCGGACAGAAGGCCCCAAAGGCCACGTGGTGCCACAAGCATGATGATGATGGCGAGCACGCCAAGGGTCATCAGATACCAGCTGCCGAAATCGGCAAGCAGCGATTGCAGGGCGAAAAAGACGAGCACGCCGATGATTGGTCCTTCGATTGTGCCGATGCCGCCAATGACGACGATAAAGATAACATAGGCGGTCCAGTCGGTGACGCTGAAGGCCGCATCCGGGCTGATCCGGGCTTTCTGCAGGTAAATGAGCCCGCCCGCGAGACCGGTGCCGAAGGCGGACGTCAGAAAGACGATCCACTTCATGCGGCCGGCATCGACTCCAACGGATTTCGCGGCTTCGACGTTATCGCGCACCGCTGCCAGTGCGAGACCACGGCGGGTCCGCAGGAGCCAGTAGATGCCGCCGATGGTCGCCAGCGCCAGGGCGAGAGCCAGCCAGTAGGCCAGAATGTCCCGGGCTGCCGCCGTGCGGACGTCAAGGGCGGTTTCGATAGCCGCGACAAACCACATGTCACCTGTGGCGTCACGCGGCAGAGAGGTGCCGGTGCCGCCGCCGAGTGTTTTCCATTGCGAGACCAGCAGGCGCACAACCTCGGCGATGACCCATGTCCCGATCGCGAAATAAGCGCCGTTGAGGCGGAAAGCGAAAAAGGCGGTCGGCACGGCGATAATGAGTGCTGCGACGCCGGAGAACAGGATGGCGGGCACCGGATCCACGCCCCAGAGAATGACTGAGCCGAAAAGCGCGTAGGCGCCGGCCCCGACAAAGGCCTGCTGACCGATGCTCACAAGGCCGCCGTAGCCGGCCAGCAGGTTCCAGAACTGGGCCAGTACCAGCATCGTGAGGATGAAGAACATATCCCGGATCGTGCTGCGTCCGGCGATGAAGGGCAGGGCGATCAGCACAAGGATCAGCACGGCACCGGCAATGGCGGCGATACGCGAGGCGGGGGTTTGAGTGGAGACAGAATAATCCATCAGTCATGCGCCCTTGGAAAGAGGCCCCGTGGCCGGACCAGCAGCACCAGCAGGAAGGCGATGTGACCCGACAGGATCTGCCATTCAGGATTGATCGCAGCACCGAGCGTTTGTGCGACACCGATGATGATGCCGCCCGCGAGGGTGCCCCAGAGAGAGCCCAGCCCGCCGATGATCACCGCCTCAAAGGCATAGATCAGACGCGCCGGGCCGATGTTCGGGTCGAAGTTCGCACGCAGCCCGAGATACAGAGCGGCGATGGTTACGATCACCAGTGCAATGCCCGTGGCGGTGGCGAAGATGCTGGCGGGTTTGATGCCCATAAGGCTCGCGGTGACCGGGTCATCGGAGGTGGCCCGGAAAGCGCGGCCCAGTTCGGTGCGGTAAAAGAGCTGGTTGAGCCCCAGGATAACCGCGACGGCGGAGGCGAAGGTCAGAAGCGGCATGACCCCAAGCGAGACCGGCCCCATCTGTACCGAGGCTGTGGTGAGCGCATCGGTTGGCAGCCGCTGGCTGTCGGCCGAAAAGGTCTCGAGCAGCGCGTTCTGCAATGCGATAGACAGCCCGAATGTCACCAGCAGCGGCGGCAGGATATCGTCGCCCAGCGTCCGGTTGAGAAGGAATTTCTGCAGCGCCCACCCCAGCAGGAACATCACCGGCATGGCAATCAGGGCCGCGAGAAAAGGCGAAAGCTCCAGCAGCGTAACCAGCAGCAGGATCAGATAGGCGCCCATCACAATGAGATCGCCATGCGCGAGGTTCACCAGCCGCATAATCCCGAAGACAAGGCTCAGACCGGCGGCAAAGAGCGCATAAAGACCGCCCAGCAGGATTCCCTGAAGAATTGTGTCGATCCAGATCATTGATGTGCTCCGAAATAGGCGTTGTGGATGGCCTCGCGGCTCAGGCTTTCGGGCGTGCCGGAGAGCGTGACGCGGCCTTCCATCATGCAATAGACGCGGTCGGCCACAGCGAGCGCCTGCGCGATGTCCTGCTCCACCACGATGATGCTGGCGCCGGCGGCCTTGATGGCGGGCACGGCTTTGTAGATGTCTTTGATCACGACAGGGGCGAGACCGAGGCTGATCTCGTCGCACAAAAGCACGCGCGGGTTGCTCATCAGCGCGCGCCCGATGGCGACCATCTGCTGTTGTCCGCCCGAGAGCGCGGTGCCCGGGTTGTGGCGCCGCTCGCGCAGGATCGGGAAAAGGTCACAGACCGTGTCCAGCGTCCAGTGACCGGATTGTTTACGACCATAGGTGCCGATCAGCAGGTTCTCTTCAACTGACAGGGACGGAAAGAGCTTGCGCCCCTCGGGCACCATTGCCACACCCTGCGCCATAATCTCATCGGCCGGCAGCGCGCCGATCTCTGCGCCGTCAAAGCGTACGGCATCCGCCTGATTGCGCAGGACGCCTGCAATGGACCGCATGAGTGTCGTTTTGCCGGCCCCGTTTGCACCAATGATGGCAATGGTTTCGGCTTCACCCAGATCGATATCGACGCCGAAAAGCGCCTGGAAATCGCCATAGCGGGCCACAAGGTTTCGTGTGGTGAGCAGGGACATCAGACTTCGATCCCCAGATAAATTTCCTGCACTTCTTTGCTGGCCATGATCTCTTCGGGATCACCCAGACCGATGACCCTGCCGAAATCGAGAACCAGCAGTCGCCCGACCACCGAGGTCAGCGCGTGCAGCACATGTTCGATCCAGATGATCGTGACGCCCCGCGCATGGATGTCTCTGATCGTGCCGATCAGGGCCTGACATTCGCCTTCGGTAAGCCCGCCGGCGATCTCGTCAAGCAGCAGCAGTTTTGGCTGCGTGGCCATAGCGCGGGCGAGCTCCAGGCGCTTGCGTTCCAGCAGCGACAGTTGTCCCGCAGGCGTATTGGCGCGACGGATCAGTTCGGTGCGCTCCAGTACATCAGCGCAGTCAGCAAGGACGGCTGCCTCACTGAGATTACATCCGTGGGTCGCCGCGACCAGCAGGTTTTCATAGACGGTCAGTTTTTCAAAAGGCTGCGGGATCTGAAAGGACCGTCCGATGCCCGTCAGACACCGCTCCATCGCGGACACTCTCGTCACGTCGCGGCCCTCGAAAGTGATAGTGCCCTGATCGGCACGCAGGTTGCCGGTGATCAGGTTAAAGAGCGTGGATTTGCCCGCGCCGTTCGGCCCGATGATGCCCAGAGCCTCGCCCTGCGGCACATCGAAACTCGCATCATCGGTCACGGTCAGTGCGCCGAAGCTCTTGCTGAGATTCTGCAGGCTCAGGATGTTCATTGTGCTCTCCCCCGGGGCCCCGCCGCATC
>CBDUCB010000113.1:0-10803 GCA_965365545.1 uncultured Roseobacter sp. | reverse complement strand
GCCTCCAGGATCAAGGTATCGAAGGAGTGGAAAATGTTCACTACAACCTTCTGGAACCCGCGCTCATAGAAGCCGCTCTGCGCCTGGGCGAAGGCGCATTGGGCCAGGGTGGTTCGTTCATGGTCGAAACCGGGAAATTCACCGGCCGGTCCCCCAAGGACAAGCACGTCGTACGCTCCACCACCACCGAAGACACGATCTGGTGGGAAAACAACGCGCCGATGACACCCGAAGCGTTCGATCAGCTTTACGCGGACATGATCGAGCACATGAAGTCCCGCGAGTATTTCGTCCAGGACATGTTCGTCGGCGCCGATCCCTCCTATCGGCTGAACGTCCGCCTCGTGACCGAACTGGCCTGGCACAACCTGTTCATCCGCCACATGTTCCGCCGTCCGGAACGTGAGGAACTGGACACGTTCATGGCCGAATACACGGTCATCAACTGCCCGTCATTCAAGGCCGACCCGCAGCGCCACGGGTGCCGCAGCGAGACCGTGATCGCGATGAACTTCGATCGCAAGCTGATCCTCGTGGCCAGCACCGAATATGCCGGCGAGAACAAGAAATCCATTTTCTCGGTGATGAACTACCTGCTGCCGGAAAAAGGCGTCATGCCGATGCACTGCTCGGCCAACCACGCCAATGGCAATCCTGTTGACGCGGCCGTGTTCTTTGGCTTGTCCGGCACCGGGAAAACCACACTCTCGGCTGATCCGAGCCGCACACTGATCGGTGACGACGAGCACGGCTGGTCCGATACCGGCACCTTCAACTTCGAAGGTGGCTGCTATGCAAAGACCATCAATCTGAACCCGGATGCCGAGCCGGAAATCTACGCCACGACTGAAAAGTTCGGCACGGTGATCGAAAACATGATTTACGATCCGCTGACAAAAGAGCTGGATTTTGACGACGATAGCCTGACCGCCAATATGCGCTGCGCTTACCCGTTGCATTACATCTCGAACGCCTCCGAGGCGGCGCGTGGCGGCCATCCGAAAAATATCATCATGCTGACCTGCGATGCCTTCGGGGTGCTGCCGCCGATCTCGAAGCTGTCACCGGCACAGGCCATGTACCACTTTCTGTCGGGCTTCACCTCCAAAGTTGCCGGCACCGAACGCGGCGTGACCGAGCCGGAACCAACGTTTTCTACCTGCTTTGGCGCGCCCTTCATGCCGCGCCGCCCGGAGGTATATGGCAACCTGCTGCGTGAGAAGATCGCCACCCATGGCGCGACCTGCTGGCTGGTGAACACCGGCTGGACCGGCGGCGCCTATGGCACAGGCAGCCGGATGCCGATAAAGGCGACGCGCGGGCTGCTGGCAGCGGCCCTCGACGGCTCCCTTGCGGATGCGGAATTCCGCAAGGATCCGAACTTCGGATTTTCCGTGCCGGTTGACGTGAAAGGCGTGCCGAACATTCTGCTCGATCCGCGCCGGACGTGGGACAATCCTGAATCCTACGACCGTCAGGCGGCAAAGCTGGTAAAGATGTTCTCGGATAACTTTGAACAGTATCTCCCGTTCATCGACGACGACGTACGCGCGGCCGCGATCAGCTGATCGCCGGGTACCCGAAAGAGTCACGCCACGGGTGATCAGCCCGTGGCGTTTGTGCTTTTACGCCGCTTTTTCGAGCGCTTCCGGACGCTGCATATCGAGCAAAAAGCGAAGATCTTCGTTGGAGTTATAGCCCATCACAACCTCGAACAGGTCCGCCGCGTCCCTGAATGCAAAGCGGATCGCATCCGGATCTGTGTGCATGTATCCGAACCGCGCGGAGAAGCCTTTGAAAACGAGAGACTTTGACATCAGTCCAAAGAAATAATCCGGATCCCAACGCAGCATAGCAGTCAGAAACGCATGGCGCGCAAGCAGTGAAGACATGCCGGTACCCCGGAACTGTCCCGGCTCTCCGCCAAGCCAGAATTCTCCGTGATACGTGACGACACCCTGCATGCGTTTCGCGCCCGGGCCTGGCCGGTAAACCGATCTCTCGTAATCAATGCCCCCCATGGGCGGCTCGAACTCGCACAGGTTATCGCGCATATAGTCGCCAAGGCTGGATTTCGACAGGTTAAGCCGCTTCAGAGCCTGCGTGTGCACCACGTTACCCGAGGCGTCGTACCCTGCCATCCAGTAAGAATTCCCGGAATTTAGGGGCTGTCGTTTCGGGTCAAACGGAACCCCCAGTTTGTGGTCCGGCCGGGCTGTAGAAAGAAGGTCGCGGTATTCCTCAAAGTCGGAACCGGTGACAATCGTGACGCCATTGCTGCGAATGTGATCAAGACTTGTCGCAAACAGGTAGTCGTCCCGCGATTTAAATTGAATGGTCATAGTGCGTCTCCACAGTTCAGGATAACGCCTATTCTAGTCTATTCCCGCGTTGGTTGCTCGAATAATGCTTCTACCGGATGCGCAGGCATCGCCAGTTCTTCTGGCATGGCGTGAATTTCATCGGGCCCGAGACCGTCTATGTTGATGTCATAACACCGGTCGAGCACTGAAATGAGCGCAAAACTACCGTCGGGAAACCGACCCGCCAGCAGAAGACGCCTGTAATTCAACGGAACTTTCGGCCCGTCCTGTTCGCGCTGCAGCTGGGTGTGGATATGGTCAAGACGCGCATTGTGATGGTTCGCGGCATCCTCAAATGGCTCAACCATAAGGTGTGCAAACTCATCGCCACCCGGCATCCCGTAAAGCGCCCGTCCGATACTGGACCTGGCAGTTGCCCAGCCGTACCATGAAACATAGGAGGCAAGATCTCCGATTTCCACGCAAATCCAACCGTTTGGCGAATTCCGGTACACCATGAAATATGGCCGGACATGCTTCATTTTTTCGCTTTCCAGGTCACCCCCGGCCAGCGCCCATGCACGGAAGCATTCCCGCAACAAGGAGCGTTTGCTCTCCCAAAGTTCTCGCATAGGTTGCTGCTGCAGCCAGAAATGCACATCACCCGGCAGCACTGCGTGCACGCGTTGCATGCCATTATAATGACTGATGTGCCCCATCAGCCAGGAACTGCCGCGGGCGAGGATTTCAAGCGCCTCGGGCAACGCCCGGCTTCCCTCTTCGGTCAGTTGGTACTGCCGGTCCTTTACGACAAAGAGCTCAACCCCCTTCAGCTCCTCCAGCAAAGAAATGTGCCGGCGCAATGTCTGCCGTGTGCTGCCCAGTTCGCGGACCGCATGACTCAGATTCAGGGTTCTCGCAAGCGTGGTAAACGACCGGATCATCTCATGCAGAAGCGCATGTGATTCGGTACCTTTCACCGGCGTTTTACCAGGAGGATCCGTGGGAATAACTTTGTTCATCGCACCCGATGGTAAATAAATCACCCAGTAATGCAACATTTATCACCCATTACCCGTATAAATTTCAACCGAAAAATGAAATAGGTATCCAGTTGAACGGAAGGGCGGTTCTGAGGACAACTAAGAAGATCACAACCAGAGGTGTTAAATAGTATGAGCCATCCAGTAGACGTTCACGTAGGTCGCAAGCTGAAACAGATACGTACTATCCGCCGTCTGTCTCAGACAGATGTTGCGCGAGAGCTTAATCTGTCGTTCCAGCAAATCCAGAAGTATGAAATCGGGTCCAACCGGATCGCTGCAAGCCGTCTTTACGAATTGTCGCGCATCCTCGATGTCCCGACTTCGTATTTCTTTGAAGGCATCGAAGCATCTGCGGATGCAGTAAAAACACGCGATCCCAGCCTTGAAATTGTCAGCGCACTCGCATCGATCCGCGACGACACGATCAAATCACGGATCGTTACCTTTATCGAAGACGTCTCCGGCGTCACGGTCGCGCGCCAGAACTGACGCGGGCCCAACCGCTGACCTGAAAGGTCGCGGTCTTTCAACCAGTACCGTTGTGATAAGCCGGTATGTCGGGCCAGAACGGCCGGCATGTCGGTTTTTTTATGCGCGCCATCGTGCTCCGTCGTCAAAGGATTCGGCGCCTGGCCGAAAATTCGCCCGCAACACTGCGTAATTTTCATGCAAAATTCTGAACCGCCTTGTATTTTTGTTGCGCTGCACCTGCGAAAGGATTAGACACCGGGCTGATACGAAAAGGATGACATTGATGCCCCATGACGGACAGGACCCGACGCTGCACGCCGCCGTTTTACCTGAAAACCTGCTGACGCTGACCGGGGCGGCTCTCGATCCCGTCCGGTCTCTTCTTGATACAGCTGTGTCACGGGTGCGCGATCTGGTGACCGAAGACGGGCGCGTATCGGGCGGGCTTGTCGAGAAGCATCAGACAGCGGCGCATGGCCTTGCCTGGCTTGCCACATACGCCCGCGCGCTGCAGCAGATGCACGCCTGGGCGCAGGGTTTGCAGTCGTCCGGCCGTTTCCGGGAAACCGAACAACTGATTCTTTCCATCGCCTTCGGAGAGTATCTGTCGCAGATCACCGGCGGCATTCAGATGAACCAGGGCGAAATCCTCCGTCTGCGCGACCTGGGCCTCAGTGATGAGGAAAGCCACGCGCTCCGCACCCCGGCCATAACCACGCTGATGCAAAGCGGTAACAGCCAGGCCGCCCGCACCCGGCTTGTTGAGCTCATGCAGGAACATTCTGCTGATGTAACAGTCGGCGCATCAGGGCTGGATGAAGAGCTGGAAATGATCCGCGACCAGTTCCGCCGGTATGCGGTGGAGAAAGTAGAACCTTTTGCCCATGACTGGCATCTCAAAGACGAACTTATCCCCGTCGATGTCATCAATGAGCTCGCCGAAATGGGTGTGTTCGGCCTGACGATCCCGGAAGAATACGGCGGATTTGGCCTGTCAAAGGCTTCCATGTGCGTCGTATCCGAAGAGCTCTCGCGCGGCTACATCGGCGTGGGCTCGCTGGGCACACGGTCCGAGATCGCAGCAGAGCTTATTCTTGCCGGCGGCACCGACGAACAAAAGGCGAAATGGCTGCCCAGACTGGCCTCGGCGGAAACGCTGCCCACTGCCGTCTTTACCGAACCGAACACCGGATCCGACCTCGGCAGCCTGCGCACAAGAGCGGTCAAAGACGGTGAGGATTACCGCATCACCGGCAATAAAACATGGATCACCCATGCCACCCGGACCCAGATGATGACACTGCTGGCCCGGACCGATCCTGACACCACGGATTACCGTGGCCTGTCCATGTTCCTGGCTGAGAAAACACCGGGTGACGAGGCTGATCCCTTCCCCACGGACGGGATGACAGGCGGTGAGATTGAGGTGCTTGGCTATCGCGGCATGAAAGAATACGAGCTCGCCTTTGACAATTTCCATGTCAAAGGTGAGAACCTGCTCGGCGGTGAGGAAGGCAAAGGGTTCAAGCAACTCATGGAAACCTTCGAATCCGCGCGGATCCAGACAGCTGCCCGCGCGGTCGGCGTGGCCCAGTCAGCGCTGGATATCGCAATGCAGTATGCGCAGGACCGCAAACAGTTCGGCAAATCGCTGATCGAATTTCCGCGCGTTTCGGGCAAACTTGCGATGATGGCCGTTGAAATAATGATCGCACGCCAGCTGACCTATTTCTCCGCCTTTGAAAAGGACGAGGGCCGCCGCTGTGATGTCGAAGCCGGTATGGCGAAGCTTCTGGGTGCACGCGTGGCATGGGCGGCAGCCGACAACGGGTTGCAGATCCACGGCGGCAACGGTTTTGCGCTCGAATACAAGATCAGCCGTGTGCTCTGCGATGCCCGGATCCTGAATATCTTTGAGGGGGCGGCGGAAATACAGGCACAGGTCATCGCGCGACGCCTGCTCGGATGAAGCCTGAGAGGCGCGCATAAAACCGGGTGTCGCGAGCCGCCCGCTGCCCGTTTCAGGGCACATGGGCAAAGAACTGCCTCTTCGGAATGCCAAACACCCCCTGTCGGGCACCTGACGCAAAACACAGCTTGATGCATCACATACCTCTGCGTATGGAAATGGCATGAAACGTACCCGATTAAACCGAGACGCATGGATAGAAGCCGGCCTCAAAGCGCTGGTGACCGATGGCCCGACAGCTCTGGCAGCAGAACCGCTGGCACGCAGGCTGAACACCACCAAAGGATCGTTTTACTGGCATTTCCGCGATGTACCGGATTTCCAGGCGGCGGTTGTAAAAGACTGGCAGACGCGCGCTTTTGCAACCGTGGTCACGGCGCTGGCAGAAGACGGCAGCACCGAGCAGCGCCTGCGCCGCTTTGGCCGGCTCATGCTGGCCGACAAGCAGGATCCCGCACTCCGGGCCTGGGCCAGAACGGATAAATCAGTCGCCGGAGCACTGGCCCAGGTTGACGCGGAACGACTGACATATCTTGCTAACCTGCTGAAACAACTGGGGATCAAAAACCCGGAGTTTGCGCAAAGCACCCTTTCTGCAATGATTGGTCTGCCGCAACTCGGCGGAAAAACCAAACCAGCTGCGGCCTTTGATACGCTGGTTGACCTCGTGATCGCGCTGCAATGACACGCAAGCGGACAACAGGCCTTGTGACGGCTCTGCTGCTTCTTGCGGGGTGTTATGGCGATGAAACGGCTACAGCTTACGGTGCTGCGGACAAAACCTGGGTTCTTGAGGAGATCGGCGGCAGAGCCGCAACCGGACGCACGACACTGCTTTTCCCCGAGCCGGGCAAAATTGCAGGCGAGACTGCCTGCAACAGTTACAGCGCGTCAATGACCGTGCCCTATCCGTGGTTCGAAGCAGGCCCGGTTGCCACGACCCGCAAGGCTTGTCCGGAGGATGCCACGGCATCAGAAAGCGCCTATCTGACAACCCTGCAGACCATGAGCCTGATCGAGGTCCTGGGCGACACTCTGATCCTGACTAACGATGACGACGCGGCGATGATTTTCAAAGCCGGCGACTGAACGCCTCGACAAAACGCGCACGTGCCTCGGGCAGCGGTTTTCCCCCCAGATCCCGTGCCAGGTGCTGCTCCAGAAAATACCCCGTCGTCCGGAACGCTTCGGCGATCTCCGCGTCCGGCGCGTCGCCTTCGCCCTTCAGCACATCCGGCAGGGGCAGCATCCGGTCCGCCCACTCTCCGGCGGCCCCGCGCGACACAGCCCGCCCTGATTTCGGAGACACATAGCACAGATCTTCGCGGCGGCCGGTGACCGCACAACGATCAAGCTCCAGCGCATAGCCGGTTTCAAGCAGCAACCGGACCTCCCAGCGCAGATAGGCAAGCGGCCAGAGATCTCCCTGCTCCAGCAGGTCCAGCAATTGTTCGGTCTGCTGATAAAGTGCGGGGTGCGGTTCACGCTCCGGCAGGCTGAAAGACAACAAAGACGTCACTGCATTCAGACCGGCCAGCGCCATCCGGTCGCCCATCGCCGCAGCCGCCCGGCTGCGCACAGGCTCTGCCTGGAAACTGCCGATGTGATCTTCCAGACGGGCCTGCCATGTCAGATCAAGCTGCGCACCCGGCTGCAGCACCGGCGCCACCTTGCGACTGGCGCCGCCCCGCACGACCCCGGCATGCCGGCCATGCGCGGGTGTAAAGACTTCGATAATCGCCGAGGTTTCACCATGCCGGCGCACACTCAGAAGAATACCCTGATCGCGCCATTCAATCATGCCAGTCCGGGCTCATCCAGCATATGCCGCCCCTGACGGTCCTCGACTTCGATCACCCACAGATCAGGATCAAACCCGCGCTGCCGCGTGACCGCCTCATCGACTTCTGCCTCAGGTCCCTCGGACAGAACCGCCCAGACCCGGTCGCCGCTCATCAGATCAAAGCTCCGCTGAAAAAGCCGCGCCTGCCCGTCGAGTGTATTCAGTTTGATCAACACAGCGCCGCCTGTGTCATCACCGTGAGCAACCACAAAGGCCGGCACATCCGCACCGCGCAGGCGCATCAGATAGGCATCCACCCAGAACCGCGCGGTCAGCCGGGCCATCTCAGCACCCCGCTCCGGCGCGTAACAAAAGGCACCTGCCCGGGCCACCCGGCAGGTGCAGGCTGCTCAGGTGTTGCCATCCCGGAAATCCAGCCCCATTTCCGAATAGCGTTCCGCTTCATCAAGCCAGTCCGGCCGCACTTTGACCTGAAGAAAGAGATGCACGCGGCGGCCCAGAAACGCTTCGAGTTCCTCGCGGGAGGCTTTTGACACCGCTTTGATCGTTTCGCCCTTATGGCCAAGCACGATGCCCTTATGACCATCGCGCACCACATAGATCAGCTGGTCGATCTTTGCCGAGCCGTCTTTGCGCTCTTCCCAGTTCTCGGTCTCCACGGTGAGCTGATAGGGCAGCTCCTGATGCAGGCGCAGCGTCAGCTTCTCACGCGTCATTTCAGCCGCAATCATTCGCATCGGCAGATCGGCAATCTGGTCTTCGGGGTACAGCCACGGCCCTTCCGGCACCTGCTCTGCGAGCCACTGGCGCAAAGCCTCCACGCCATGACCGCGCTCCGCCGAGATCATGAATGTCTGTGCAAATTCATACCGCGCGTTGAGTTCCTTTGAGAGCCCCAGCAGAACTTCCGCCTGAACCCGGTCGATCTTGTTGATGGCAAGCGCCACGGAGCGCCCCTCTCCGATCTCTGACAGACGTTCCAGAATACGGCCCACACCCTCGGTCAGCCCGCGGTGCGCCTCCACCATGAGCACGACGACGTCTGCATCCGCGGCACCGCTCCAGGCCGCGGCCACCATCGCCCGGTCCAGCCGGCGCCGCGGCTGAAAAAGACCCGGCGTATCAACGAACACGATCTGGGCGTCGCCTTCCATCGCCACACCACGAATCCGCGCCCGTGTCGTCTGTACCTTATGGGTGACGATCGACACCTTGGCGCCGACCATCCGGTTCAGCAGCGTTGATTTACCTGCATTGGGCTCCCCGATCAGGGCAACAAATCCCGCACGCGTCGTCATGATCTGCTCTCCAGTTTTGCCAGCAATGCAGCCGCAGCAGCCTGTTCAGCCTGCCGTTTTGATCCGGCACTTGCCGCTTCGCTCTCTCCTGTGTCGAGCCGGACGGTAATCATGAAGACAGGCGCATGATCCGGTCCGCTCCGGGCGGTCTCAACGTATTCAGGTGGTTGTTGTTTACGCGCCTGCGCCCATTCCTGCAAAGCGGTCTTTGCATCGCGGGCGTCCTCTTCAACCTCATGCACCCGTTTGCCCCAGAGCCGCAGGATCATCTCCCGGGCCGGTTCAAACCCCGCATCAAGGTATACGGCCGCTATCACGGCCTCAATCGCGTCCCCGAGAAGTGCCTGCTTGCGCCGCCCGCCGGAGAGCATTTCCGAACGTCCCAGCCGCAGCACAGCCCCGAGATTGATCTCGCGCGCAACATCCGCACAGGTCTCCTTGCGCACCAGCGCGTTGAACCGGGGCGCAAGCTGTCCTTCGCTGGCCTTGTCGTCGGATACAAGCAGCGCCTCGGCCATGACCAGCCCCAGGACCCGGTCGCCCAGAAATTCCAGCCGCTGGTTGTCGTCCCGGTTTGCCGTTGAAACAGACGAATGGGTAACCGCTTCAACAAGCAGTTCCGGGCGCGCGAACTCATAACCCAGCCGGTCCTGAAAGGACTTCAGCTCGCCCGCGAGTTTCACTCAACAGCCTTAAAGAACCGGTCGCCACGCCAGGTCCAGACAAAAAGCATCGACCGCCCTGCCGAGGAGAACATGATACGATCCGCCCGCCCGATCAGGTTTTCATAGGGCACAAAACCAACCCCCTGTACGCGCTGAGACAACCGGCTGTCAGCGGAATTATCGCGGTTGTCACCGATAAAGAAATAATGCCCTTCAGGCACCGTATAGATGCTGGTGCGGTCAGACCCCTGCGAGGCGATATCAAGTACCGCATATTGCCTGCCGCCGGGCAGCGTTTCGATTGCTCGCGCCTTGCGGCACTCTCCGCCATCACCCACCGGCCCGTTCATGCAGCGCGGGCGCCGTCCTTCGGGCCCCTGAGGCGCCATTTCTTCGACAAAAGTCCCATCGGGCTCCTGCGGCACCTCTGCGCCGTTCAGCCACAAAACCCCGTCACGCATCTGAATCGTATCGCCGGGCTTACCGATCAGGCGCTTGATATAGTCCCGGCCCGAAACCGGATGGCGAAAGACCACAACGTCTCCGCGTTCCGGCTCGCCGCCCCATATGCGGGTGTTTTCACCATCGAGAAAGCCGCAGATATCCTGGGCATCCACGTCAATACCAAAGCGCGGCATATAGAGGCTGGGACAGGAGGCATAGGAGTAGCCATAGGCCATCTTGTTCACAAAGAGGAAATCACCGACCAGCAGCGTCTCTTTCATTGAGCCTGACGGAATCCAGAACGGCTGAAAGAACAGCGTCCGGAAGACACCTGCGATCAGCAGCGCATAAACTACTGTCTTCACCGTCTCGACGAAAGCATTCGGCGATTTTGCGTCTTTTTCGGCCATGTGGCGGATATCCCGTTTGGTTTGGGCGGTAATGCGAAGGCGCGGAGGGGAAGTCAAGGTGCGCCGGCGCAAGCTTGCGTGCGCGGGGTGTCCCTGCGGGGACAATTGCCTTGGCTGTCAGGCACTGCAGGCATTGCCAACCGGGATTTTCAGCACCCGCAACCGGCGCGTCACTCTTTGGCGGGCAGTGCTTCGATCACGACAAAGGCCTGCGCCCAGGGGTGATCATCGGTGAGTGTTACATGAATTACGGCCTCAAATCCCGGCGGTGTCATTGCGTCGAGCCGGTCGCGCGCCCAGCCGGTCACGTGCATCACAGGCTGTCCCGTGCGCAGGGTGCTGACTGCCATGTCTTTCCAGGAAATGCCCATTGCAAGGCCGGTTCCAAGCGCC
>CBDUCB010000112.1:0-10874 GCA_965365545.1 uncultured Roseobacter sp. | reverse complement strand
GAAGAGGCCGGGTTTACATATACCGACATCACGAACGACGAAACCCTTGCGCAGTTTGTGATCTGACCAATGGAGCCGGGCGGCAAAATCGCGGTGATCACGGGCGGTGCCAGCGGCATTGGCGCGGCGCTTGCCGCGCAAATGATTGCCCGCGGGGCCCGGGTGACGATTGCTGACCTGGACGAGGGTGCGGTGAAAGCGCGCGCGGCGGCGCTGGGCTGCGCTGGCCATGTCTGTGACGTGCGGTCGGAGGCGGATATTGTCACGCTGATTGAGACGGTGCGCGAAGAACAGGGCGAGGTCGATATATTCGTCTCTAACGCTGGTCTTTTTGCGCCTCAAACCGGACATGCTGCCTCGGCGCCTGATACTGTCTGGCATCAGAACTGGGCCGTTCATGTGATGGCGCATGTATACGCTGCCCGCGCGTTGCTGCCCGGGATGATTGAACGGGGATCGGGGTATTTTGTGAATGTCGCCTCGGCGGCCGGTCTGCTCAATCAGGTGGGAAACGCGGCTTATTCCGCAAGCAAACATGCCGCGGTCAGTTTTGCCGAATCGCTTGCCATAAGCCACGGGGATCAGGGCATCGGTGTTTCGGTGGTATGTCCGCAATATGTGGCGACGCCGCTTATCGGACTTAAAGATGCTGACGCCGGGGCGCACGCATCTTTGCTGACAGCTGCGGAAGTCGCGGAGGTTATTCTCGACGCCATATCGGCGGAGCGGTTTATGGTGCTTCCCCACAGCGAAGTGGCCGCGTTTTTTGCAAAGCGCGCGGCAGACCCTGAGAGATGGATCGCAGGCATGCGCCTTTTCAATGCCCGCGCACAGGCGCTTGAGGCCGACGGCGGCCTTCCGGCTTACTACAGTTTGCTCTGATCCGAGGTGTGCCCGGCGACTTCATTCAGAAAATATGCGCGCGACTGCTGATAACAGGCAACAAGGCCCGGAACATCAACAGTGTCCGATGCGGCGACTTTAACCTCCCCGTCACGGCACAGCTCTGAAAACTTCCGGAAGCCCAGATTGAGCGCGCTGCCTTTGAGAAAATGCAGGCGTTCGGCAAGGGTTTCGCGCGAACTGCCCGGCAGGCTGGCGATTTCGCCGTCGACTTCCTCAAGGAAGATCTCAATCACCTCATCAAAGTCTTCTGCGCCCACCTCGCTTTGCAGCGCGCAGACACGGTCCCAGTCAATCATTCCGCGCTCCTCGTCCGCCGGGGAAGTGTAACTATAAAACCCTAAAAGAGCGTTAGCGCCTGAGCTGCATCACGTTTCCGTAAACCTTCACCCATCCTTAAGGATCGGACGCGTATCAGGGAGGGGTTGCAAAAATCCGAATTGAAATGTCCCTTACGACGACCCGAAACAGCAAAAATTACACGCCGCCGGGCAGTTCAGATGCCCGGCTTGTGCTGGTTGTTGATGACAGCAAACTGCAGCGACGCATTCTGAGCAGTTCGCTGACCCGCTGGGGGTACGAAGTAATGGAAGCAGAAAGCGGGATGCGCGCACTGGAAATTTGTCGGGAAAGGCCGCCTGAGCTGGTACTTAGCGACTGGGTCATGCCCGGCATGACCGGCATCGAATTCTGCCAGAAATTCCGCGAAATGACCGGCGAAAATTACGGATATTTCATTCTTCTTACGTCCAAGAGTGACAAAAACGAAGTGGCACAGGGCCTGGACGCCGGAGCAGATGATTTCCTGACCAAGCCGGTGGATGGCAATGAGCTTCGCGCGCGCATGACCGCCGGAGAACGCATCCTCGAAATGCAACGGGAACTCACGGCGAAGAATCATGTGATCACCGAAACCCTGGACGAGCTGCAACGCGTTTACGATTCGCTGGACCGTGACCTGATCGAGGCTAAAAAGCTTCAGCAGTCTCTGGTTAAAGAGCGGCAGAAAACTTTCCCCGGCGCAGAGCTTTCCCTGCTGCTGCGCTCAAGCGGTCATGTCGGCGGCGATCTGGTCGGCTATTATCCGGCAGCACCGGGGCACCTTGGCCTGTTTGCGATCGATGTCTCGGGGCATGGCATCAGCTCCGCACTGATGACCGCAAGGCTGGCCGGATATCTGTCGGCAAGCGCGCCGGATCAGAATGTGGCCCTGCAAAAACAGAGCGACGGCTCTTATATTTCGCGTCCGCCTGCCGAGGCGATCGAAAAACTCAACGAACTGGTGCTCGATGAGATGGAGACCGAGCATTATTTCACGTTGCTGCTGGCGGATATCGATCTGACCAGTGGTCATGTTGTGCTGGGCCAGGCCGGGCATCCGCACCCGGTGATACAGCGCGCGGACGGCACAATCTGGCAGGACGGGACCGGCGGATTTCCGGTCGGTCTGATGTCGGGCGTGACCTTTTCGCAGTTTGAGCTTGCGCTGGACCCCGGCGACCGGTTGTTGATCCTGTCGGACGGAGTCACGGAATGTCCGGGCCGGGGCGATGAAATGCTGGGCGAATGCGGGCTTACCCGGATGCTGCAGGACATGCCGGACGTATGCGGACCGGAACTTTTCCGTGTTCTGATTGAAAAGCTGACGGCATTTGCCGGTCATTCAGAATTTCCCGATGATGTGTCCGGGATTCTGATCGAATTCAGCGGCCCGGACCGGAAAAATACCGGCTGACAAACAACCGGTCGCCGTCATTGCCCAAAGCCGCAGTCGCTTCGGCAGATGACAGAACAAGCGACACGTGGTCGGGTTCGGAAGGCTCACGCACCTGATAGACAGGCCGCGCGACATAGACATGGCATATTTTTTCCGCCCAGAGATCATATTCCGGCATATAGGCAAACCGCCGGAACGCACCCAGCCTGCGTGGCGCGGCAATCCGCCAGCCAGTCTCTTCCATGACCTCGCGGTGCAGCGCCTGAGCCGCGCTTTCGCCCGGATCGATCCCGCCGCCGGGAAGCTGAATGTCCGGCGTCTCACCCAGCTGGCAGGTCAGCAAAAGCCGCCCGCCCAGAGGTAAAACCGCATAAGCGCCCGGTCGCATGACATACTTCTGCTCTGCACCAGGCGCATGGCCGACCCGTCTGATCATACTGGCTGACCCTCTTTCCATTCGGCTTGTGACGCTTATATGGACGCGGTATGCCAACTGCCTGGCAATAAGGAAACCCCGATGACACACGGACAGCAGATCGCGTGGGACGACACGGTCCTGCCATTTCAACTTGATGCCAGTGATATCCGTGGCCGTGTTGCACGGCTGGACGGTGCGCTGAACGGTATCCTGAAACAGCATAACTATCCGCCTCAGGTCGAGGCGCTGGTTGCGGAGATGGCATTGCTGACCGCGCTGATCGGGCAGACCATCAAGCTGCGCTGGAAGCTGCAGTTGCAGGTGCAGTCCAAGGGTGCTGTCCGGATGATCGCGACAGACTACTATGGTCCGGATAAAGAGGGCAGCCCGGCCCGTATCAGAGCCTACGCAAGCTATGATGGCGATCGTCTGACCGATGCGGCCCCCTTTGATCAGGTGGGCGAAGGATACTTTGCGATCATGATTGATCAGGGCAAGGGCATGACCCCTTATCAGGGGATTACCCCGCTTGCCGGCGGGTCGCTTGCAGCCTGTGCGGAGGCCTATTTTGCGCAGTCTGAACAGCTGCCGACGCGGTTTTCGCTGAGCTACGGCCAGTCCACAGAGCCGGGCGTTGCAGAACACTGGCGTGCCGGTGGTGTAATGCTGCAGCATATGCCCAAAGCCTCGCCCTTTGTCGCGCGCGGCGAAGGCAGCGGCGAGGTACTGACGGCGGACGATATCGTGCACGGCGATGAGGCTGAAAACTGGGGCCGCGTGAACATTCTGCTCGATACCGTCGAAGAAATGGAGCTGATCGGACCAGCGCTGCCGCCAAACGATCTGCTGCTGCGCCTTTTTCATGAGGAACAGCCGCGGGTTTTCGACACGCAGACGGTGCGCTTCGGCTGCACGTGCTCTGAGGATCGCGTCCGTCAGAGCCTTTCGATCTATTCTGCGGCGGATATCGGAACGATGACCACCGACGCAGGGCGCGTAACGGCGGACTGTCAGTTCTGCGGCGCGCACTATGATCTCGATCCGGCCACCGTCGGATTTGACGCGGAAAAGAGCGGCGATGACACCTGAAACGGATGCGATCCGGGCGGCACTTGCCCGTCCGGGCCGCGCATCATCCGATTTTGATCTGAACCCCGGAACGGTGCTGCCAGCGGGCCGGAAGCTGCGACCCGCCGGCGTTCTGGCACCGGTGACGGTCGAAAACGGTCATCTGCGTCTTTTGCTGACCAAACGGTCCTCCGCACTGAAACATCACCCGGGACAGATTGCCTTTCCCGGCGGTAGCCAGGATCCCGGCGATATCGACGTTACAGCCGCGGCGTTGCGCGAAGCACACGAGGAGATCGGGCTGCCACCGGATCATGTCGAGATTCTCGGTCATCTGCCTCCGCACGAAACGGTAACAGGGTTTCTGGTCACGCCGGTCATTGGTCTGGTGCGCAAAGCATTCGAGATCACGCCCGAACCCGGCGAAGTCGAGGAGGTATTTTCTGTGCCGCTCGCCCATGTACTGGACGCGGGCAATTTTGTGATCGAAGGCCGCATCTGGCGCGGCACGCGACGGTCGTATTATGCAGTACCCTACGGGCCCTATTACATCTGGGGTGCAACTGCGCGTATGTTGCGGGCATGGACCGAGCAGATGAAACCCTGATCCCTCCCGCGACCGCCTGGCTGCACGACCCGGCGACGCGCGCGGTGTGCGACGCCATAAGGGCGGAGGGCGCCGCGATTTACTTTGTCGGGGGCGCTGTGCGGGATGCTCTGCTGGGCGTCCCGGGTGCTGATGTTGACCTTTCCACGGATGTGCTGCCGGAGGAGACGGAACGTCTGGCAAAGGCGGCCGGTCTCAGGACCGTACCGACAGGGATCGAGCACGGAACGGTGACCGTCATTTCGCAGGGCCGTGGCTTTGAAGTCACGACTTTCCGGCGCGACGTGGAAACCGATGGCAGGCGCGCGGTGGTGTCTTTTTCGCGCGATATTCACGACGATGCAAGGCGACGGGATTTCACGCTGAATGCGCTTTATGCAACACCTGATGGCGGGCTCGTTGACCCGCTGGGCGGACTTGAAGACTGCCTTGCGCGGCGCATCCGTTTCATTGAGGACGCAGAAAAGCGTATTCGCGAGGATTATCTGCGCATCCTGCGATATTTCCGGTTTCACGCCTGGTATTCGGACCCTTCGGAGGGGTTTGACAGTGACGCGATGGACGCGATTACGCGCAATATCGACGGATTAGAGACGCTTTCCGCGGAACGGACCGGAACGGAGATGCGACGCCTTCTGGCGGCCCCCGATCCAGCACCGGCCATTGCCGCGATGCGTCAGACCGGTGCCTTGCTCCAGGTTCTGCCGGGCGCGGACGACCGGTTTCTGGCCCCGCTTGTGCATCTCGAAGCGCTGACCGGCCAGGCGCCCGACGCAATCCGCAGGCTTGCGGTGCTGGGGGGCGAAGACCCGGCAGAGCGCCTGCGTCTCAGCCGGAAAGATGCGCGCGAACTTGCGCAGATCAACCGGGCGCTTGCCGCGGGAACACCCCTGACAGAACTGGCCTGGCGAGAAGGCGTGCCGCTGGCCGTTTCGGTCATGCTGCTGCTGCACGCAATGAGCGGGACACCCCCTGATCCGGACATTCTGCCAAAGCTGGAACGCGCGGCGGAGGCTGTCTTTCCGGTGACCGCTGCTGACCTGATGCCGGCGTACAAGGGCCCGGCGCTGGGCGCACAGCTCAAAGCGCTGGAAGCGCGCTGGATCGCTTCCGGTTTCCGGCTCAGCCGTGAAGATTTGATGACAGGGGAATGAACGCCTCGACAAAGCGGCTCGATTATTGCTAGAACGACGGCATCAGAGTGGAGGAATACGAAATGTATCGCGGGATCTGGAACAGCTGAAGCTGTCATAACCCTTCCCGTCAGGCCCGTCGCAGGCGCCTGAACATTTCTGATATTCTGTACCAAGGCTCCTGATATGTTCCGCTATTTCGAACGACTCGTTGACCCCTACGTCGCGTATTCCGAAACCAATGAGCCGCCGCAAAAGCTCTGGCCGTTCATGCGCGACTATGCGCAGCCCTTCCGCCGTGTGTTCATTCTTGCCGCGATCATGTCGGTCGTCGTGGCCGGTATCGAGGTTGGACTGATCTATTACATGGGCCGCGTGGTGGACCTGCTCAGCGGCGATCCGGCGCTGGTCTGGGAGACCTATGGCACCGAGCTCATCCTTGTGGCGCTCTTTATCCTCTTTGTCCGCCCGGTGCTGCAGGCCGCCGATGCGATGCTGCTCAATAACACCATCCTGCCCAATTTCGGCACGCTCATTCGCTGGCGGGCGCACCGGCATGTGCTGCGTCAGTCCGTGGGCTGGTTCGAGAACGACTTTGCCGGGCGCATTGCCAACCGGATCATGCAGACCCCGCCCGCCGCGGGTGAAGTGGTCTTTCAGGTCTTTGACGCGATCTCTTTTTCGCTGGCTTATATGCTGGGGGCGGCGATCCTGCTCAGCACGGCGGATCCGCGATTGCTGCTGCCGCTGCTGATCTGGTTTGCGCTTTATGGCCTGCTGGTGCACTGGACTGTGCGCCGTGTCAGCCCTGCATCGCAGGCCTCATCGAATGCCCGGTCGATGGTCACCGGTCGCGTGGTCGACGCCTATACCAATATCCATTCGGTCAAGATGTTTGCGCATCATGACCAGGAGGTCGATTACGCCCGCGAAGCCATCGAACATGCGCGCGATACGTTTCAGAAAGAAATGCGCATCTATACCATCATGGATGCGACGCTTGTGGCGCTGAACGGAATCCTGATTGTGAGTGTTGTGGGCTGGGCCATAGCACTCTGGGTGCAGGGCGAGGCGAGTGTTGGTGTCGTGGCCGCCGCCACCGCGCTGACGCTGCGGCTCAATGCGATGACCGGCTGGATCATGTGGGCGCTGACGACGTTTTTCCGGGAACTGGGCGTTGTGGCCGAGGGGATGGAGACCATCGCACAGCCGCTCGCGCTGGTGGATGACGCAGCGGCCCGACCGCTGCACCTGACAGATGGCGAGATCGTACTGAAAGATCTCAGCCACCATTACGGTCGGGATACCGGCGGGCTTGATGGCGTGAATCTGACCATCCGCAGGGGTGAAAAGATCGGACTCGTTGGTCGCTCAGGCGCCGGAAAATCGACCCTCGTAAAGCTGCTTTTGCGGTTTTACGATGTGGAACGCGGAGCCATTCTGATCGACGGACAGGATATCAGCAAGGTGACCCAGGACAGTCTGCGCCGCGCCATCGGCATGGTGCAGCAGGACAGTTCGCTGATGCACAGGTCGGTGCGCGACAACCTTCTTTACGGGCGGGATGATGCCACCGAAGAGGAGATGATCGCCGCCGCCCGCCAGGCTCAGGCGCATGAATTTATACTCGATCTGCAGGATCCGCAGGGCCGTCGGGGCTATGACGCACAGGTGGGTGAGCGCGGCGTGAAGCTCTCTGGCGGACAGCGTCAGCGGGTGACGCTGGCGCGGGTGATCCTGAAAAACGCGCCGATCCTGCTGCTGGATGAGGCGACAAGCGCGCTCGACAGCGAGGTTGAGGCGGCCATCCAGGATACGCTTTACGGTATGATGGAGGGTAAAACCGTGATTGCCATCGCGCACCGGCTCTCCACGATTGCGCAAATGGACCGTATCCTGGTGCTCGATCAGGGCCGGATCGTCGAAGACGGCACCCATGACGCGCTTTTGGCTGCGGGCGGGCTATATGCAGATTTCTGGACCCGGCAATCGGGTGGATTTCTGAGCACAGAAGGTGACGCGTGAACATCAGCGACCGCATTGACGCATTTCGCCCGGCAGAGGGGCCGCCGCCCGAAAGCCTCGGCGCCTTCATGCGCTGGTGTCTGTCGGGCGCCTGGCCCGCGCTCTGGCTGGCTGCGTTCTTTTCGGCGGCCGCGGGTGTGATGGAGGCGGGCACCGCGCTGATCCTCGGTATGGTCATAGACGCCACGGCGGCCAGCGGTCCGGAGGCGTTCTTTTCAGGCTCTAATCTGGCGGTTCTGGCCGGGGCGGTGGCGTTTTTCCTGATTGCGCGACCGCTCTTGTTCGGGCTGTCGGCGTCGGCCAACGCGATTGTCGTGCAGCCCAACATAAACCCGCTTGTGCTGTCGCGTCTGCACCGCTGGACGCTGGGGCAGACGGTCGGGTTTTTCGATGACGATTTCGCCGGCCGCATTGCGCAGAAACAGATGCAGACGGCGCGGGCGGTCACGGATGTGGTTTCTGAAATGATCAACGTCGTGGCCTTTGCGCTGGCCTCGCTTCTGGGGTCGATCCTGTTGCTGCTGGCCATCGACTGGCGCGTGGCGCTGGGGTTCGGTGTCTGGCTGGTGGCCTATTTCGCCATGATCCGCTGGTTTCTGCCAAAGATCCGGGCGCGCTCTGCCGGACGTGCGGGTGCGCGGGCGATGGTGTCGGGGCAGGTGGTCGATACGATCACCAACATTAAAACCGTCAAGCTCTTCGCCCATGACGATCACGAGGATCGCGCGGCCCTCGGGGCGATGAAGTCGTTCCGGGCGCGGGCGCTGGAGTTCGGATATCTTGCGGCGGGCTTCCGGTTTGCGCTGATGTCGCTGGCAGGGCTTCTGCCGGTCATCCTGCGGGGCGGCACCGGGCTGCTCTGGCAGGGGGGGCAGGCCACCCAGGGCGATAGCGGCGCGGCCGGTGCCATCGCGATCCGCATCGCGCAGATGACCGGCTGGGTCAGTTTCACGCTGATGCAGATCTATGCCAATATCGGCGAGATAGAGGATGGTGTGCGCACGCTCACGCCGCGCAACCGGCTGGAAGACGCGCCCGGTGCGCGCGATCTGGAAGTGACCGAGGGCCGCATTGTTCTGCGGAAAATCGGTTTTGCCTACGGGCGGGATAAGGGCGGCGTTCAGGACATCACGATCGACATCCGCCCGGGCGAAAAACTGGGGATCGTCGGGGCCTCGGGTGCCGGTAAATCTACGCTCGTTTCCCTGCTTTTGCGGCTTTATGAGCCCGAAGAGGGCTATATCGAGATCGACGGGCAGGATATATCGCAGGTCACGCAGGCGAGCCTGAGGCGCAACATCGGCATGGTGACACAGGAAACGGCGATGTTTAACCGCTCGGCGCGCGACAATATCGGGTATGGCAATCCGGGTGCGACCGAAGAGGACGTGATGGCGGCTGCGCGCAAGGCCGAAGCGCATGAGTTCATTCCCGAACTGCAGGATCACAAAGGCCGCACCGGCTATGACGCGCACCTGGGCGAGCGCGGAGTGAAGCTTTCGGGCGGACAGCGGCAGCGGATCGCACTGGCCCGCGCCATTCTGAAAGACGCGCCTGTTCTGGTGCTTGATGAGGCCACCAGTGCGCTCGACAGTGAAGTCGAAGCTTCCATCCAGACCGCCCTTGAGCGGGTAATGGACGGCAAAACCGTGCTGGCCATTGCGCACCGGCTTTCAACGCTGACGGAAATGGACCGGATCGTTGTGATGGACGCGGGCCGGATTGTTGAAGATGGCAGCCACAGCGAGTTGCTGGCGCGCGGCGGGCTTTATGCACAGTACTGGAATCTTCAGTCCGGCGGGTTTATCCGGACAGAAGCAGCAGAATAGTTTTCCGCAGGACAGGTATATGACCGGGTACAGAATTTCGCGGCTGGGTCTGCAGGGCGATGGCGTGGCCGAGGGGCCTGTGTTCATCCCGCTGACGCTGCCGGGCGAAGAGGTCGAGGCAGAGGTCATCGACGGGCGTGCGCGGGATGTGAAAATCATCACGCCCTCGGACCGGCGGGTCGCGGCACCCTGTGCGCATTTCAGGTCCTGCGGCGGCTGTCAGCTGCAACATGCCGACGATGATTTTGTCGCTGCCTGGAAAACCGATGTGGTTCGCAATGCGCTGAAAGCCCACGGAACAGAGACTGTTCTGCGCCCTGTCGTAACCTCTCCTGCCGGGTCGCGCCGCCGTGCGGGATTTGCCGCGCGCCGGACGAAGAAGGGGGCCATGGCAGGCTTTCACGGGCGCGCGTCGGATACGATTATCGAAATACCCGGGTGTCTTTTGCTGGCACCGGAGGTACTTGCCGGGCGCGCCGTTGCAGAGGCGCTGGCGCTGGTGGGTGCCAGCCGGAAGACGGCATTATCGGTGATGGTGACCGGGGCGGAAAACGGTCTCGATGTAGCGGTAAGCCATGGCAAACCGCTCGACGGGCCGCTGCGCCAGCAACTGGCCGCGATCTGTGAGAGCATGAAGCTTGCACGGCTCACCTGGGAGGATGAGGTGGTCGCGATGCGAGAACCCCCCGTGCACAGCATCGGTGCGGCACAGGTATCTCCGCCGCCGGGCGCTTTTCTTCAGGCCACTCTGCACGGACAGCGGGTGCTGACGGATGCTGTGCTGGAAGTCACAGCAGGGGCCCGTCGGGTCATCGATCTTTTTGCCGGCTGCGGGACCTTTTCGCTGCCGCTTGCTGAGCATGCCGAAGTCCACGCGGTCGAGGGGGAGGCTGCGATGCTTGCCTCTCTTGATGCCGGCTGGCGGCATGCAAAGGGGCTGAAAACCATCACAACAGAGGCACGTGATCTCTTTCGCCGCCCGCTGATGCCTGATGAGTTGCGCAAAGCCGGGGCGGTCGTGCTTGATCCACCGCGCGCCGGGGCCGAAGCACAGATTGCTGAGCTGATTAAGTCAGATGTCACAAAAATCGCTTATGTCTCCTGCAACCCGGTGACGTTTGCGCGCGATGCGTCGGCGCTTGTCGCGGCGGGCTGGTCGGCCGACTGGGTGCAG
>CBDUCB010000111.1:0-10950 GCA_965365545.1 uncultured Roseobacter sp. | reverse complement strand
CATGGTTATTCGGCTCGGCACGCACAGGCCTCACATCCGCACCAAAAGCACAGCACATCGATGCAAAGACAGGGTTTTACAGCCCAGACAGCGTCCCGACGCCAAAGCCGTCTGTTGCAGACCGAAACCTCTGCCCTTTGTTTTACGCCGTTCGGAGGTGCTGATCCTTACCCGGCCAGTGACTTGTTGAGGTTTTCGTCGATCTTCTCAAGAAAGCCCATTGTCGTCAGCCAGGGCTGATCGGGCCCCACCAGCAACGCAAGATCCTTGGTCATAAAGCCGCTTTCAACGGTGTCCACGACCACCTTCTCCAGTGTTTCCGCAAATTTTAACAACGGGGCGTTGTTGTCGAGCTTGGCACGGTGTTTAAGGCCCCCGGTCCAGGCATAGATTGACGCGATGGAGTTGGTTGAAGTGGCCTCGCCTTTCTGATGCTGGCGGTAATGGCGGGTGACTGTGCCGTGGGCGGCCTCGGATTCGACCACTTTGCCGTCCGGCGTCATCAGCACAGAGGCCATCAGCCCCAGAGAGCCAAAGCCCTGCGCCACGGTGTCTGACTGCACATCGCCGTCGTAATTCTTGCACGCCCAGACATAGCCGCCCGACCACTTCATCGCAGAAGCGACCATGTCGTCGATCAGCCGGTGCTCATACCAGATGCCGGCCGCCTCGAACTGCTCTTTGAATTCCTCGTCGAACACCTGCTGGAACAATTCCAGAAACCGCCCGTCGTATTGCTTGAGGATCGTGTTTTTGGTCGAGAGATACACCGGCCAGCCAAGGCTGAGCCCGTAATTCAGCGACGCCCGGGCAAAATCGATGATCGATTTGTCGAGGTTGTACATCGCCATAACGACGCCGCTGTCAGGCGCGTCAAAAACCTCGCGCTCGATCACCTCGCCATCATCGCCGACAAATTTCAGCGTCAGCTTGCCTTTGCCGGGGAATTTGAAATCAGTCGCGCGATACTGATCCCCATAAGCGTGCCGGCCAACCACAATCGGTTTGGTCCAGCCCGGCACGAGCCGAGGCACGTTGCGGCAGATGATCGGCTGGCGGAAAATCACACCACCGAGGATGTTTCGGATCGTGCCGTTGGGCGAGCGCCACATCTGCTTAAGGCCAAACTCTTCGACGCGCGCTTCATCAGGGGTAATGGTCGCGCATTTTACGCCGACACCATGTTCTTTGATCGCATGAGCCGCATCGACAGTGATCTGGTCATCTGTTGCATCCCGGGATTCGATTCCCAGGTCATAGTATTTCAGATCCACATCCAGATAGGGCAGGATCAGCTTTTGCTTGATGAAATCCCAGATAATCCGGGTCATCTCGTCGCCGTCGAGTTCTACGATGGGGTTTTCTACCTTAATCCGGGTCATGGGGGCTCCTGTGCCGGGGAAGAGGATTCGTTCGGGGCGGTGTAGCGCAGATCGCTACCGGTGAAAACGGTATACAAACGTATACATTGCAATCCGGTGCGGTCCGTCCGGCATCAGAGCCCCGGCTGACCAAAACACAGGCAGTTCTTTGCAACAACGGTCAGGTTACGAAAAATGCCCGCAACCGCGGCATGAGCCAGTCCCAGAGCGCAGGGGCCCCGCGACGCACGGGCCGGCCAACGCGCGCGTCCAGCTGCTCAAAGGTGACGTCATATTCCGTCCACGACCCGCCACCGTTGGCGAGATTGGCCAAAGGCGTCTGCACACGGTCAATGGATTTCGCAAAGACGGCATCGGCGCTTTCTCCGGCTTCGAATTCCTCCCAAAGCGCCCGGAATTCATTCCCCTGGTCCGTTGGAAGCAGGCCGAATAACCGCCCGGCTGCGGCCTTTTCCGCTGCATCGACCGCTGCCTGATCTATGGTGCCGTGGATCGGATTGTCACCGGCGTCGATCTCGACAAGGTCATGCAGGAGCAACATGCGCAGCACCCGGTCGATACGCACCCCGGGGCCGGCATGATCGGCGAGCACAAGCGCGAAAAGCATAATGTGCCAGCTGTGCTCGGCGGAGTTCTCGAAACGGGAGTTGTCATGCAGGCGCGAGGCGCGCAGCACGGATTTCAGCTTGTCAGCCTCCGACAGAAAGGCGATCTGCCGGTCGAGCCGGTCAGTCATTGCCCGGTGCGGCCAGCTTTTTCGGGATCTGCGCCTGCAGAGTGTTCAGGAGCTTGCGCGCGCGCTGTTCGGCGCGGCGCACCCGCACGGCAGTCAGATAGGCTTCTTCCATGGTCTGCGAAGAGCCGCCGATGGCCTCGGCAACCTTTGCCACAAAAGCATCGTCGCCGGTGGCGTTGATGATCTCAAGGCTTTGCGTCGCCAGTTCGTCTGCAACGTCTTCGACAATACCCATGAGCTTACCTTGATGTTTCGGTCAGGCGGCGTTTGACATAACTGGTCGAGGTGTCGATCAGCGTATCCAGATGTGGCTCTTCAAAAAAGTGTCCGGCGCCCTCAACCTGTTCATGGGTGATGGTGATTCCCTTCTGCTCATGCAGTTTGCTCACCAGCGCCTCGGTATCCGCAGGCGGTGCCACGCGGTCGGCGGTGCCGTTGATGATCAGACCCGACGCCGGGCAGGGTGCCAGAAACGAAAAGTCATACATATTCGCAGGCGGAGCGACCGAGATAAAACCGGTGATCTCCGGCCGGCGCATCAGAAGCTGCATCCCGATCCAGGCACCAAAGGAGAAACCCGCGACCCAGCAATGCTTGGAGTTGTTGTTCATCGACTGCAGATAATCGAGTGCTGAGGCGGCATCGCTCAGCTCGCCGATGCCCTGGTCGTATTCGCCCTGGCTGCGTCCGACACCGCGGAAATTAAACCGCAGCACCGTAAAGCCCATGTTATAAAACGCGTAGTGCATGCGGTGCACGATCACGTGGTTCATCGTGCCGCCGAACTGCGGGTGCGGATGCAGGATGATCGCAATCGGTGCGTCACGTTCTTTTTGCGGGTGATAGCGGCCTTCAAGGCGGCCTTCGGGTCCGGGAAAAATGACCTCGGGCATGTGCGTCCCTGTGCTGATGTCCGGGTACACTGTGCATTCTTGACGAATTCACTCAGGCACCTTAGAACGGTTCTAATATTCAGGCTGCGCGTGTGTCGCGCGGGCGAGTTCCGGATGTAGGCACTTTAACGCGCCGCGTCAATCACATGGCGGGCGCGCACTGAACGGGGAGGGTGGACAGCTTGAAGCTTTCGACAAAGGGCAGATACGCGATGGTCGCACTGGCAGATATCGCGCTGCAGCCTGATGGCAGGCTGGTCTCGCTGGGTGACATCGCGGTGCGTCAGTCGATCTCGCTGCCATATCTGGAACAGCTCTTCGTCAAACTCCGCAGGGCTGATCTGGTCACGTCTGTGCGGGGCCCGGGGGGCGGCTATCGCCTCGCACGCAGCGCATCCGAAATCCGCGTGGTTGATATCCTCGGGGCAGTCGATGAAACCGTCAATGCCATGCACAAAGGGGCAGGTGCCTCGGGCGGTGCCTCGGGCAGCCGTGCGCAGTCGCTGACAAACCGCCTCTGGGAAGGCCTGAGCGCGCATGTCTACGTCTTTTTGCACCAGACCCGCCTTTCGGATGTGATCGCAAATGAACTCGCGCCCTGTCCGGCGGTCCCGCATCTTTTCGAGCTGGTCGACGATACCAGCGCCGATGCCTGACGAGACCCGGGGAATGCTGTGAGCGCACGCACCTATCTGGACCACAACGCGACAACCCCGCTGCGTGCCGAAGCGCGGCAGGCAATGTGTGCGGCCATGGACGTGCCGGGAAATCCGGCATCCGTGCACGCAGAAGGACGCGCTGCCAAAGCCCTGATGGAACGGGCCCGTGGTCAGGTCGCCGGCCTTGTCGGCTGCGCCCCCAACCAGGTCATCTTTACCGGAAGCGCCACCGAGGCCGCAGCGCTTGCAGTCGCTCAGAAGCACCGTCACGGCGGGTTCTTTGCCGCGCTGCCAACTGAGCATGATTGTCTGGCGGTCTGGAGTGACGACGCACTGGCCTCTCTTTATGACAGGAACGGCGCTCTTTCCGCTTCCGGTGCGTCAGCCTTCAGCGCTTCAATGACACAGCGCGCAGACTCTGCATGGCGATCCGACCGTGGCCCTGTCGCACTTGTGGCGATATCTGCGGCCAACAGCGAAACCGGTGTCATGCCGGCGGACGCAAAGGTGGTGGCAGACAATGCAGTCAATGCCGCACGCGCCGGCACGGTTCCTTATTCAGTGATCTGTGACGTCACGCAGATGGCCGGTAAAATGCCGGTGGTCTATGACGGCGACAAGCGACCGTCTTATATGATCCTCTCTGCCCATAAAATCGGCGGCCCGAAAGGTGTCGGCGCACTGATCAGTTTTACCGCTGAAGATCCGCAGGCGATCATCCGCGGAGGCGGGCAGGAAATGGGCCGCCGGTCGGGCACTGAAAACATCACTGGTATCGCCGGTTTCGGGGCCGCCGCAGAGGCCGCAGCCCGCGATGTGGCCGCCGGACGGTGGGACGAAGTGGCTGAACTTAGAAAGATTCTAGAAAACGCTCTTGCAGCCGGCGCAAAGACAACTATTTTTGTCGGGAAAGAGGCAACACGCCTTCCGAACACGATTTGTTTCGCAACACCGGGCTGGAAAGGCGAGGCGCAGGTCATTCAGATGGATCTGGCCGGTTTCGCGATCAGCGCCGGGTCTGCCTGTTCAAGCGGCAAGGTGCGGCCAAGTGCCGTGTTGCGGGCGATGGGATTTGACGATGAGACATCCGCCAGTGCGATCCGCGTATCGCTGGGGCTGGAGACGACAAAAGAAGACGTGCTCAGGTTTGCTGAGGCATGGCTGAAAAGCGAAAAGAAATTCCGCGCCCGTGCGGCGTGAGACCGGAGGAAGACATGGCAGCACTCGACCAGGCAGACGCAGCTGACGTACAGGTCAAAGACGGCGTTGATCAGGAGACGGTCGATGCCGTCCGTGAGGTTGGCGGCAAGTATAAATACGGGTGGTCCACCGACATCGAGATGGACTACGCGCCGAAAGGGCTGAGCCCGGACATCGTGCGCCTGATTTCCGAAAAAAACGAAGAGCCCGAATGGATGACCGAATGGCGTCTGGCGGCCTACGAGCGCTGGCTGCAGAAAGAAGAGCCCAAATGGGCAATGGTCGATTATCCGGAAATCGATTTTCAGGACCAGTATTACTATGCGCGTCCCAAATCGATGGAAGTGAAACCCAAATCGCTGGATGATGTAGACCCCAAGCTTTTGGAAACATACAAAAAACTCGGCATCCCGCTGAAAGAGCAGTTGATCCTTGCCGGTGTCGAGGGCGCCGAAGAGCTGGGCGATGAGCCGCGCAAAGTGGCCGTCGATGCGGTCTTTGATTCCGTCTCGGTCGGCACGACCTTTCAGGACGAGCTGAAAAAAGCGGGCGTGATCTTTTGCTCGATCTCCGAGGCCATACGCGAGCACCCGGAACTGGTGAAGAAATATCTCGGCACCGTGGTGCCGGTCTCAGACAACTATTACGCGACACTGAACTCGGCAGTTTTCTCGGACGGGTCGTTTGTCTACGTGCCGCCGGGCGTGCGCTGCCCGATGGAGCTTTCCACCTATTTCCGCATCAATGCCGAAAACACCGGCCAGTTTGAACGCACGCTGATCATCGCCGACAAGGGCTCGTATGTGTCCTATCTGGAAGGCTGCACCGCACCCCAGCGCGACATCGCGCAGCTGCACGCGGCCGTCGTGGAGATCATCATTGAGGAAGACGCGGAGGTGAAATATTCCACCGTGCAGAACTGGTATCCCGGCGATGAAAACGGCAAGGGCGGCATCTATAACTTCGTGACCAAGCGCGCCGACTGCCGCGGAGACCGTGCCAAGGTGATGTGGACGCAGGTGGAAACCGGCTCTGCGGTAACCTGGAAGTACCCCTCCTGCATCCTGCGCGGGGATGACAGCCAGGGCGAGTTTTACTCGATCGCCATCGCCAACAACATGCAGCAGGCCGACACCGGCACCAAGATGATCCACCTGGGCAAGCGCACCAAATCGCGCATCGTCTCCAAAGGCATCTCGGCAGGTAAGGCCCAGAACACCTATCGCGGCCTCGTATCAATGCACCCAAAAGCCAAAGAGGGGCGCAACTACACCCAGTGCGACAGTCTGCTCATTGGCGACAAATGCGGGGCGCATACCGTGCCCTATATTGAGGTGCGCAACAATTCATCCCGGGTCGAGCACGAAGCCACGACATCCAAGGTGGACGACGATCAGCTCTTTTACTGCCGCTCGCGGGGTATGGACGAGGAAGAAGCCGTGGCGCTGGTGGTCAACGGATTCTGTAAAGACGTGCTGCAGGCGCTGCCGATGGAATTCGCCATGGAAGCGCAGCAGCTGGTGGCGATCTCACTTGAAGGGTCGGTGGGCTGAGCCATGGGCATTCAACCCGACAAACACGATCTGGGGCCGGAGATGCCGCCGCAGGAGCCGCCCGGCCCGAAAGGTGTGGCGGGGGCCATGGCCGTGGCCGCACTGCTCGGGGCCGTGATTGGCGCCGTCATCGGGTTGATATTTCTACCTGATCTCGTCGTTGCTCTCGCAATCGTTGGCGCGATGACACTGGCGGCTCTGCGCACCGTGGTGTTTTTGTCGTCGCAGCGCCGCGGTCTTGCCCCTGTGGATGAAGAAGACGGAACAATGCAATGATTGTAACGACGACCAACACCATCGAGGGCCATCCCATCACCGCCTACAAGGGCATCGTCGTCGGCGAGGCGATCATGGGCGCCAATATCGTGCGGGATTTCTTTGCTTCCGTCACAGATGTGATCGGTGGCCGCTCGGGCGCCTATGAGACCAAACTGAAAGACGCCCGCGACGAGGCCATGCGCGAACTTGAAGAGCGCGCAGCAATGCTGGGCGCCAATGCCGTGGTCGGCATCGATCTCGATTACGAGGTAATCGGTGACAGTATGCTGATGGTATCGGTTTCCGGCACCGCTGTGACAATCACCTGAACAAACTGACATAACGTACTGACAAAGAACGCTTTCGCCCGACGCGGAACCAATTACAGGATACGAAACATGCTGAGCATCAAAAATCTGCGGGTCAAACTGGAAGAAGAGGATAAGCAGATCCTCAAGGGCGTCGATCTCGAAATCGAAGCCGGCAAAGTTCATGCGATCATGGGGCCCAACGGTTCGGGTAAATCGACGCTTTCCTACGTGCTCTCGGGTAAGGACGGGTATGAGGTCACTGACGGTGCGGTCACGCTGGAGGGTGAAGACATACTGGAAATGGAGCCCGAAGAGCACGCCGCTGCCGGTCTCTTTCTTGCGTTTCAGTACCCCGTCGAAATTCCCGGGGTCGGCAATATGACCTTTCTGCGCACAGCAGTGAACGCCCAGCGTAAGGCGCGCGGCGAAGAAGAAATGTCTGCAGCGGAATTCCTGAAAGTCGTGCGCGCTCGCGCGAAAGAGCTGAAGATCGACGCGGATATGCTCAAACGCCCGGTGAATGTGGGCTTCTCGGGCGGCGAGAAAAAGCGCAATGAAATCCTGCAGATGGCAATGCTTGAGCCCAAGATGTGCATCCTTGACGAGACGGATTCCGGGCTTGATGTCGACGCGATGAAGCTGGTGGCCGAGGGGGTGAACGCGCTGCGCAGCGAGGGCCGCGGGTTTCTCGTGATCACTCACTACCAGCGCCTGCTTGATCATATCAAACCCGATGTGGTGCACATCATGGCTGACGGCAAAATCGTGAAAACCGGAGGCCCTGACCTGGCCCTTGAGGTTGAAAACAACGGCTATGCCGGTATCCTTGCCGAGGTGGCGTGATGGCGGATGCTGCACTGAAACGCACAGCCACCGAAGACCGGCTTGCGTCCCTGACGCTGCCCGAAGGAGGCTGGGCCGAAGCCTCCCGGCGCGAGGCGCTCGACCGGCTGACCGCCATGGGACTGCCGACGCGGCGCGATGAGTACTGGAAGTACACGCGCCCCGACACGCTGGTGCAGGCAGAGGCCCCCGCCGCGGCCCTTTTCAGAAACGAAGAACCACCGGTTTTCAGCGATATCGACCGGCTGAACATTGTGTTTGTCGACGGCGTTTTTGACGCGGAAGCCTCTGACGATCTGGAAATGTCAGGCATCGTGATTGAACGCCTGGCCGAGGCCGGTGCTGATATCCACTGGGCACAGGATCTTTACGGACGTCTTGAGGCGCGCGGACAAAAGCCGGTGGAGCGCCCACTCGCGGCTCTGAACACGGCCTTTGCCCCTGATGGCATCCTGATCCATGTGACGGGCAAAGCTGAAAAGCCGGTGAATCTGACATACCGCCACAACTCAGAAACATCGGATGCTATTCTGCACCACGTCATCCGCCTTGATGAGGGGTCGGAGATCACCGTGATTGAAAACGGACCCGCTGCTGCGCGGTTCAACAAGGTGATGGAAGTCGATGTGGCCGATCACGCGACCTTCCATCATGTGCGCGCCCAGGGGCGGGATCACGAACGACGGGCGGCCACACATATCTTCACGCGACTTGGCACAGAAAGCACCTTCAAATCCTTCACACTCACCGTCAACGGCGTTCTGACGCGCAACGAATGTGTGATTGAACTGACGGGCGATGACGCCGTGGCCCATGTGGCCGGCGCCTGTGTCGGAGACGGTGACTTTCATCACGACGACACGGTTTTCATCACCCACGACGCGGTAAACTGCGAGAGCCGTCAGGTTTTCAAAAAGGTGCTGCGCAATGGTGCCACGGGCGTTTTTCAGGGCAAAATCCTTGTGAAGGCGGGCGCTCAGAAAACCGATGGCTATCAGATCAGCCAGTCGCTGCTGCTGGATGACGACAGCCAGTTTCTGGCCAAACCCGAGCTTGAGATTTACGCCGATGATGTGGCCTGTTCGCACGGGTCCACTTCGGGTGCCATCGACGAGGATGCGCTCTTTTATATGCGCTCGCGGGGGGTGCCAGAGGGGCCCGCCACGGACCTGCTGACGCTGGCGTTTCTGTCGGAAGCGGTCGAGGAAATCGATGCAGAGCCGCTCCGCGACGAGATCAACGGCCTGCTCAGCGGCTGGCTGGAACGGCATCGCAGCTGATGCCGGTGACACGCGACATTCCGGCCACCTATACCGGGCCGGGCAAGGTGGTGCGCCGGCTTCTGGCGCACGGCGAGCGTGAAGACCGCGCTCTGGCCTATCTGATGGCCGGGTGCCTGCTGATGTTTGTGGCGCAGCTGCCGCGACTTGCCCGTGAGGCACATATCAACGACCAGGAGCTCAACATGCTTATGGGCGCTTCGCTGATGGCCTGGGTGTTTCTCGCGCCGCTGATGCTCTATTGCATTGCCGCACTGAGCCACATCGCGGCAAAGCTGATGCGGGGGAAGGGCACCTTTTACGGCGCGCGCATTGCACTTTTCTGGGCGCTGCTGGCCTCCTCTCCCGTGGTTCTGCTCAACGGGCTTGTCGCCGGCTTCATCGGTCCGGGACCCGCGTTGCAGATTGTTGGTCTGATCTGGGTTTCGGTCTTTGGCTGGTTCTGGATCGGCGGACTTATCACAGCTGAGAAAGGGCAGGGATGACAGCCCCGGCCACACTCACGTCCATGATGCTGCTGACGCTGCGCGCGCCGGGTGAGGCTGCAGCGGTGATCCTGTCCCGGCCATGGCCGCGGGACGCACTCTGGAGCGCCGTGGTGGTGATCTCGGTGGTGAATACCTGGCTTGCCACCCTGTCCAATTACATCTTTCCGGTGCCAGAGCAGCTTCAGACGTTTCTGGCCTCGCCGTTTTTGTATTTCACGCTCATCGCCGGCGGCTTTGTGCTGATGGTGCATGCGCTTTTCTGGACCGGACGGATGCTCGGCGGCGCGGAAACCATGGGCGATCTGCTGACGCTGATGATCTGGCTGCAGGTGATGCGCACGGTGGCTCAGGCGGTGATGATCGTGCTGATTCTGGTATCGCCCGTGCTGGCCAGTTTCGTGATGCTTTTTGTGGGTGTCGCGACGCTCTGGATTTTCATGCACTTCCTGAATATCGGCCTGAAACTCAACTCGATGATGCGCGCCTTCGGCGTGCTGATCGTCGGCACCATGGGTCTGCTGCTCAGCCTTTCCATTCTCTTTTCCATCATCGGCGTGGCCGCCATCGGAGTACCCCCGAATGTATGACGTGAACAAAATCCGCGGTGATTTTCCGATCCTGTCGCGTGAGGTGAACGGCAAGCCGCTGGTTTATCTCGACAATGGTGCCTCGGCGCAAAAGCCGCAGGTCGTGATCGACGCCATCACCAATGCCTATTCAAACGAATACGCAAACGTTCACCGGGGGCTGCACTTCCTGTCGAACCTCGCCACCGACAAATACGAAAGCGTGCGGGGCGTGATCGCAAAATTCCTCAACGCAGGCTCCGAAGATGAAATCGTGCTCAATTCCGGCACCACAGAGGGCATCAATATGGTCGCCTATTCCTGGGCGATGCCCCGCATGGAAGCCGGCGACGAGATTGTGCTCAGCGTTATGGAACATCACGCCAATATCGTTCCCTGGCATTTTCTGCGCGAGCGGCAGGGGGTGGTTCTGAAATGGGTCGATGTGGACGCCACCGGCGCACTTGATCCGCAGGCCGTGATTGATGCCATCGGGCCGCGCACAAAACTCGTGGCAATCTCGCACTTGTCAAACGTGCTGGGCACCCGGGTGGATGTTAAAACCATCACTGCCGAGGCGCATAAACGCGGTGTTCCCGTGCTCGTCGACGGCAGCCAGGCCGCGGTGCATCAGCCTGTGGACGTGCAGGATATCGGCTGCGATTTCTATGCCATCACAGGACATAAGCTTTATGGCCCGTCCGGCTCGGGTGCGATCTATGTCACGCGCGAACGTCTGGCCGAGATGCGTCCCTTTATCGGCGGCGGTGACATGATCCGC
>CBDUCB010000110.1:0-11066 GCA_965365545.1 uncultured Roseobacter sp. | reverse complement strand
TCTGGGCATGGTGCGCCAGTGGCAGGAGTTGCTGCATGGAGAGCGCTATTCCCAGAGCTGGTCAGAGGCCCTGCCCGATTTCGTGAAACTGGCCGAAGCCTTTGGCGCCAAGGGCATTCTCTGCTCGGACCCGGATGATCTCGACGATGCGATCATGGAGATGATCAACCATGACGGGCCGGTGATTTTCGACTGTCTGGTGGAAAAGCACGAAAACTGCTTCCCGATGATCCCGTCCGGCAAGGCGCATAACGAGATGCTGCTGGGTGAAGCAAGCACCAAAGGTGTGATCAAAGCCGACGGCGCGGTGATGGTCTGATCCCGCAGGACCAATGATACCGGCGCGTCCCTGAAACACGGGGCGGCCTGCAAGAAACTGAAAGGCCATCAAAATGTCCGCACTGAAAATTAAAAAAGGCGCCACCAGCCATTCCGCCTATAACCTGCGTCCCACCTTTTCGGATGTCGTCGAACGCCACACCCTGGCGGTACTGGTAGAAAACGAACCGGGTGTTCTGGCGCGTGTCATCGGGCTTTTCTCGGGACGTGGTTATAACATCGACAGCCTGACTGTCGCCGAGGTCGATCACACCGGGCATCTGAGCCGGATTACCATTGTCACCTCCGGCACGCCGCAGGTGATCGAGCAGATCAAGGCACAGCTTGGCCGGATCGTGACCGTGCATGATGTGCATGATCTGACCGTTGAGGGCGCCTCGGTTGAGCGCGAGCTTGCGATGTTCAAAGTGTCCGGTACCGGCGACAAACGCGTTGAAGCGTTGCGCCTTGCAGATATTTTCCGGGCAAATGTCGTGGACAGCACTCTGGAAAGCTTCATCTTCGAGATTACCGGCGCGCCTGACAAAATTGACGCGTTTGCCGAACTGATGCGCCCTCTCGGCCTCTCAGATGTTGCACGGACCGGTGTTGCTGCCCTGTCAAGGGGCGGCTGACGCCGGCAATGCCGGCCCGATCAGGCCTGCGAAACCCTGCGTCGGGGTTCAATGTCCGGGGCTTCATATCTCGACAATGAGACGACTTCGGCCGGACCCTGGGGTCGCGCGGGGAAAGACCTGCTGCGCCGCCTGAGGGCTTCCGGCAGGTCCGCGCCCGCCTGTTCCAGCAGCAACCGCGGGTTCTGAACACGTCTCAACGACGACACTTCGTCCATATCGAACTGGACCAGATCGCCCGCATCAAAGAAATCATCCTTTGACAGGACATCGTCCGGCGCGTTCAGAAATGCCAGGTCCCCCTGATCTTCGCACCAGATGACCGCTTTGCGGTCTGATGGATCGCTCCAAAGTACTACCCCAAGCATTGCTGACATTCCAATCCGTTAGTTACCTATCTAAGGTAGCAAACTGTTAACCGTATAGCCCCACAGAAAATTACCTGCGCACGCTTGGATTTTGTGTCTTCCTGGACTACTGTTGACACAATTGCGAACTCATACTGATGCCATTCCGCGTCATACCGTTAATATTTGATTAATCGAAGCGTGCCTGTTTCGCATACCGAAACACAGGGAGCGCCCTCAAAAAGTGAGCGAACGCAATGCCTTCCCTGACACCCACACCGGCGCAGCTGCGCAATATGTTTGGTGAAAACCTGCGTTTTCTGGCCCGCGATTACCCGTCGATTTCGGCGTTGTCGCGCGACCTGGGAATCAACCGGACGCAGTTTAACCGGTATCTGAGCGGCGAGAGCTTTCCGCGCCCGGATGTACTGTCGCGGATCTGTGACTTCTTTTCTGTGGATGCCCGCGTGCTGCTGGAACCGGTCGCCGAAATCGGAATGGACGCGGGTCGGATTTCGGGCATGTATATGAAAGATTTCATGGTCGATGCCGTGCAAACCGTGCCGGAGGATATGTTTCCGTCAGGGTTCTATCTTTTTTCGCGCCGCAGTTTTGTGAAGCAGAACGAATTTGTGCGCGGCCTGATTCAGGTCAGGCGTGATGACGGTAAAACTTATCTGCGCGGTTATGAGCCGCGCATAGCACTTGCCATGCAGGGCATTCCCGCTGATCCCAGCGCCCGCGAATACCGGGGCCTCGTGATGCGTCTGGAAGACGGGGTTGCAGCGACGGTGATGCGGCGTCACGGGATGACCGCGTCTTTCAACTATCTGTCGCGGGTCAACTCTTTTGAAAACAATTACTGGGTCGGCTATGTCGCGCGCACTGTGCGGGAGACCTCTTCTGCTCCGCGTATGACGCGTCTGGTCTATGAGCATCTGGGGCACAACCGCTCCCGGATCATGCAGGCCGCGCGCGAGGGTGGTTTCTGCTCGCTCGAAGAGCTGTTGCCCTTCCATCAGCGGCTTTTGCAGCCCAACGATATTTTTCGCTGACGCGCGCTGAACCCGGTGTCGCCAGCGGAAAACTCAGGTCGCTTTGATCTCTGCACAGCGTACGGTTTTGTGTAGGCTTTTGTGATCATCAGAGGAGTGTTCCGCCGTGACCGACAACCTGACCGATCTCAGCACAGTGCGTCGCCCGATCGAACAGGCCAATGGCCTGCCCAATGCGCATTACACTGATCCGAAGATCTTTGATGAAGAAAAACAGGCACTGCTCATTGATGGCTGGGCGGGGCTTGGCACCGGAGCGGATGTGCCGGAGGCCGGAGACGCGCTGCCGCTTGATTTTCTCGGAATACCGCTGCTGATGGTGCGCGACCGCTCCGGCGGCCTGCGTGTATTTCAGAACATCTGCCGGCACCGGGGCATGATACTGGTCACTGAACCGCGTAAAATAGAGGGGGCGATCCGCTGCCCCTATCACAGCTGGTGTTACAGCACCGAAGGCCGTCTGGTCAGCACCCCGCACGTGGGCGGGCCCGGTCAGAACCGCCATGAAGCGATCGATAAGGAAACGCTTGGCCTGATCGAAGTCCGCAGCCATATCTGGAACGACCTCGTTTTTGTGAATATTTCGGGTACCGCGGCACCCTTTGACGAAGCTTTCCGCCCGCTGCTGGAGCGCTGGAAAGAGTTCGACGTCCCGATGTATCATGGCGGTGCTGACAGCATCATCCGGTTCGATCTGAAAACAAACTGGAAGCTGATCGTCGAGAATTACTGTGAGAGCTATCACCTGCCCTGGGTGCATCCCGGTCTGAATTCTTACTCGCGGCTGGAAGATCATTATCACATTGAACTGCCGGGCGGGTTTTCAGGCCAGGGCACTCATGTCTACCGCCAGCTTAAAGGCGAGGATGGTGAGGTTTTCCCTGATTTTCCCGGCCTTTCAGAGAAATGGCAAACAGCCGGAGAATACGTCACCTTTCTGCCCAATGTGATGGTTGGTGTGCAGCGCGACCATATGTTCGCGATCATCCTTGATCCGCGCGGCGTGGACCGCACCATCGAGACTGCGCATCTCTACTATGCGCAGCCCGAAGTATCTCCGGCCATGCGCGCGAAAAACGCAAGGCTCTGGGCCGGGGTCTTCGAAGAGGATATCATGGCGGTCGAGGGGATGCAGCGGGGCCGCAGCGCGCCGGGTTTCGACGGAGGACGCTTTTCACCCGCAATGGACGGGCCGACGCATCTCTTTCACGACTGGGTTGCAGGGCGCGTGTCAGAGCGCCGTGCCGCTGCCCGGGCCGCTGAATGAGCACGCTGGATGCGCGGCTGCTGGCCGCGCATGAGGCCGGCGATCAGGCAGCGCTTGTGACGCTGTACACGCAAGCCGCAGACGAGGCGGCAGATGAAGATGCCGCCGGGTTTTATCTCACGCAGGCCTATATCTACGGGCTTGAACTGGGCCACAGCGCGACCTGTGCGCTGCGCGCCCGTCTTGTGGCGATGGGGCGCGAGACCCCTGCCCCTCAGTCCTCAGAAAGCTGACGGTAAAGGTGCCATGATGCGTGCCCAAGCACCGGCAGCACAACCAGCAACCCCAGAAACCCGGGCAACAGTGCCGCAAATGTCAGAACCGCAATCACCGCAGCCCAGGTGAGCATTACCAAAGGAGCCGCTCGCACAGCACCAAAACTGGTGATCATCGCGGTGATGAAATCCACCTCGCGGTCGAGCAGAAGCGGCAGGCCGATCACAGCCACAGCAAAAATGAGAACGGCAAAAACCGCGCCAACAAGCGTGCCGAAGGCCAGCATGCTCAGCCCGTTCAGCGTCAGAAAAACATCAAGGGAGGATGAGACATTCGTCATGGTGCTCAGGCCCATAAAGAGCGCGAAAATCATATGTCCGAGGAAAAACCAGAAAAGGAATATAACAACCATCATGGTGCAGAGCGAGGGCAGCTGGCGCAGCCTTTGCTGCCAGATGACGCCAAAGACCACACCGGGCGTGATCGGCAGGCCGGCATCGAGGCGACGCGAAATCTCGTAAAGCCCCACAGCCGCGAAGGGCCCGAGCAGCGGAAAGCCGATTGCCGCCAGCACCAGCCAGAAGGTATGGCCCGTCATCACTGTCACCGCCCACATTGCCCAGCCGGCGAGCGCATAAAAGGTGCCGAAGATGATCCCGTAAAACGGATGTTTTACAAAATCGCGCAGGCCCCGGCGCAACGCTCGGCGGAGGTCAGAAAACGTGGCCGGACGCATCCCGGGCACGCCCATGCGCTGGTGTTGTTCCTGTGTCAGTGCTGTCATGACGAATCCCTCCCTTGCCAGGATGCAATTATACCATAGCGGGGTGTTTTTGAGGCCATCCGGTTGCCTGATGCCACCGCTGCGCGATCTGCAGCAGATGCGTGTCGCTGCCAGGACGCCCGATCAGCTGGACGCCCATCGGCAGCCCTGCCGGGCCAAATCCGCAGGGTACGGCCAGAGCCGGCAGACCAATCAGCGAGGCCGGCACCACCACCTGCATCCAGCGGTGATAGGTGTCCATTGTCACCCCGCCGATCTCTGCAGGGTATTCCAGATCCGCATCGAAGGGCCAGAGCTGTGCTGAGGGCAGCACCAGAGCGTCAAACCTTTCGAAAAGTGTCATGGCGCAGCGGTACCAGTCAGAGCGGATCATATGCGCGTCCCAGACCGCCTCAGCCGACAGCGCCCGGCCCCTGGCGATTTCCCAGAGCATTGCGTCCTTCAGATGTGCGCGCCGCGCCGGGTCGTCGAAATCCGCGCGCCGCCGCATGGCATGCGAGTGCGCGCGCAGCAGCTCCCAGCTGTGCCAGAGTGCATCAGAGCTGAACGGGGGCGCGATCTCGTCAATCGCCCAGCCGAGCCCGGACATATCCTCAAGCGCGGCAGTACAGAAATCAGATATCCCCGCCTCAAAGGCAAGCGCCCCGCCCCAGTCGCCCAGCCATCCGAGCCTTGGCGTGCCCGCCAGCCCGTCGATTTGCGGCAGGGCCGCTGCGTGCGTCCGGCCGAAGGGCACGCGCGGGTCCGGCCCTGCGAGTGTGTCCAGCAGCGCGGCCAGATCGGCAGGGCTGCGCGCCATTGGTCCGTCGGTGGACAGATCGTCGGTAAAGGCCTGGCCCCCCGGCTCATCCGGCACCAGCCCCCATGTGGGCCGCATTCCATACACATTGTTCCATGCCGCCGGGTTGCGCAGCGAGCCCATCATGTCCGAGCCGTCGGCCAGACAAACCATTCCCGCAGCCAGAGCTGCCGCCGCTCCGCCTGAAGACCCTCCGGCCGATTTCGACAGATCATAGGGATTGCGGGTCGTGCCGTGCACCGGATTGAAGGTATGGCTGCCGAGGCCGAATTCCGGCGTATTGGTTTTGCCGATGACGATGGCGCCGGCGGCGCGCATACGCGCCACGATCAGATCATCCGATTGCGCGATTTCCCCGGCAAAAAGCGGTGACCCTTTCGAGGTGGGCAGTCCCGCGACGTTAACGAGGTCTTTGATTGCGATCGGAATACCGTGCAGCCAGCCTTTGGGTGTTTCTGCGTCGGCTGCGCGTGCGTCGGCCACCAGCGCGTCTTCGTCCCGCAATGAAACGATCGCATTCACCGCACCGTTCACCTCAGCCACACGCGCAAGCGTTGCGCGCATCACCTCCTCGGCACTGATGTCCCGGCGCGCAATGGCGGCGCTGAGATCAAGCGCGTCGCGGCCACAGATCACCGGCCTGCCCCGCGTTCGGCCGGAAGAGTGCCTTCGTGCGTGACATATTCCGAAAGAACTGTCCCGCAAGCCGACAGGGGATTTCCCCCCGTCACCGTCAGTCGCCCTGGGCCTCGGCCCGCGACTTGCCCGACACATCGAGCGCCAGGGTCGCTGCCATGAAGCCATCGAGATCCCCGTCCAGAACACCCTTGGTATCTGAGGTCTCAAAGTTGGTGCGCAGGTCTTTGACCATCTGATAGGGCTGCAGAACGTATGACCGGATCTGGTTGCCCCAGCCTGCATCGCCCTTGTTTTCATGCGCCTCGTTTATTGCGGCGTTGCGCCGGTCGAGTTCGAGCTGATAGAGCCGCGATTTCAGCGCTTTCATCGCGATATCACGGTTCTGGTGCTGCGATTTCTCTGAACTGGTCACCACGATACCGGTTGGCGCGTGGGTGATCCGCACCGCCGAATCGGTGGTGTTCACGTGCTGGCCGCCCGCACCTGACGACCGGTAGGTATCGATGCGGATGTCCGACGGGTTCACCTCAATCTCGATGTTGTCATCCACAACCGGGTAAACCCAGACCGAGCTGAACGACGTGTGCCGTTTGGCGGCGCTGTCAAAGGGTGAGATACGCACCAGACGGTGCACGCCGCTTTCGGATTTCAGCCAGCCATAGGCATTCGTGCCGCTGATCTTATAGGTCGCGGATTTGATGCCGGCCTCTTCGCCGTCACTCATCGCCTGCAACTCGACCTTATAGCCCTTTTTTTCGGCCCAGCGGACGTACATCCGTGCCAGCATCGAGGCCCAGTCGCAGCTTTCGGTACCGCCCGCGCCCGCGTTGACCTCGAGGAAGGTATCATTGCCGTCCGCCTCGCCGTTCAGAAGCGCTTCGAGCTCTTTCTGCGCGGCTTTGCGGGCAAGCGATTTCAGCGCGGCTTCGGCGTCCGAGATCACCTCTTCGTCTTCCTCCATCTCACCAAGCTCAATGAGCTCGCTGTTGTCTGCAAGATCCTGCCGGATGGTCTCATAGGTCTCCATCGCGTCCACAAGCATCTGCCGGTCACGCATCAGTTTCTGCGCGGCGTCCGGGTCGTCCCACAGGTTGGGATCCTCGACGCGGGCGTTAAATTCCTCAAGCCGGTGCGGTGCCGTTTCAATATCCATCCGCTGCGCCAGAAGGTTCAGGGATTTCTTGATCTGTTCGACAGTATTCTGTGCGTCTGCGCGCATGGGTGAGCCTCGGCTGGATATGGTCAGGATGTGATAGACCAGCGCCTGCGCAGCAGCAAGCGCCGGGACGGGCAGATGTCAGTAGAGCCCGCCGGAACTGATGGTGCCAAAGCCCGCGTTGGGCCCCACGGTCACCGTGTCGCCGGTAGATGTGGTTACCTGCTGTCCCTGCTGGCCTTGCCCGACCTCTTCAAAGAGCGGCAGATCAGCCCCCATGGCAAAGCCACCGTCATACGTCAGACCAAAGATTGGCTCTTCGCCCGAGCGGAAATACTCCGCCACGACAGCTTCACCGAAGGCATCATCACTCAGACGGGCACCGGTGAACCGGTCGATCTTGATGAACCGGCCGCCCGGCGGAATTTCAAACGGGCCACCGCCATATTTTTTGGTCGCCTCCTGCATGAACCGCTGAAACACCGGGCCGCACATGCCGCCGCCTGACGCGCCGCGGCCCAGCCCGCGCGGCTGGTCATATCCGATATAGCACCCGGCCACGATATTGCTGGTGAAACCCACGAACCACACATCTTTGGCATCGTTTGTCGTGCCGGTTTTACCGGCGGTCGGCACCGGCAGGTTTACCGTGCGCGATGCCGTGCCACGCTCCACCACACCGCGCATCATCGAAGTCAGCTGATAGGCGGTGATCGGGTCCATGACACGTTCGCGGTTGGAGACGATTTTCGGTGCCACGCCGGGACGCAGACCGGTTTCCGCACAGTCTCCGCAATAGCGGTCATCATGCCGGTAGATGGTTTTGCCATAGCGGTCCTGAACGCGGTCCACGAGGGTTGGCTGCACCCGCTCACCCCCGTTCGCAAACATCGCATAGGCTGCAACCATCCGGTAGAGAGTGGTCTCTTCGGACCCCAGTGCGTTGGCCAGAAAAGTGCCCATATTGTCATAGACGCCAAACCGTTCGGCATAGCGCGCGACGACGTCCATACCGACTTCCTGGGCCAGACGGATGGTCATAAGGTTGCGCGACCGTTCGATGCCTGTGCGCAGCGGCGTCGGCCCGTAAAACTCATTGGAGGCATTGCGCGGGCGCCACAGGCCCTGGGGCGTATCGATTTCGATGGGCGCGTCCACAACGATTGTTGCGGGCGTGTACCCGCTGTCGAGTGCAGAGGCATAGACAAAGGGCTTGAAACTCGATCCGGGCTGCCGGCGCGCCTGGGTGGCACGGTTAAACACGCTCGACTGATATGAAAAGCCGCCCTGCATCGCGATCACGCGACCGGTATTCACATCCATAGCCACGAAACCGCCCTGCACTTCCGGCACCTGGCGCAGCGACCAGCGCACGAAACTGCCGTCCTCATCAGAGGTGATCGCGCGCACATGAACCACATCGCCCACGTCAAGCAGATCACTGGCAGCATCTGCTTTCGGTCCGGTCTTGCCGTCCCGGCTCCGTTTCCGCGCCCATGTCACATCGCGGGCGGCAATAAAATGGCCCTCGGCGTCTTCTTCGACATTCTCGATTCCAATCCGTGCGTCGCCGCCGCCAAGCGACAGAACAACCGCCGGATACCAGGGGCCATCCAGCTCAATGTCCCGGGCGATTTTCGCCTCACTCAGTGCCGCGCGCCAGGCGTCTTCGGAGCCAAGCTCTTCGGGGGCAATTTTCACCCGGGTTTCGCGGTAAATACCCTGTTTGCGATCGTAGGCTTCAAGCTCGCGGCGCAGCGATTCTGCGGCGATCGGCTGCATTTCCTGATCGATGGTGGCGCGCACCGTCAGACCGCCTGTGAAAAACTCGCCCTCGCCGAAATCCTCGCTGAGCTGCCGGCGTATCTCGTCGGTGAAGTAGTCCCGCGGCGGCAGGATTTCTTTGAAGCTTTCGAAGTCGCCGTTCTGCACGGAGCGCAGCGGGGCGTTGCGTTCCTGCTCATAAGCGGCGGTGGTGATGTACCCGTTCTCCATCATTTCTCTGAGAACAAAATTCCGCCGGGCCAGCAGACGGTCTTTCTGACGCACGGGGTGATAATCACTCGGCGCTTTGGGCAGCGAGGCGAGGAAAGCCGCCTCATGCGGCTCCAGATCAATCAGCGGTTTGTTGAAATAGGTCTGTGCGGCTGCGGCCACACCATAGGAATTCTGGCCAAGGAAAATCTCATTGAGATACAACTCAAGGATCTTCTCTTTGCTCAGTGTTTCTTCGAGGCGTGCCGCGAGGATAATCTCTTTGATTTTGCGTTCCGCGCGCCGGTCGCCTGACAGCAGGAAGTTTTTCATCACCTGCTGGGTGATCGTCGAGGCCCCGCGTACGTCCTGACCACGAGAGCGCACGGCGTCAATGAATGCCGCACCGATACCGCGCAGATCATACCCGTCATGTTCGTAAAAGTTTTTGTCCTCGGCCGATATAAATGCCTGTTTCACGAGATCCGGGATTGTCTCAGCCGGGGCAAAGAGCCGCCGCTCGGTCGCGAATTCATCGATGATCTGGCCCTGGCCGGAGTAAATCCGGCTGATCGTCGGAGGGGAATACTGCGCCAGCGACTCGTGGCTTGGCAGGTCACGGCCATAGACCCAGAAAATCGCGCCCACCGTCAGTGCCACCATGCCGATGGCCATGGTGATCGTGGTGAAGATGCCGCCAAGAAATGACAGAATAAACCGGAACAAGGGGGGGTCGCCTTTATTGTGCGCTGCAGCCGTGCATCAACATATAAGCATTGCCCGCGCAATGGTCAAAGCGATGCGCCGGCGCGCGCACAATTGTTACTGGCGCAAAAGAGCCCGGCGGGCGAGATCCTGCGCACGCCACTCCAGCAGGCCTTCAGCAAGAGCGCCGACCATCTGCGCGCGCCATTCAGGACGGCGCAGGTTTTCCAGATCCCGCGCGCTGGACAGAAACCCGACCTCAATCAGTACCGACGGGATGTCGGCGGACTTCAGCACAGAAAATCCCGCACGGCGCAGGGGCCGGCTGTTCATCGGACCACCCGCACGGGTCATGCCACGGATCAGGAGCCCGGCCAGCGCATCGGTGCGCGGCTCGGTTTCCTGGCGCGCCAGATCCAGCAGGATGCCGGCCACCTGATCATCAGACCCCGTCAGATCCGCGCCCGCGATAATATCTGCCCGGTTGTGGCGCGCCGCAAGCTGGCCGGACGCCTTATCGCTCGCCTCCTCAGACAGAACATAAACCGTTGCCCCATGAGCGCCCCCCTGCTCGAGGGCATCGGCATGAAGCGACAAAAAAACATCCGCCCGGGCCTGGTGCGCACGCGCCACGCGAGCGTTGAGCGAGACAAAGACGTCGCGGTCGCGTGTGAGCGCCACCCGGACGCCCGCAGCATTCAGGACCTCGCGCAGCTCAAACGCAAATTCCAGCATCAGTTCTTTTTCCGTCACACCGTCGCGTTCGGCTCCCGGATCAATGCCGCCGTGGCCCGGATCAACCGCCACAACGAAACGGTCATCTGTTTTTGGCGCCACAGAGGGTGCGACATCCTCGCGCGGCCAGAGTGCGGTATCGGGCACGCCTGCTGCTGCTGCAAATTCTTCCGCAGTCGTCGGATGGAAGGTCATATGCAGCATGGCGCGACCGGTGCCGGGATCAATTGCCATGCCGATGTCGCGCGGCAAAGCCGGCTCGGTAAGGGACGCAACGAGGCGCGACCAGCCCGGCTGATAGACGCCGAACCTGATCTCCTGCAACAGATCGCTGCCTTTCTGCAGGTCTCCGGCGCGCACTCCTGTCCAGTCGGTTTCGCGCAAATCGATCACCAGACGCGCGGGGTTATCCAGTGTAAAAACGCGGTACGGCACA
>CBDUCB010000109.1:0-11245 GCA_965365545.1 uncultured Roseobacter sp. | reverse complement strand
CGGCGTCTTTGAAGCCACTGAAATACTTGCAAAACACGATGAAACCTATATGCCCAAAGAAGTGGTCGATGCCCTGAAGGAACAGGGTGTCTATCAGGACCCGGCCAGAGACTCAGAAGGCTGACAGCGTACGCTTGTCTCAATCTGTTTTAACCATTTGCTGATCATTCTGCCGCCCGTGATACGAGCGCAGAGGGAACAGCCATGCAAACGGTCAGAGATATTGCCAGCGACATAGTGGCCCGGGAGGGCGGTTTTGTGAACGACCCTGACGACCCGGGCGGTGCAACCAATCACGGCGTTACGATCCACACTCTGCGCCGTCTGGGGCTCGACAAAAATCAGGACGGTGCCATTACAATTGCCGACGTCCGGGCGCTAACACGCCACGATGCCATTGAAATATTTGAGAAACATTACTTTCGAAAGCCGCTGATTGAACAGCTGCCGGAGCCGCTGCAGGCTTCCGTTTTCGATATGTATGTGAATGCCGGTGGCAACGCCGTGAAAATTCTGCAGCGTCTGCTCAGAGACATGGGGTATCCGCTGGCGATCGACGGCGCACTCGGACCCCGCACAATCGCTGCGACGCGGGAGGCCTGGGCCAGTGCGCCCGATCACTTCGTGGATGCCTACGGTATTGCGCGCCGCAACTACTATTTCCGCATCGCGGACAAGCGTCCGGCGAGCCGGAAGTTTGCGCGCACCCGGGCTGGCGGCAAGGGCGGATGGATCAGACGGGCTGAGGAATTCATCTCTCCGCAGTATCATCTCAGCGATCTTCAGTTTCAGCAAAGGGTAGTGTCATGGGCCTGATCACAGGAATACTCACAGCAATTTTTGGTGGCGGACGTAATGTGTTACGCGAGACAGCTGAAGTGTTTCGCGAGAATGCCGAAGGCGATGCTGTCCGCGATCAGGAATTGCGCATCGAGTCGCTGAAGCAATACGCCCGTGAGTTTGAAACCAAACGCGACGGTCTGTTCGACCGGATCATGGATGGTGTAAACCGGATTCCGCGCCCTGCGCTGGCGCTCGGGACGCTGGGTCTTTTCATCGCCGCGATGGTGGATCCCGTCTGGTTTGCCGCGCGGATGCAGGGCATCGCTCTGGTGCCGGAGCCGCTCTGGTGGTTGCTCGGTGTCATCGTGTCATTTTATTTCGGTGCGCGGCATCAGGTAAAAAGCCAGCAATTTCAGCGTTCTGTCGCGCAGACCATGGCCCGTGCTCCGCGGGTGATAGAAAACATCGCAGCACTGCAGGCGCTGCGTCCCGACACTCCGGGCCTTGCAGACACGGGCACCGATGCACGGCTTTCTGCGGTGTCGGTCGAACCTGACACCAACCTCGCGCTTGAGGCCTGGCAAAGCCGCCGCACGACCCCCGCGACAAAGTGATCCGGTAAGCGGGCGCTTTGTCATTGGAAGGCGCCCGATGCGGGCTTATAGTCTCGCTCATGATTACAGAATTCGGTCATTTCGCTCTTATCCTCGCCTTCCTGGTGGCGATCCTCCAGACGGTTGTGCCGCTTGTCGGCGCACACAAACGGTGGCCGGCCTGGATGGCTGTCGCCGAACCTGCCGCCAATGTACAGTTTCTGCTGACGGCCGCTGCTTTTGCCGCGCTGATGTGGGCCTTTGTGACCTCCGATTTCAGCCTGCAGCTGGTGGTTCTGAACAGCCATTCCGCCAAGCCGATGCTGTACAAGATCAGCGGCACCTGGGGCAATCACGAAGGCTCCATGCTCCTCTGGGTGCTGATCGTAACGTTGTTCGGCGCCATGGCCGCGTGGTTCGGGGGCAACCTGCCGCCAACGCTGCGGGCGCGCGTTCTGGGCGTTCAGGCGTCGATCGGCGTAGCGTTTTTCGCGTTTATTCTTTTTACGTCCAACCCGTTTCTGCGGATGGCCGTGCCCCCCTTTGACGGGCAGGACCTGAACCCGCTGCTGCAGGATCCTGGTCTCGCGTTTCACCCACCGTTTCTCTATCTCGGCTATGTCGGCCTGAGCATGGCGTTCAGCTTTGCCGTGGCCGCCCTGATCGAGGGCCGGGTTGACGCCGCCTGGGGGCGCTGGGTGCGGCCCTGGACGCTGGCGGCGTGGATTTTCCTGACCATCGGTATCGCGCTTGGCTCCTGGTGGGCTTACTACGAGCTTGGCTGGGGCGGCTTCTGGTTCTGGGATCCGGTCGAGAATGCGTCGTTTATGCCCTGGTTGCTGGCCGCGGCTCTGCTGCACTCTGCGATTGTCGTGGAAAAGCGCGAGAGCCTCAAAAGCTGGACGATCCTGCTGGCAATTCTTGCATTCGGCTTTTCACTGATCGGGACATTTATCGTGCGCTCGGGTCTGCTGACCTCTGTGCATGCTTTTGCAAACGATCCCGAACGCGGTGTTTTCATTCTGATGATTATGGCTTTTTTCACCGGTGGTGCGCTCATTCTCTTTGCGCTGCGGGCAGGGGCCATGGAAGCGCGCGGCGTCTTTTCTCTCGTCAGTCGTGAGAGTGCGCTGCTGGCCAATAACCTTCTGCTGGCTGTGTCATGTTTTGTCGTCTTTGTCGGCACCATGTGGCCCCTGGTCGCAGAGATGTTCTTTGACCGCAAGCTCAGCGTGGGCCCGCCGTTTTTCAATATGGCCTTTACGCCCTTTATGGTGCTGCTGGGCCTGATCCTGCCGCTTGGCTCCTCGATGCCCTGGAAGCGCGCGAGCATTGCGCGCGCGGCCCGGCCGCTGCGGTATGTTTTTGTGCTCGCACTCGCGGTGGGCGGGCTGGCCTGGGCCATGCAGACCGGGCGCAGTCTGATCGGTCCGGTTGGCATGTTCCTTGCGGCCTGGGTGGTTATGGGGACCATTATTGATCTTGCACAACGCACCGGGCGCGGTCCTGGCCGTCTGGCGCGTCTCACGCGCCTGCCGCGCGCGGACTGGGGCAAGATGGTCGCGCACAGCGGCCTGGGACTGACGATGATGGGCGTGGCCGGCCTGACTGCCTGGCAGATGGAAGACATCCGCGTAGCACAGATCGGTGAGCCGTTCGCGGTTGGAAATTACACCCTGACACTGAACGATGTACAGCGCGTTGAGGGGCCGAATTATCTGTCGACCATGGGGTTTGTGACCCTTTCTGAGGACGGGCGCGAAATTGCCTCGCTCCGGCCAGAGAAGCGCATTTATCCGGTGGCGCAGATGCCGACAACAGAAGCCGCGATCGACTACAACCTGTTACGCGACGTCTATGTGGTGATCGGCGACGAGCAGATTCAGGGCGGCTGGACCATACGGACCTATATCAAACCGCTCACCAACTGGATCTGGATCGGGTGCGGCCTGATGGCGCTTGGCGGTCTTCTGAGCCTCTCTGACCGCCGGTTCCGGGTGGCCGCAGGCGCGCGCAAATCCGTTACGGGAGTGCCGGCTGAATGATCCGCGCACTTGCCTTCGTGCTGATGCTGTTGCTGCCCGGGGTTGCGCTCGCAGTGCAGCCCGATGAGGTGCTGGACAACCCGGTGCTCGAAGAACGCGCGCGCGACATCTCGAAGGGGCTGCGGTGTCCGGTCTGTCAGAACGAGAGCATCGACGAGAGCAACGCCAATATCGCGCGGGACCTGCGGCTGATTGTCCGTGAGCGTCTGTTGGCCGGGGACAGCGACGATGAAGTCGTGGATTTCGTGGTGGTGCGCTATGGCGAATTTGTTCTTTTGCAGCCGACGGTGACGGGCGCGAACTGGCTGCTTTATGCGGCCGGGCCGCTGATGCTGTTCCTCGCGGGCGGTATCGGGCTTTTGTATCTGCGTGGTCGCGCCGCCGGCACGGCCCCGCAGGAGGCCGCGCTGAGTGACGCGGAGAGCGCGCGTCTGAAGGAGATTCTCAAAGACTGACGCCTCGTTTTTCTTTTCTGAACTGCTCAGTCTGATATGACGGCGTGAGGCCACCCGCCGCCTGTCGGAAAAGGACACCCCATGGATTATCAGACGCTGACCTTCACGCATGAAAACGGCGTGGCAACCGTGACGCTGAACCGTCCCGACAAGATGAATGCGCTGACCACTCAGATGCGGGCCGAGATCGCCTACGCGGTGACGGAAGCGGGCAAACAGGCGCGGGTCGTGGTCATCACCGGTGCCGGCAGGGCCTTTTGTTCGGGCCAGGACCTGGGCGACCGGGTCGGGGCCTCAAACATTGATCTGGAACGTACCCTGCGCGATGAATACGCGCCGATGCTGCGCGCGATTGCCGACTGCCCGGTGCCGACAATCAGTGCCGTCAACGGAGCCGCGGCAGGGGCAGGAGCCAATCTGGCGCTGGCCGCGGATGTGGTGATCGCCTCGGAGAGTGCTTATTTCCTGCAGGCCTTTGCGCGGATCGGGCTTATTCCGGACGCGGGCGGCACCTGGGTGCTGCCACGCACGATGGGCATGGCCAAGGCGATGGGAGCCGCCCTTTTTGCCGATAAGATCACCGCGCGCCAGGCGGACGACTGGGGCATGATCTGGGAAGCGGTCGCGGACGCTGATTTTGACGAAACATGGAAAGCCCGGGCCGCGCATCTGGCCGAGGGGCCAACGGCGGCCTATGGCGCCATCAAAACAGTGATCCGGCGCTCGTGGGACAACGGTTTTGAAGACCAGCTGGCGCTGGAAGCGCGGATGCAGGGCACGTGCGGTAAATCGCGCGATTTCAAAGAAGGTGTCCTGGCGTTCAGCGAAAAGCGCGCCGCGAAATTTGAGGGCCGGTAGGGTGCTCAGTTACGCGGGCCTGTCACAAAGCGCTCGACCAGCACCACATCGTCCGGCCTGATCCGCGGTCCCATCGCACAGGCGATCACCGCCACGGCAACGCCATCAGCATGCACTGCCTGAACTCCGTCTGAGACTTCGGTGACTGTGATATGGGGTGGGGTGTCGCCGCGGTCATAAACGACGGCGACCCGATCATTTTCAGCGCTGCGGTCGTGGATCAGGGCGCACTGCGTGCCCTCTCCGCCGACCATCGGCATATTACGGGCAAGTCCGCCGTCCGGGGCGGTTCTGGATGAAATTACATGCGGCATATATAACTCTTTATAGCGAACAGGCATAAGGCGACTGCCCGGTGAAACGGGCATAAAAATATCACGTCTGAATGGCTGTGATCCGGCCCGGCCCCCTCAGGCAGAACACCGGAGCTGACTTAGTCACAACCGGTCCGGCGCAGCACTGCACCGGGTTGAGCGGCAGTCTGAGCCCCTCGCAGGGTCAGGTCAAGAAACCGGGCTTATTATGCAAACGCGCGAAACAATGACACATTTTCGCCTTTTTTCACCGGTTGGAATGGAGACAGTCGGCCCGCTCAGCCGGCCCCTGGTCAAGGGACCCGTGACGGGGTGATTCGGACGGTACGGCACGAAAAAGGCCGGTTCCCGAAGGATCCGGCCGGATTCTGCAGCGGTAACCGTGCAGGTTACCTGTTCTCGATATCGCTGTAATCGCGGGCTGTTTCGCCGAGATAAAGCTGGCGCGGGCGGCCGATTTTAAGCTGCGGGTCGCTGATCTGCTCTTTCCACTGCGAAATCCAGCCCACCGTCCGCGCCACGGCGAAAATCGGCGTGAACATCGACGTCGGAAATCCCATCGCCTCAAGGATGATGCCGGAATAGAAATCCACGTTGGGAAAGAGCTTCTTGTCGGCAAAATAGGGGTCGGCAAGGGCTGCGGCTTCGAGTTCCTTGGCGACCTGCAGGATCGGATTGTTATCAACGCCCAGCAGTTCCAGCACCTCGTCGGCACTTTCCTTCATCACTTTGGCGCGCGGATCGAAGTTTTTATAGACCCGGTGGCCAAAGCCCATCAGGCGGAAAGGGTCGTCTTTGTCCTTGGCACGGGCAATAAACTCAGGGATCCGGTCGACAGTGCCGATCTCGTTCAGCATCTCCAGACAGGCCTGGTTGGCGCCGCCGTGCGCAGGACCCCAGAGACATGCGATGCCGGCTGCGATGCAGGCAAACGGATTGGCGCCGGACGACGATGCCAGACGAACCGTCGAGGTCGAGGCGTTCTGCTCGTGATCGGCGTGCAGGGTAAAGATCCGGTCCATTGCACGGCTGAGGATGGGGTTAACCTGATAGTCCTCGGCCGGCACCGCAAAGCACATGCGCAAAAAGTTAGACGCATAGTCCAGATCATTCCGCGGATAGATGAAGGGCTGCCCGATTGTGTATTTGTAAGCATTGGCAGCGATCGTCGGCATCTTGGCGATAAGCCGGATCGAGGCCACTTCGCGCTGCCAGGGATCGGTGATGTCGGTGCTGTCGTGATAGAATGCAGACATCGCGCCGACCACGCCGACCATAACGGCCATAGGGTGCGCGTCACGGCGGAAGCCACGGAAGAAGTTCATCATCTGCTCGTGCAGCATTGTGTGATTGGTCACACGGCTTTCGAAATCTTCCAGCTGCGCGGGCGAGGGCAGCTCGCCGTAAAGCAGCAGATAGCAGACCTCGAGATAGTGCGATTTGCCTGCCAGCTGGTCGATCGGATAGCCGCGGTGCAACAGCTCGCCGGCGCCCCCGTCGATGAAGGTGATGGTGCTGTCGCAGCTTGCCGTCGAAGTAAAACCGGGGTCATAGGTGAAAACACCCGCCTGAGCGTAAAGTTTGCGGATGTCGAGAACATCCGGACCGGCAGTGGGAGAATAGATCGGCAGATCATACTCCTTGCCATCGATCGTCAGCTTTGCGGATTTTGTGCTTTCAGCCATTATCGGTCCTTCCTGTCGTAGCCGCGGGCGGACCCGCTGTGGAGCCAGTGACAGGCGAAGCGCCGCACAAGGCCATCATATCGTTCCGCGCTCCGGGCGCAGGGGCCGTCTCTGCGGCTTACTCAGCAGCGTCAGAGAGGCGGGCCAGAGACTCGTCGCGCCCCAGCACCAGCATCATATCAAAAACTGACGGGGTTACAGCCCGACCCGCGAGTGCTGCACGCAAAGGCCCGGCCAGCTTGCCGAATTTGGTGTCTTTGCTCTCCGCGAAGCTGTTCAGAACCGCCTCCAGATTTTCTCTGTCCCAGCTAGCATTTTGCAGCTGCGGCGTCAATTCCCCGAGTATACCACGGGATACCGGGTCCAGGTTTTTCGATGCTTTCTCGTCTGGCTCAACTGGACGCGAGGTCAGAGCAAAGTGAGCCTTTTCAAGAAGTTCCGGAAATGTCTTTGCGCGCTCTTTGACGCAGTACATGGCCCTGACCAGCATATCCTGCTGTGTGGGTGACAGCGCCGGCGCCTCCGCTGCTGCGAGAAATCCGGTGATTTCACGCTGCAATGCAGCATCATCTGTGACCGCGATGTGCTGCCCGGAGAGGTTCTCGAGCTTTTTGAGGTCAAACCGCGCCGGACTCTTGCCGATGCCGCTGAGATCGAACCATTCGCGCGCCTGACTGTCGGTAAAGAACTCGTCATCGCCGTGGCTCCAGCCAAGCCTTGCGAGATAGTTGCGCATACCGGCGGCGGAATAGCCCATCACCTGATATTCCTGTGCGCCCAGAGCACCGTGGCGTTTGCTGAGCTTTTTACCGTCCGGCCCGTGGATGAGCGGAATGTGCGCCCAGACCGGCACGTCCCAGCCCATTGCATCATAGATCATCATCTGCCGCGCAGCATTATTAAGATGGTCGTCTCCGCGGATCACATGGGTCACGCCCATGTCGTGGTCATCAACTACAACGGCCAGCATATAAACCGGTGTGCCATCGGAGCGTAACAGGATCATATCATCAAGCTGGTCGTTGCTGATGCGCACATCGCCCTGGACCTCGTCGCGGATCACCGTCTCGCCGGTAAGGGGCGCGCGGATGCGGATGACAAACGGTGCGTCAGGATGTGTGGCAGGATCGGCATCGCGCCAGGGCGAGCGGTAAAGCGTGCTTTCGCCTTTTTCGCGGGCAGCGTCGCGGAAAGCTGTGATTTCCTCCGGTGTGGCAAAACACTTGTAGGCTTTGCCTGAACTGAGCAGTTCACGGGCGACCCCGGCATGCCGGTCGGCATTTTCGTACTGGCTGACGATTTCCCCGTCATGATCGAGCCCGAGCCAGGAAAGCCCTTTCAGAATGGCTTCTGTCGCTTCGGGGGTAGAGCGCGCCCGGTCCGTGTCTTCGATGCGCAGCAGAAACTGCCCACCGCGTCCCCGCGCATAGAGCCAGTTAAAGAGCGCCGTGCGCGCGCCGCCGATGTGCAGATACCCCGTGGGAGACGGCGCGAAACGGGTGACAACGGATGCGGACATGCGGGCGTTTACCTTTCAGTAACCATGGGAGGTTAGGAATTCCGGACGTGTCTATCCAGTGCGGGAGACGGGAGCAAGGAGGAGCTGCTTGCGCGCGATCAAACAGGTCCTGCTGCGCCAGCGCAGCCATATGTTCGAATGGGTGCCGGTGGCGCTGGCGCTTGGCATCGGCTGGTACTTTTCTTTGCGTTTCGAGCCCTCCGCGCTGTTTCTTGTTAGCGTTTCAGGGGGGCTTTTCGGAGCTCTGATCCTTGCGCGGTATCTTGGCGAAGCCTTTGCACCGCTGGCACTCGGGATGGCCACTGTGGCTGCGGGGTTTTTGCTGGCGGCACACCGGGCCCATGATGTGGCCGGGCCGGTGATCGGATGGCGCTATTACGGCCCCGTAGAGGGACGTGTGGTTAACATCGATCGCAGCAGTTCGGATGCCCTGCGCCTGACGCTGGACCAGGTGACGCTTGAGCGTGTGTCGCCCGCGCGCACACCCACTCGTGTGCGCATCTCGCTGCACGGGGACCAGTCGGCATCGGTCGTTCCGGTTCCGGGGTTACGGATCATGACGACGGGGCATCTGTCTCCGCCCGGCGGGCCGGTGGAGCCTGGCGGTTTTGATTTTCAACGCCATGCATGGTTCGGCCAGCTTGGTGCTGTGGGCTATACCCGCGTGCCGGTTCTGGCCAGTGCCCCAGCCAGCGATGGGGCCGCGGGGCTTGCTGTTTTCCGCATGCGCATGGCCGCCTCGGCCCGGGTGCAGGATATATTGCCCGGCGATGTCGGGGGCGTTGCCGTCGCCGTTACCACAGGCGCGCGCTCCGGCATCAGTCAGCAGGCGCTGGAAGACCTGCGCGCCAGTAATCTGGCGCATCTTCTGGCGATCTCGGGGTTACATATGGGGCTGCTGAGCGGCTTTGTCTTTGCCCTCCTGCGGGTGGTTCTGTCGCTGATCCCGGCACTGGCGCTGCGGATCAATGTCAAAAAAACAGCAGCCGTGGGGGCCCTGGCCGCGGCCTCGTTTTATCTTGCCATGTCGGGGGGCAACGTTGCCACTGAACGGGCATATGTCATGGTGGCGGTGGCCTTTGGCGCCATCCTGATCAATCGCAGAGCCATCAGCCTGCGCGGGGTCGCAATCGCTGCTGTTATTGTGCTTTGCCTGCGGCCTGAAGCATTGCTGGGACCGGGCTTTCAGATGTCTTTCGCTGCCACAACGGCCCTTGTGGCCGTCTTCGGATGGGTGCGGGACGCGAAAATCTCAACCGGGCCGAAATGGGCGGCCCCGGTGGTGGGGGTGCTGATGTCATCCGGCATCGCCGGGCTTGCCACAGCCCCCATCGGGGCCGCGCACTTCAACGCTCTGGCGCACTACGGGTTGCTGGCCAACCTTCTTTCCGTGCCGGTGATGGGGGCCGTGGTCGTGCCTGCGTCGGTGCTGGCGGCGATCCTTGCGCCTTTCGGTCTGGACTGGATCGGTCTGTGGCTGATGGGTGCGGGACTGCAATGGATCCTTGGCGTGGGCACCTTTGTTGCCGGGCTCGACGGTGCGCGCTCTTTTGTTCCGGGTCCCGGAGCGGCGGTGCTGCCAATGATGGCGCTGGGGGCGCTCTTTGTGATCCTGTGGCGGGGGCGGTTGCGCCTGGCTGGCTTTGTGCCTGTGCTGGCCTCTTTTTTGCTTTGGTTTCAGGCGGATCGTCCGCTTGGGCTGATTGCGGAAAACGGTGCGCTCGTGGGTCTGATGACAAGTGAGGGCCGCGCGCTCAGTAAACCGAAAGGGGCCGGTTTTGTTGCCCGGAACTGGCTGGAAAACGATGGTGCACCTGCGGATCAGGCAGTTGCCGCCGCGCGCTGGCCGGCGGGGGGCGGGCAGTTGCCGGGGGGGATGTCACTGGTGCACCTGTCGGGCAAAAAGGCGGTTGCAGCGTTCAGCGGATGCGCGGCGGATGAGGTGGTGGTGGCCAGTCTGGACACACCTCTGAAAGAGACGGGATGCACCGTATTTGACCCGGCATACCTGCAAAGCACCGGTGCAGTGGCAATTCATGAAACACGCGACGGGCTGAAGTTCATCTCCGTGCGGGATCTCACAGGGTCCCGGCTCTGGACCCACTGGAAAGACGAGCGCGGTTGAGACCGCGCCCGGCAGGCTTCAGTAGGTGCGGATCAGGCCAACCAGTTTACCCTGCACTTTAACTTTGTCTTCGGTGAAAATGCGGGTCTGATAAGCCGGGTTGGCAGCCTCAAGAGCGACCCGGTCGCCATCGCGTTTAAACCGCTTCAGCGTGGCTTCGTGATCTTCCACCAGGGCCACAACAATATCGCCGTTCTGTGCTACGCTGGTCTCGCGGATCACCACGACGTCGCCGTTGTTAATGCCGGCCTCGATCATCGAATCCCCCTTCACCTCAAGCGCATAATGGTTGCCCTGTCCACTGAGCATCTGTCCGGGCACAGCGACACTGGCCGATTGCTCGCTGATCGCCTCGATCGGGACACCAGCCGCAATACGGCCCATCAGTGGCAATGCCTGCGCCGTGACACCACTGACGGATTGTGCGCCGGCGGGCACCGGGCCATCGGGCCGGTCGCCTTCGATGACGCGGGGAGTGAACCCGTGCTGCGGCGCACCGCCGAGACTTTCCGGCAGCTTCACAATTTCGATGGCCCGGGCGCGGTGGGCGAGACGGCGGATAAAGCCGCGTTCCTCCAGCGCCGTAATCAGACGGTGGATGCCCGATTTGGAGCGCAGATCCAGCGCTTCCTTCATTTCGTCAAAGCTGGGCGGAACGCCGTCCCGCTGCATGCGTTTGTTGATGAAATCCAGCAAATCCAACTGCTTCTTCGTGAGCATGTCCTGTCCCTTCGCCACAGTGATGTGCGTTTGTTCTAGTCTTGTTCACGTTTTGTGTCAACAGCCGGTCAGATCGGGATGTAGCTGACCATTTCTCCGGCGTCCCGTGCGGGATCACGTGGCGGGCGTACCAGCAAAGGGTCAGCAC
>CBDUCB010000108.1:0-11293 GCA_965365545.1 uncultured Roseobacter sp. | reverse complement strand
TCCAGCTGGCGGCGTTGCCCGTGGCTGAGATCGGCAGTGCGCCGTGTCGCCAGATTTTCCAGCCCTACCCGCTCCAGTGCGTTCATGGCCGCCGCGCGCAGACCCGCATCCTGCATCACCGGACGGAAGAACCGCCAGACGGACCCGGCCCGCCCCAGCGCCCCAAGCATCGCATTCTGAAGCACAGTGTATTCCATTGCGAGCGAGGAAATCTGGAACGTGCGCCCCAGCCCGGCGCGTGCGCGCGCGACAGTGTTGAACCCGGTAATGTCCCGGCCGTCAAAAAAGATCTGTCCGGCATCGGGCGCGAGCCCGCCCGCGATCTGTTTGATCAGCGTCGATTTGCCCGCGCCATTAGGCCCGATCAGCGCGTGGATCTCGCCCGGGCGCAGCGTCAGCGATACATCATCGGTGGCACAGAGCGCACCAAAGGATTTGCGCAGACCCTCGATGCGCAGCAATGGCTCAGTCATGCGCCACCTGCCGTCCCGCCAGCGCGCCGATCATGCCACCGCGGGCAAAGAGCACGACCAGAAGCAACAGCAGGCCCAGATAAACGTGCCAGAAATCCGACAGTCCGCCGAGGACATGCTCCAGCAGAATAAAGAGTGCCGCCCCTGCGACCGGCCCGAAAAGCCGCCCCACACCACCGAGGATCACGAAAATCATGATCTCACCCGACATGTGCCAGCTTAGCATCGTCGGGCTCACAAAACGGTTGAGATCGGCGAACAGTGCGCCGGCGAGGGCTGTGACAGCGCCCGAAATCACAAAAGCCAGCAGCCGCAGACGGTAAGGCGACAGGCCCACCGTTTCTACCCGCCCGGGGTTCTGTCGGGCAGCAGAAAGCGCCAGACCAAAGGGCGACGCGGCACACCGCCCGGCCCCCCAGAGCACCAGCGCCAGCACAACAAAGGTGATGGCGAAAAACTGGATCGGGTCGAGCGTGTTCAGCCCGGGAAAGCCGTTGCGCACATAGATCGACAGACCGTCCTCGCCGCCGTAGGCAGGCCAGGAAATCGCGAAGTAATAGAGCATCTGCCCGAAAGCGAGCGTGATCATGATGAAATAGACGCCCGAGGTGCGCAAAGAGAGCGCGCCGATGGCAAGGGCTGCCAGCGCGCCTGTGAGAACGGCCACAAGCCAGATCACCGGCATGTTTCTGGTGCCTTCGATCAGCAACGGGCTTTCGAGGATCGGCGTGAAGGTCTGCGCGTGATGGGCGAGGATGCCCATTGCATAGCCGCCGATCCCGAAGAACGCCGCGTGCCCGAGGCTCACGAGCCCGCCGAGACCCAGCGCGATGTTAAGCCCGACACCGGCGAGTGCGAGGATGGCGACCTTTGTGGTCAGAGTGATGATGAAAGGCTCGTCGAGCATCAGCGCCACCAAAGCCGTGACCGGCAGCATCGCAAAGAGCACCAGATTGATGAGGAAACCACGGGTCATCTCAGGCGCTCCCGTAAAGCCCGGTGGGCTTAAAAAGCAACACCGCGGCCATGAGAATATAGATCGACATGGAGGCCAGCGAGGAGCCGACCGCCGTGGCCGCCGCAGGTTCCATGAAAGTGGCAAAGACCCCGGGCAGCAGCACGCCCCCCAGCGTATCGGTAAGACCCACCAGCAGCGCGCCCACGAGCGCACCACGAATGGAACCGATGCCGCCGATGACGATGACCACGAACGCGAGGATCAGCACCGGCTCACCCATGCCCACCTGCACCGACTGGATGGCGCCCACAAGCGCACCGGCCAGCCCCGCAAGCCCTGCACCAAGGGCAAAGACAAGCGTATAGAGTTTTGAGATATCAACGCCGAGGGCCGCGATCATCTCGCGGTCGCTTTCACCTGCGCGGATGCGGATACCGATGCGGGTGCGTGCAATGAGCTGGAAAAGGCCCAGAGCGATGAGCAGGCCCACGCCGATGATTACCAGCCGGTAGAGCGGATATTCGATGCCGCCCGGCAGGGTCACAGGGCCCGATAACGCCGGCGGTATGTCGAGAAATAGCGGAAAAGAGCCAAAGAGCCAGCGCGTGCCTTCGGAAAAAATGAGGATCAGCGCAAAGGTGGCCAGCACCTGATCGAGATGATCGCGGTCATAAAGCCTGCGGATCACCACCAGCTCGACGATGGCGCCGGCGGCAGCAGCGGCCACCAGGCTCGCGATCAGGGCCAGAACGAATGAGCCCGTCGCACCGGCGACTGCAGCCGCAGCGAAAGCACCGATCATATAGAGCGATCCGTGGGCAAGGTTGATCAGCCCCATGACGCCGAAGATCAGCGTCAGCCCCGCGGCCATCAGGAACAGCATTACGCCGAACTGAAGCCCGTTCAGCACCTGTTCTATCAGCAGAATGGTTGTCATATCAGATCTGCACCAAAAGACCGCTGTGGCTGCTGTCTTACGTCGGAAAGAAGGCCGTGGCATCCCGCGCCGCGTGCATGTGTGCCGGTTGTGATAAGCTGGCCCGGGTGGCACCTGTCGCCTTGGATCAGTGCGCGGGTATCGTCTTTGGGCGCGCGCGCGTTTCCGCCCGAAACTGTGATCAGAACAGTGCTGGCGGCAATCCGGTCACGGGCAACGTCAGGCAGCCTGTCGGGAGTGCTGATGGGCAGCATGAGAGCAATGGCCTCTGGTCGGGAAAGGGTCATGGCGAACCGGGGCGGCGCAACGCTGCGCCGCCCCCGAAGTCGTCAGTAGCTGCACTCGGCGGCATAGGCGTCACCATGGTCGGTGAGGCTTGCGCCAATGATCTTGTTGGTGAAGACGTCACCCTCTTTGATCACTTCACGCACGTAGAAATCCTGGATCGGGTGCTGGTTCGACCCGAAGCGGAAATTTCCGCGCACAGAGGCGAAATCGGCCTCTGCCAGAGCTGCCCGGAAGGCATCGGGATCAGTCACGCTGGCCTTGTCCATCGCGCTCAGCAGCAGGTTTGCGGTGTCATAGCCCTGGCTTGCATAGAGCGACGGCAGGCGACCGTACTCGGCCTGAAACGCTTCGACAAATGTTTTGTTGGCTTCGTTGTCGATGTCCTTGTTCCACTGGCTGGTGTTTTTCACCCCCAGAGCGGCCTCGCCCACGGCCTGCAGGATGCCCTGATCAAAGCTGAAGGCGGGGCCGATCACCGGCAGATCAACGCCTGAACCCGCGTATTGCTTGAGGAACGAAATCCCCATGCCACCGGGCAGGAAGAAAAACACTGAGTCCGCACCCGAGGCGCGGATCTGAGCAATCTCGGCCGCGTAATCGGTCTGGCCGAGCTTGGTGTAGATCTCGCCGGCAAGCTCACCCTCATACATGCGCTTGTAGCCGGTCAGCGCGTCCTGACCCGCGGGATAGTTGGGCGCGAGGATAAAGCTGTTGGCGTAGCCTGCGTCATTGGCATAGGCACCGGCCGCTTCATGCAGGTTGTCGTTCTGCCATGCCACGTTGAAATAGAGCGGATGACACCCCTTGCCGGCCAGGGCCGAGGGTCCCGCATTGGGCGAGAGATAAAATTTTCCCTGCGCCGTTGCCGCAGGCACCACGGCCATGGCGAGATTGGACCAGATAATACCGGTCATTACATCAACTTTCTCGGACTGGATCATCTTGTCGGCGAGCTGTACTGCAATCTCCGGCTTGCGCTGGTCGTCCTCGATCACGACCTCCAGATTATCATTGCCGGCCATCTTTGCGGCCAGCATAAAGCCGTCGCGCACGTCGATGCCAAGGCCCGCACCGCCGCCCGAGAGCGTGGTGATCATGCCGACCTTGACTTTGGCCGCGTGACCATCGGCAAACCCGGCTGTCCCGAAGGCGGCAAGCCCTGCCGCGAGGATCAGTGATTTCAGTTTCATATCAGGTATCTCCCTTGTGTGTGAGGCACTTGGCGGCCCCCTGTAATACGCCGGTGGTCCGGCTTGTGGTTGATCTATGTGACCCGGTTGCGGGTTTTGAATTCGGACCGGTCCCAGAGCCGATCATGCATGACCCGCGCGATGCGCGCCACCGCTTCGTCGATGTCACCTGCATCAAGATAAAGCGGCGTAAAGCCGAACCGCATGATATCGGGCGCGCGGAAATCGCCGATCACATTGTGATGGATCAGCGCCTGCATCGCGGCATAGCCCTGTTCGAACCGGAACGAGACCTGGCTGCCGCGGGTGGCACTGTCACGCGGGCTCGCCAGCGTCAGGTGTGGCACCTCGCGTTCGACGCCTTCGATGAAACGTTCCTGCAACATGATGGACGCGGCCCGCACATCGGCCATGTCAACACCTTCCCAGGCCTTCATTGCAAACTCAAGCGTGGTCATTTGCAAAACCGGCGGGGTGCCGACCCGCATCCGCTCGATCCCGGCGCCCGGCTGATAATTCAGTTTGAATTCAAAGGGGTCGCGATGCCCGAGCCAGCCGCTGAGCGCGGGCTCGATGCTGTCTGCCAGATCAGAGCGTACGTAGATAAAGGCCGGCGCTCCCGGGCCTCCGTTGAGATATTTATAGGTGCAGCCCACAGCGAATTCGGCCTTCGACCCGGCAATATCCACCGGGATCGCACCGGCGGAATGCGCCAGATCCCAGATCATCACCGCCCCGGCGCTGTGTGCTTTGGCCGTGATTGCATTCATGTCATGCATCCGGCCCGTGCGGTAATCCACCTCCGTCAGCATCACCACGGCCACGGTCTCGTCAATGGCGTCGGCAACCGCTCCGGGTTCAACGGTGTGCAGTTCATAGCCGCTGTCCAGCGTCGAGATCAGCCCTTCGACCATATAAAGGTCGGTCGGGAAATTGCCGGTGTCCGACAGAATGACCCGCCGGTCAGGCCGCATTTTCAGCGCGGCCGCCACCGCCTGGTAGACTTTGACCGAGAGCGTATCGCCCATCACCACGGACCCTGCGGGCGCGCCGATGAGCTGGCCCACCATGTCGCCCACCCGAGCAGGCTGCGCCATCCAGCCCGCAGTATTCCAGCCGCGAATGAGCTGCCCGCCCCATTCTTTATGCAGCATTTCTTCGAGCGCACCCGGCACGCCCACAGGCATCGGCCCCAGCGAATTGCCGTCGAGATAGATCAACCCGTCCGGCATATGGAACATGTCTTTACGCGTTACATCAGTCACTTACAGGGCCCCTCTGACGTGCCAAAGCTCCGGAAACAGCTCAACTTCCAGCATTTTGCGCAGATAGCCAACACCCGACGTGCCGCCAGTGCCGCGTTTGAACCCGATGATGCGCTCCACCGTGGTCACGTGGTTGAAGCGCCAGCGCCGGAAATAATCCTCCAGATCGACGAGCTTTTCAGCAAGTTCATATATTTCCCAATGGGTTGACGGCGAAAGATAAACCTTGTGCCATTGATCCTGCACGGTTTGTTGCGCGGTCCAGGCCCTGTCCGACGGCGTGCCGGCATGATCCTCATCCCCGAGCCTGTCGGCCAGCAGCGAAAGAGCGGTCTGATAAAGGCTCGGCTTTGACATCTCCGCGCTGAGCGCTGTCATGGCCTGTGGCCGGTGCGCGTGCAGCTGCATCAGTTTTGCGTTCCGGTTGCCGAGCAGGAACTCAATCATCCGGTACTGATGCGACTGAAACCCCGAAGAATTGCCCAAAGCGGGGCGAAAGGCGGTATATTCACTGGGCGTCATCGTGCGCAGCACATCCCAGGAGCCGTTGAGTTGCTCGAAAATCCGCGCAACCCGGCTCAGCATCTTAAAGGCTGGTCGCAATTCGCCGCGCTGCATCGTTTCACGCGCGGCCTGCAACTCGTGAATGGCCAGCCGCATCCAGAGCTCGGAGGTCTGGTGCTGCACGATAAACAGCATCTCGTCATGCGCTTCCGAGCGCGGATGCTGGGCATTCAGAACCGGGTCGAGCTGCAGATAATCGCCGTAGGACATATCGGCTGCAAAATCCAGTTTTGCGCCCTGCGCCGGGTCATCGCCCCCGGAACTCATGGTGTCTTTCTCAGAGCAAAGCGCTGAATCTTGCCCGTCGCCGTTTTGGGCAGCTCGGCAACAAAACGGATATCGCGCGGGTATTTATACGGTGCGATCTGCTCTTTGACATGGGCCTGCAATGCCTCGATGAGGTCCGGTCCGGGCTCTGCTCCCGCCTTAAGAACAACATGCGCCTGCACGATGCTGCCGCGTTCCGGATCCGGCGCGCCGACCACTGCGCATTCGGCCACCCCAGCGTGCGACATGAGCGCGGCCTCCACCTCCGGGCCGGCGATGTTGTACCCCGATGAGATTATCATATCGTCGTTGCGCGCGGCAAAATGCAGATAGCCGTCCTCGTCCATCGAAAAGCTGTCACCGGTGATGTTCCAGCCGTTGATCACATAATCCTTCTGCCGCGCGTCGGCGAGATACCGGCAGCCGGTGGGTCCGCGGACCGCTAGGCGGCCCACAGTGCCGCGCGGGACCTCCGCGCCACCGGCATCCACCACCCTGGCCTCATAGCCGCCGACCGGTTTGCCGGTGCAGGCCGCGCGGTGATCGTCAAAGCGGTTGGAGATAAAGATATGCAGCAGTTCCGTCGCACCGATCCCGTCGAGCATCGGCTTGCCTGTCTGTTTCTGCCAGTCGTGATAGACCGGCGCGGGCAGTGTCTCGCCCGCCGAAACGGCCGCCCGCAGGCTGGAGAGGTCGGCGCCCTCCTGCATGGCGCTGAGCATCGCGCGGTAAGCGGTGGGCGCGGTAAAACAAACGGTGGCGCGGTATTTCTCGATAATCTCGATCATATTGGGCGGCGAGGCTGTCTCGAGCAGGGTTGCCGCCGCGCCAAAGCGCAGCGGAAAGATCGCCAGCCCGCCAAGCCCGAAGGTAAAGGCCAGCGGCGGCGAGCCCACGAAAACATCATCAGGCGTCACCCCCAGAACTTCCCGCGCATAGCCATCGGCGATGATCAGCAGATCGCGGTGAAAATGCATTGTGGCCTTGGGGCTGCCCGTCGTGCCGCTGGTGAACCCCAGCAGCGCCACATCGTCCTGCGCTGTATCAACTGCCGCGAACTGCACCGGTTTTTCCAGCGCCAGGCGGTCGAGTTCCGCGTCATGGTTGGAGGTGCCGTCAAACCCCACGACCGATTTAAGAAAGCTGCTGGTCTTCGCGCAGGCGGTCAGCTCATCCATCAGCCGCGTGTCGCAGAGCGCGTGACTGATTTCGGCCTTGTCCACGATCTTGGAAAGCTCGCCCGCACGCAGCATCGGCATGGTGTTAACGACCACGGCCCCCGCCTTCGTCGCCGCGAGCCAGCAGGCGACCATAGCGGGATTATTCGCCGAGCGGATCAGGACCCGGTTGCCAGGTTTCACGCCGAGGTTCTCCACCAGCGCGCGCGCCAGCCGGTTGGTCCAGTCCGCAAGCTCTTTATAGGTCCGGCGCCTTCCGTTGCCGATGAGCGCGGTATGATCGCCAAAGCCTTTGGCGACCATTGCATCGGTCAGTTCCACCGCGGCATTCAGCCGGTCCGGATAATCAAAACCGTCGAGAAGCAAATCCGGCCAGTTCTCTTCCGGCGGCAGATTATCCCGCGCAAAAGTGTCGGTGTGAGCGGAAGCGCGCATCAGGTCTGTTCACCGTGAGACCGGGCTGACCGGGAACCGGAAGACGTCAGAACCGGGGTAAGAACGGGTAAAGACACTTGTCCAAAAGCAATATTATCGCAGCCTGAACTATAAATCCGGACATGCTCAGGATCACATTTACGATATTCCCGGCCCTCCCGGCCCCGCGCGCGCGGCATCGGCTCAGATGATGACAGGTATTCGATCATTTGGATTGCTCACTCCCGCCCGCAGGTGCCGCAACAGCGCTGCCGCACCTGTCAGTGACGTTAGGGTGAGTCGCAATATGCTTCAAGGGAAAATATTTTAGACCTAAAGCAAATTACACAAGGAACGGCGGGGCGCCTATCTGATACGCAATCCGGTTTCATTGTCAAAGATCATGGCGCGGCGTGGCTCAAAAATGACATCGACCGTATCGCCCTCCGAGGCGCGGTCATCGCCGCGTTCTTCCACAATCATGCGCTCGCCGGTAGGCGTGTCGAGATGCAGATAAGAGACCCCGCCCAGCGCCTCCGAAAGCTCAGCGCTCAGAGCGCCTTCACCTCTGCGGACCTCCAGATGCTCGGGGCGTACGCCCAGCGTGACCGCGGTGCCCGCAGCGGGCAGTTGCGCCTCCACGGCCACGGTACGGCCCAGTCCGGGCACCTCGACACCGCCGGGCACGACCTTTCCGTCCAGAAAATTCATTGCAGGAGAGCCGATGAAGCCCGCTACAAAGCGGTTGTCCGGGTCGCGGTAAAGTTCAAGCGGCGCGCCTGTCTGCTCAATCCTGCCGGCGCGCAGCACGACAATTTTGTCGGCGAGTGTCATCGCCTCGACCTGATCGTGGGTCACATAGATCATCGTGGCTCCGATGTCTTTGTGCAGCCGGGCGATCTCGACCCGCATCTCCACACGCAGTTCAGCATCGAGGTTCGATAAAGGTTCATCAAACAGAAACACCTCCGGGCCACGTACGATCGCGCGCCCGATGGCCACACGCTGCCGCTGCCCGCCGGAGAGCGCTTTGGGCTTGCGGTCGAGATAGGGGCCCAGCTTGAGAATATCCGACGCCATTGCGACCTTTTCTTTGATCTCAGATGCCGGCACACCGTTCATTTTGAGACCGAAGCCCATGTTCTCCCCCACGGTCATATGCGGATAAAGCGCATAGGTCTGAAAAACCATTGCGACCCCCCGGTCAGAGGGATCAAGCCGGGTGACATCGCGCGCGCCGATGTGGATCTCTCCGGCGCTCGTTTCTTCGAGCCCCGCGATCATGCGCAACAGCGTGGACTTGCCACAGCCCGAGGGGCCGACAAAAACGCAGAATTCACCGTCTTCGATCTCAAGGTCGATCCCGTGGATCACCTGTACATCGCCATAGCGTTTGATCGCCTGTTTCAGCGTGACACCTGTCATGGATTACGTCCCTGTTTTTTGCATGGTTGAATCGGGAAACCGCCAGGCCTGAGCATCAGCGGCAACGGCCTGCGCGACCCCGGCAAGACGCGGGGCGAGCGCTTCAAGTGCGTCCAGCGAGATGGTTTCTGTCGTGCCGGTGACCGACAGCGCGCCCAGTACCCTGCCCTGTCCGGTCAGAACCGGATGGGCGATGCAGATGATGCCGGGCTCGTGCTCTTCGCGGTCAAAGGCGTATCCGCGCCGGCGGATATCGTGCAGTTCGGCTTTCAGTGCGGCAGGCGTGGTCAGCGTGTGTTCAGTAAACCGGTGAAACGACTGCTGCCGGATAACGCGGTCAAGCTCTTCTTCGGGCAGAAAGGCGAGCATCGCCTTGCCCACCCCTGTGCAATAGGCCGGGCCCACCTTGCCTGCGTCACTGAACATCTCGACCGGGTGGGTCGCGTTGCGCTTATCGACATAGAGCACCTGCGCATTATCGAGCTGTGCCAGGTGTACAGTGTGCCCGACCTCAGCACTCAGCCTGTCCAGTGCGGGTCGCGCGATTGGCGCCAGTGAGCTTTGCGTCCATGCAGCGTGGGCCAGCCGGACAAGCCGCACGCCCGGGCTGTAGGTCTGATGTTCTGCGTCATATTCAAGCATACCCTGCGAGGTCAGGGTCTGCAGAAAGCGGTAAAGGGTCGCTTTGGGATAACTGCTCTGCGCCAGCAAGGTGCCAAACCGCACCGGGCGGCCAAAAGCGGCCACCTGATCCAGTACATCCAGTGCTTTGCCAACGGTGCCGTCTCCGGACATCTCAGCGGCCTCCCCATATAAAATGCACCCCGTTGCGAACCGGCCTTGCGCCGTCTGTCCGAAGCCTCCCCCGGGTGCTCAGCTTCGCGGCCACGGCCAAGAAGACTGTTGACAGTCTAGGCATATTGCGCTGTAGTTTTCAATATATAAAACCTGGTTCCAAATAATGAAACTCACTCGCAGGGTCATTGGTGGAAAACCGGGGGGACGAACACCAAAGCATACGTACCTTAGGGAGGACACAATGCGTTTCACCACCAGATCAACTCTGATGGCACTTGCCGGCTCAACCATGCTTGCCGGTGCTGCTGCCGCCGACCTTTCGGGAGAGCTCAAGATTTTCCTCGACACTTCCAACCCCGCGCCGCGCGCGACGATGGAGAAGATGATCGCGGATTTCGGTGCGCTGCACCCCGGTCTTGAGATTTCCACCACCGTGATCGACCGCGAAGCTTACAAAACTCAGATCCGCAATTTCCTGACCGCCGACAGCCCGGATGTGGCGACATGGTACGCGGCCAACCGGATGACCCCCTACGTGAACGCAGGCCTCTTTGAAGATGTCTCCGATCTCTGGGCAGAGCCGGAAATTGCCGAAAACCTGGCCTCCACCAAGGGGGCGATGACCATAGACGGCAAACAGTGGGGCGTGCCTTACACGTATTACCAGTGGGGCATTTATTACCGCAAAGACATCTATGAAGAGCTCGGGCTTTCTGAGCCTGCGACCTTTGAGGAGATGAAATCCAACTGCCAGACGATCATCGATTCCGGGCGCGCGTGCTATACCATCGGCTCCAAGTTTTTGTGGACCGCGGGCGGCTGGTTTGACTACCTCAACATGCGCACCAACGGATTTGATTTCCACATGGATCTCGCCGCAGGAAAGGTGAAATGGACCGACGACCGTGTGCGGGCGACCTTTGCCAACTGGCGTGAACTCATTGACATGGGTGCCTATGTCGAGAACCACCAGAATTACTCCTGGCAGGAGGCCCTGCCCTTCATGGCCAATGGCGAGGCAGCCGCCTATCTGATGGGCAACTTCGCCGTGGCACCGCTGCGGGAAGCAGGTCTTGATGACGACAAGCTCGACTTCTATCAGTTCCCGGCCATCAACCCGGATGTCGAACTGGCCGAAGACGCGCCGACCGACACATTCCACATCCCGGCTAATGCCTCGAACAAGGAAGCCGCGCGCGAATTCCTGCGCTATGTGGTTTCCGCAGATGTCCAGACAGAGATCAACAACGGCGCGAACCTCGGGCAGCTGCCCGTGAACGCCAGCGCCTCCGGGGATGAGGACAAGTTCCTCAACGAGGGCTTTGCCATGCTCAGCTCGAACAGCCCCGGCGGTGTGGCGCAGTTCTTTGACCGCGACTATCCGGCGGAAATGGCTGCAGAAGCCATGCAGGGCCTGCAGGAATTCATGGTCTTTCCTGACAACATCGACGATATCCTGAACCGTCTCGATAAGGTGCAGGCCCGGGGTGATAAGTATTCCCACTGGTCCGGGCGCGCGCACCTGCGCCCGGGCCG